>QHVA01000171.1 GCA_003223425.1 Gemmatimonadota bacterium
CGATCGAGAATGTCGACGAGACCGTAAGTGCGCGACGGGGATACTAGTTCTGCCAAGCAGTTGTCTCCGTTCGGCTGGTGCGCCGGGTTATCGTAACCTGCCTAGGGGGCCCAAGTCTATCTGGAGATCGTCATCGGTCAAGCCGAAGATCCCCTTCATGTCCTGCATCCGGTCGTTGAGGCGAAGCAACGCGACTCCGAGCATCTCTATCTCCGCGTCGCTCAGATGTCCCCCCTCCATTCGCCGAACTGCCTGGTGCTCTAAGACCTTACGCAATACCTCAATCAACGTCAAGACGAGCTTCGCGAGCCCGTTCTCCACCTTATCGGGGTCGGTATTAAGACGCTGCGGCAGGCTTTCAGCAACGGCTTCAAGAGGCGCGACAGTCGCGTCGCCAGGGGGTGCGAGAGACTCGACGACCTGGCTCTCCATCGTCGATCCCGACGGCGCCGTGCTAGCCGGCAATCGCGGGCCCGTTGGAAGTCCGAGCGCGCCGGCACCGCCTGGGGGCGGCAATCTCAGCGCGCTCTCAACAGCCGTGAGCAACAGCCCGAGATCCAGGCGGATCAGATCAATGTCAGCGACGGCGAGCATCACCTGCCCTCTGAGAACGACGCCTTTGTCGAGAATGTGACTAAGGACTTCAGAAAGCTCGACGCGCGGCTCACCCAGTAAGTCGTCGATGCTCACGCCGATCTCTCACCCACAAAATGATAGGGTGGCCACGGACCCGTAAAATCGAACTTGAATCCCGATGGCTCGTGCTTGTTAACCATCGACGTCAGTGCGCGCTGGAATTCGACCACGTTAGGCGGCGCGACGAGGAACGACGCATTGAGAATCGCACGCCCTTGCTCGCGCGGCGCGCCGGAGTTGACAGGTTGCTCGCGCACCGTCTCCATCGAACAGCTTCGCAGCGCGTCGTCAATCTCACCGGCAACCTTCGCGCTGACATCACGCCCCGCATCGCGTCGAAGGTTTTCGATCTTGCGCTCGAGAAGGTACTTCTGTCCAGGCGTCGCATTGGCCGCCTGTGCTTCGAGCGCGGTCAGTTCAGCGCTGTGCTCGCCGAGTCGTGCCTGCAGCACACCGGGCTGAACGTAGACGCGAACTATGAACTCGCGTCCGTCCCCAATGCGCGCGAACGTCTGCTCCAGCTCGTCCAGCCTCTTGGAGAGCATCGATTTGACCGCCTTTGCGTCGCGAAAGAGCGTCCACATTGGAAACGGAATCACTGCGCCGTTGTCGGATGCCCAGGTGAGAACGCGATCGTGTGCCATCGCGCGCTGGCTAACCCAGTCCACATCTGCGGTCAGCGACTCGACTCTTTCGGGCGCGTAATCGTCGGCGCTGACGGAAGTGGCGAGCGCGGATACGTCCTTGTTCGAAATGACACTCACGCGCCCGCCGTCTATGCCATTCGGAGCGGTTTTCGGGTCAACCGAAGAATGGACCACTCCGTAGACGTAGCACAGACGCTCGATCATCTAGCCGCGCTGGCGATTACTTTGACTCGCCACTCTCGGCGACGCGAACGGGACCGCCGCTGGTGGACATCCCGAACCTTTCGCGCCATTCGCGAACTTCGCGAAAGCGCGTCATGATCTGCGCCTCGCGACGAACGTACTCGGCGTCGTCGATCTCGCCCGTCTCGAGCTTCATCTGGAGAGCCAGGAGATCTTCCTTGATCGGAGTGTCGTCGGTCAGCTCTTCGCGCACGACGCGATCGATTTTGTCGAGCGTCCACTTCGTTCCCCAAACAGGGCCGAGGAATGGAGCGAGTAGAATGTTAGTGAGAAGTCCCATGAGGTCAGACCTGCATCAGATTGCCTTCTCCAGCTTCAGCTTGATGTTGACGAAATTGTAAGGAGGCCACGGTCCCGTGTACTTGAACGTAAGCAAGTCTTCGTACTGCAAGCTGATCGCCTTCACCCGTTCGTCGAACGACTTCTCGTCCCTGCGGTCGACGAGGAAGGCAGCATTGAGGATCATGCGGTCGCCGATGACTTTGTTGCTTCGACTGGCGACCGACACGTCTTTAAGCTGCTCGTGAATGTCGGCGACGTAGCGATTGCTCGCTTCTTCCATCGCGGCTTCGACCAGGCGACCGAGCTGCATCCGCGCAAAATACGTTGATGAGGCGGCGTTCCGCGTAATCTCGTCCTTGAGCCGACGGATCTCGTCGTTCTCGCGCTCGATGGCGGCGACTACTTTGTCGCGGTCCCAGAGAATCTTGAGCCCGAACTCGATCTTGTCCTGCATCTTCTCGAGCACGTCCGTGAATGCCTGGTAGGTCGACCTGAGCAGTGCGAGTACGTCATTTTCCGAGCGAAATACTGTCCCGAACGACATTGGAATGAGCGTGAACTCGCGCATCACTGTCTCGTTGACGAACTCGTGCGCCAGAACGTTCTCGCGCGTCGGGTCGTAGATGACGATCGGCGTGTCGCTGACCACCGCAGCAAGGTCTTTGAAACTGACCGTATAGACGCGCGACCCACTACCGATGCCGATTTCGCCGAATTCCTTCGACCGGTCATTGCGGATGATGCAATAAACGTATTTCCCCTCGACGGGCGAGGGCTCGGCGGCTGCGGCGGCGCTTTCGGCGGCGGTCATTAGTTGGTCGCCATCCAGTGATTATCCCATGGCTGCAATGAAGATCCAAACGCCAATCGTGAAGCCTATTCCAATCTTTAGAGCGGTCGATATCACACGCCCAATCAAGGCGCCTTTTGCGACACGAGTGGCATCACTTGCAGACGATCCACCGGTGAACTCCGCAATGAGCGCTCCAAGGAACGAGCCAACAAAGGCGCCAATGACGGGACCAATGATGGGAACGGGGACCCCGACCATCGCTCCGACAATGCCTCCCAGAATTGCTCCCCAGCCCGCTCGGCGTGACCCACCATACTTGCGCGCGTAGCGTCCCGCCAGAGAGAGCTCGAGCAGCTCTGCCACCAGTGCCAGCACACCGACGGCGACGAGCGTGAACCAGCCGATCGGGTCGCCCGGGACTACCAGGTTATACGTGACAGCTGATGCCACCATTATCCACAGACCCGGAAGCCCGAGGACTATCAGGATTAGCGACGCAATGATTACGCAAGCGAGAATCAGAAGCGGCATCAGCTCAGTTCCTTCGCTAAAGCAGAAAGGAGGACGCTCGCTTCCGCGGCGCCCTGCCCCGTAAGCGCATTGGAATTATCGCGCCGCGTATGGATGCGCGCGAGAGTCGACAGGGTGCCTCTGCTGAGCGTGACGGCTTCGATACCTCGATCGGCGAACGCCATGCTATCGGCGAGGATGCCGGGAATGAGCCGCCTCATCGCCAAAGGTACCCGGAGTCGACTGGCGACTCCTTCGACCGCCAGCGCGATTCGCTTCGGGCTTGCGCCGGTATACATGGAGCGCCAATCGCCCACGTCGTCGATTGTATCGCAGTTCAGGACCGTGATAGACCGCTCAGCGTGACGCGCCCAAACTCGCGCACCCGCGAGCCCGAGCTCTTCACCACTGGTCACTAGTACTCCGACATCGCGCGCCGCAGACGCCGACTGCGCCGCGAGCAGGACTGCCACAACCCCACTAGCGTTATCAACTGCGCCAGTTGAGTCATTTCGAACGAAGCAAAACATGGACGGAATCGCCGCGATCACAGCCGCCACCTGGAGCCCCGGCCAAAGAGCCGCCATCCAACCCAGTCCAAGAGCCGACAGCAGCAAAATCAGCACGGTCACGCCGAGAACTATCGCGAGAGCAACGGAGCTCGCGATTCGTATCAGCATCGGGACCGTTTGGGATTTCGAATCCAGGTGCGCTATCAGCCACACTGCCGGGTTGCCACGCCTGGCCTCCAGGTTGACCGAGTGTGCCCGCTGAAACCGAAGCACATCGATCCAGCGGCGTTTAGCGTCAGCATTGATAAAGAACAGGATCGTTAACAGCACGGCTCCTGCGAGGACCGCCGCAAGTACTCCATTCGCGACAAACGTACGCGCGACGACAATAACCGTCGCAGCCTGAAAAGCCGCGGCCAGCGGGGATCCCCATCGGCCAGGCCATTGAGAGTACTCGAATGGCAGCTCTCTACAATTGAATCCGGCGCGTTCGAGCTCTGTTTGGCACGCCGCCCTCGCCGCCGATTCCTCGGCGCTCCCGGCGAACCTCGGGTGCTCGGACAGCTGGTCGAGAAGTATCTTCGCGCGCTGAACGAGCTCGGTGTCTGCAATCGCGGACGTTCTAGACGAGCCCCATTTTTTTCTTCACTGCACCCATCGTTTGCTCGGCAATGGAGCGAGCGTGGTCGGCCCCAGCTGCCAGATCCCTCTCCATCTTCTTCGGATTGGCCGCAATCTCCCTGGCCCGCGCCCGCATCGGAGCGAGCTCCTTCTCCATCGACTCGTGCAGAACTTTCTTGCAATCGAGGCAGCCCCAACCAGCAGTGCGGCATTGTACGGCGACGTGGTCGACCGTTGCTTGCGCGCTGAAGGCTTTGTGCAGGTGATAGATGTTGCAGACTTCAGGAGTTCCAGGATCCGTGCGCCTGACGCGCTTCGGGTCCGTCACCGCTGGTTTCAGCTTCTCCCAGATCAAAGCTGGATCCTCGAGCAAATCAACGGTGTTGCCGAGTGACTTCGACATCTTTGCCTGACCATCCAGCCCCATGATGCGGCGTGCGGGGGTGAGGAGCGGCTTCGGTTCCGGAAAAAATCCCCCGGCCAGCGGCGCCGAACTACTGGCCGCCGCTGATCCAGACTTGGCAGTCGACTTTACGCTCCGTTGCGGCGCGCGAGCGTCGAAGCGCGCGTTCCACTTGCGCGCGATCTCGCGCGAGAGCTCCAGGTGCTGTACCTGATCCTCGCCAACCGGAACCAGCTCGGCTCGATACAACAAGATGTCGGCTGCTTGCAGAACCGGATAATTCAGCAGGCCGGCCGGAACGCTCTCCTCGCGGCTCGCCTTTTCCTTGAATTGAGTTTG
>QHVA01000109.1 GCA_003223425.1 Gemmatimonadota bacterium
GCGCGCGAGATTCCCGAGGACGGCGAGATAGCTGAGCGCATTTACTCCGAAGCACCAGGAAAGTCCGAGCTTGGCGAGGACGATCGCGGCGATGGACGGGCCGACGATGCGCGCGAGATTGAATCCGCCTGAATTGAGAGCAATGGCGTCGACGAGATCTTCGCGCGCTACCAGCTCGACGATCAACGACTGCCGCGCGGGGATCTCAAACGCCGAGATAACTCCACCAAGCGTGGTGAGCGTGAGCAGCCAGTGGAAGTTGATGTGACCACTCCAGGTAAACCACCACAGCGCCGCAGCCTCGACGAGCAACAGTGTCTGGCAGATGACTACGATCCGGAGCTTGCTGTGCCGATCAGCGATGACTCCGCCGTAGAGAGACAAAAGGAGAACCGGAAAGCTTCCCGCCGCGGCGACAACGCCGACCAGGAAAGCGCTGTTGGTCAGCTCGAGCGCCAGCCATCCCTGCCCCACTTGCTGCATCCACGTTCCGATGAGCGAAACCGTCTGGCCCGTCCAGAACAACCTGAAGTTCCGGTGGACCTGCAGCGTTCTGAAGGGATTGATCGGTCGTGCACGCGCGCGCGCTGGCGTCGGGCGGGGGTGGGGGTCAGCCATTCAGCGCTGATTATACACGATGCATGCCCCGGCTGTATGTTTGAGTCATGCGCTTCCACACCTACTCGAAGTTCAGCCCGGAAGCTGCTGATGCGGTCGATCTTCAGGCGTTGCTCGACAAGCTCGCGGATTTTCTGCTGCAATCGGGGTTTGCGGGCGGACAGAGTTTCAATCCGTACTTCGACGATTTCGATTCGGAGCCCGATCGATCGGTCGAAGCATTACGTCAGGCAATCCTCGATGCACTGATCGAGAGCGGTCAATTCACACCCGAGCTTCTCGAAGCGCTTCGCGGTGACGGGACCAAGGAATCGCAGGAAAAGTTGAGCGAGCTGCTCGACAGACTGGTCCAGAAGCTTGCCGCCGAAGGCTATCTGAATTTGCAGGCGCCGCCCCAGATGCCCGCCGGTCATCAGCCGGTCACCGGTCGTGGAAGTATCGCGCAAGCGGCGTCGAAGAGCGTCCAGTTCAATCTCACCGACAAAGGAATCGACTTCCTCGGCTACAAGAGCCTGCGGCACATCCTCAGCTCGCTCGGCAAATCCAGCTTTGGCTCTCACGACACACCGCATTTAGCGACTGGTATCGAAGCGGACGGCTACAGCAAAGAGTACGAGTTCGGTGACGTGCTCAACATGGATGTGAACGAGACGCTGAAAAACTCGTTAGCTCGTACCGGCTCCCTCGATGTCCCGATGGATCTCGATTACAGCGATCTCATGGTGCGGCAGGCCGAGTATCGCTCGTCGTGCGCGACGGTGCTGATGCTCGACACATCGCACTCGATGATCCTCTACGGTGAGGACCGCTTCACTCCGGCGAAGAAAGTTGCGCTGGCCCTCACGCATCTGATTCGCACCCAGTTCCCCGGTGATACGCTGCAGGTGGTCCTGTTCCACGATTCCGCCGAAGAGATTCCGCTCTCGACATTGCCACAGGCGCAGGTCGGTCCGTATCACACGAATACAGCGGAAGGACTCAAGCTGGCGCGCCGACTTCTCATGGCGCAGAAGAAAGACATGCGCCAGATCGTGATGATCACTGACGGCAAGCCGAGCGCAATGACGATGCCGAACGGACAGATCTACAAGAACTCGATGGGTCTCGACAGCACTGTCATCGCTACGACGTTGCGCGAGGTTGCAAACTGTCGGCGCGCCGGTATCCTCATCAACACCTTCATGCTCGCGCGCGACCGAGCGCTGGTCGAGTTCGTGAAGCGTGTATCGGAGATCAGCAAGGGGAAGGCGTACTTCACCAATACCATGACTCTTGGTCAGTTTATTCTGATGGATTTTCTGAGGAAGAAGACGCAGAAGATCTCCTAGCCTTTCAACGGCAACTGAAGACTACCGGCTCGGGGCTTTTGAACGGCAACTGAAGACTACCGGCTAGGGGCTTTGGGCGGGGCGGCTGGGGGCTGCGGGCCGAGACCAACTCCACACAAAGACGAATGCGAATTACGAGAGTTCTATCTGCTCTAGCGATCGCACTCAGTGCGGCCTGTGCATCCGTTCCGCGCGGGCCGGCAGCGACGCGCTACGACATTCTTATCAACAACGCTCGCATCGTCGACGGGACTGGTAATCCGTGGTATCGCGGCAGTGTCGCGACGGTAGGAGCTCGAGTCGCGTACGTGGGCCCATCGATACCAGGGTTGAGCGCGCGTCGGGTGATCGACGCCAAGGATCAGGTCGTTGCTCCTGGTTTCATCGACATGCTCGGCCACTCGGAGTTCGCGATTCTGCGCGGGCCGCACGCGGTGTCGAAGATCACACAAGGGATAACCAGTGAGATAACGGGTGAGGTGAGCTCGGCCTGGCCCAACGTTGCACTGGGTGAGCAGCCGAACCCGAAATACCCGTGGCGGTCGCTTGGGCAGTATTTCGACTACATCGAGAAGCAGGGCATCGCGATCAATCTGGGCACGTACGTCGGAACAAGCTCCGTTCGCGAAGCAGTGATGGGACAGGCGACTCGACATCCCACCGACGCCGAGATGAAGCAAATGGGCATACTGATCGACTCGGCGATGCGCGATGGGGCGATGGGATTGGGAACGGGACTCATCTATCTGCCGAGCACATTCTTCTCGACCGAGGAGCTGATCGCGCTCACGAAGTATGTGACGCCCTACAAAGGCGGATACGCCGCTCACATCCGCAGCGAAGGGACGAGACTCATCGAGGCGATTCGAGAGACGATTCGCATTGCCGCCGAAGCAGGGACGTGGGCAGAGATCAGGCACATCAAGTCGCGGTCGCTCGAGCAAATGCAACAGGCCGTCGCGCTGATCGACTCCGCGCGCCGAGCTGGGATCGACATAACGGCGGATCAGTACCCGTACATCGCCAGCGGAACGGGACTCCAGGCGATGCTGAATACTTGGGTGCAAGAGGGCGGCGATGATTCACTCGTGATGCGTCTCAAGGACCCTGCTGTGCGGGCGAGGCTCAAGCAGGAACTCGGTGCGGACAGCGCACAGGGAATTCGCACCGCGGCTCGCACAATGGTAAACGAGGTCGTCGCCGACTCACTCAAGCAGTACCAGGGAAAGTTCCTCACGGAGATCGGCAAGATGCGCGGTCAGGATGCGTACGACGCGGCATTCGACATTCTGATTGGCGACAGCGCGCGGACGAGCGCGATCTACTTCTCATTCAACGAGGACGCGCTACGATATGTGATGCGGCAGCCGTGGGTCTCGGTCGGACAGGATGCGGGCGCAGTAAGCCCCGATTCGACCGGCAAGTGGCGTGAGCGTGGACATCCACGCGGATTTGGAACTTTTCCGCGGATATTGGGGCGCTATGTGCGCCAGGATTCGGTGATCACGCTCGAGTTCGCGATCAGGAAGATGACGTCTCTCGCGGCGCAGAGGGTTGGGATCAGTGATCGAGGGTTGCTCAAGCCGGGTATGTATGCGGACATCACCGTGTTCGATCCAAACACTATCATCGACCGTGCGACGTTCGAGAATCCGTCGCAGCTGGCGACGGGGGTTAGCTACGTTCTCGTGAACGGTGTTCCGGTTGTCGATGGCGGGCAGGTGACGGCGGCGTTACCCGGTCGTTCGCTCCGAGGGCCCGGATACAGGCACTGAGGATAACGCCGCCGCTGGCCGCCGGCACGTTGGAGAGTAGGTTCTGTCGTACCCGCCCATGAGATCGCCTGACCCCGCACTTACCGTTCACAAATTCGGCGGTGCCGCGCTCGCTGACGCCGCGGCCATCCGAAAAGTTACGAGCATCGTCGCCAGCGATGCTACGCCGCAGAAGGTCGTCGTCGCCTCTGCCATGCTCGGCGTCACCGACGATTTGCTTCAGGTAGCGCGCCAAGCCGCGGCGGGCGGACAAGTGCAGGCAAGACTCGACGGGCTCCGCGAGCGACACGTGACCGCGGCGCGCTCTCTTGGCATTGACGGTGGTAACCGCACACTGCTGGAAGCGCAGATCGAAAAGACGTTTGACGAGCTCCACCGCATGTGCGTGCAGATCGCGACGGCCGGTGAACTGACGTCGGCGATGACCGACGCCTTCGTTGCGGAAGGAGATCGCTCCGCTGCCACGCTACTCGCTGCAGCACTCACCGCCAGCGGTGTCGTCGCGAAGTTCGTGGAAGCGACTGATGTGGTGCGCGCCGACGGTCCACACGGGAACGCGAGCCCCGACATCGAGCAGACGGCGGACGCAGCGGAAACCCTTCTGCGCCCGATCATCCATGGCGGTGTCGTGCCCGTGATCCCCGGGTTCGTCGGCCGCTCGCCTCGGGGCGAAATCGTCACCCTTGGGCGCGGTGGCTCCGATCTCACCGCCACTCTGCTCGGCCGCGTGCTGCGCGCGCGCGATGTCATTCTTTGGAAGGATGTCCCCGGCCTGTTGACGGCGGATCCCCGCGTCGTTGCCGACGCGCGATTGATTCCCGTGCTCCACGTCCGGGAAGCATCGGAGCTCGCCTACTACGGCGCCAAGGTCTTGCACCCGCGCTCGTTGATTGCGCTGCAGGCGGGAACGCGGCTGATCATCCGTCCGTACGCCGATCCCGCCGCGCACGGCACAGAGATCGTCGTCGAGCGTGAGAGAAAGCCGGCGACTGGGCGCGCTCGCCGCCCGGTGAAAGCGCTCACGGCAATCGCCGATCAGACACTGCTGACGATCGCCGGGAACGGCATGGTCGGCGTGCCGGGAGTTGCGGCGCGTGCGTTCGGTGCACTCGAGCGCGCGGGTGTCTCGGTATCGCTCATCTCGCAGGCGTCGTCGGAGCACTCGATCTGCATGGGAATTCCCATGAGCGCAGCGAACGCGGGGGCAGCAGCCTTGCGTGAAGCGTTCGCCACCGAGCTAGCGCGCCGGGAGATCGATGCGATCGAGGTTCGATCCGACCTCGCCACTATAGCGGTCGTCGGGCTCGGTATGGCTGGCACGCCGGGCGTCGCGGCGCGGCTATTCGGGGCGCTCGCGGACGAGGGCGTCAACGTGGTGGCAATCGCCCAGGGCGCGAGCGAGCTGAACATCTCCGTGGTCGTCGAGGGGCGCGATGCCGCCGCGGCGCAGCGCGCGATTCATTCGGCGTTCCGGCTCGGCAAGATCGGCGGCGGGGCTGCCGTTCACCCGGAGCACGCGGATGTTGTGATCCTCGGCTTCGGTCAGATCGGTCGAGAGCTGGCCACTCAAATTGCGACGCACTCGTCGCGCGCCGGCGAGCAGGGACAGGCGCGGGTGGTCGCAGTTGTCGATCGCAGCGGCTACGTCTTCGACGCGCGTGGACTGTCGCCGAAGCGACTCGAGACACTGACCGCCGCGAAGTCGGCGCGGACGCCACTCTCGAGCGTGCGGCGTGGTGTTCACGCCACGGCGGAGGAAGCGATCGCGGCCATCTCCGCGCACGCGCTCTCGCGCCCGATTCTCGTCGACGTGACGGCGGGAGACACCGGTGCCGTGCTCGAGGCGGCGCTGTCGCGCGGGATGGATCTGGTTCTGGCGAACAAGCGGCCGCTCGCTGGGCCGGAAAAGGATGCCCGCACGCTCGCCCATGCTGCCGCATCGCAGGGCCGGCGGGTGTTGCACGAGGCAACGGTCGGCGCTGGCCTTCCCATCATCGATACGATCCAGAAGCTCACCGAGTCCGGGGATCAGGTGCTGCGCATCGAGGGCTGCCCGTCGGGCACGCTCGGCTACCTCCTCGGCGAAATGGGACGCGGGACATCTTTCTCAAGCGCTCTCCGCTCGGCGATGAACCACGGCTACACCGAGCCCGACCCGCGCGACGATCTTTCCGGGATGGATGTCGCGCGCAAAGCGCTCATTCTGGGCCGCCTGATCGGATTCTCGGGCGAGCTCACCGACGTGCAGGTTGAGTCGCTGGTACCCGATGCGTTGCGCGAGCTTCCGCTCGATGTATTTCTCACCCGCTTGCACGAGGTGGACGAGATGTGGGAGCAGCGCGTGCGCGAGGCGCGGGACCACAAAACCGTGCTCCGCTACCGCGCGACCGTAACCAAGCGCGAAGCGCGCGTCGGCATCGTCGCCGTCGATGCGTCGAGCTCACTCGCATCGCTGGCGGGAACCGACAACCATTTCTCGTTCACCACCAGGCGCTATCGCGCCAACCCGCTGGTGATCACGGGCCCCGGAGCTGGAGCAGAAGTGACCGCGGCCGGCGTGCTCAACGACGTGCTGAAGCTGGCGGGAACTCGGTGAGAGCCGCCTCGGCAAATCGGCTGCGCTGCGAGTCGTGCGGCGCGGAGATGAGCGAGCTCGATCCGCGCACGAGTTGTCCCAAGTGCGGCGGACTGCTGTCGGTGGAGATTGAGCTCCCGACGGAGCGCGGCGCGGCGTTACGCGCGCTTTTCGACGGAAGACCCGGCGCAACACCTGCGGCCGCTCGCGCCGACATCCACATGTCGGGTGTATGGCGATTTCGCGAGCTTGTGCTTCCGGGGATCGCCGATCAAGATCTCGTAACGCAGTGGGAGGGTAACACTCCGTTGCTGGCGCGAGAGCGTATAGCGCGCTGGGCGGAAGTGCCGAACCTGCTGCTCAAGCACGAAGGACACAATCCAACTGGCTCGTTCAAAGACCGCGGAATGACGGTCGCGGTCAGTAACGCAGTGCGCATTGGCGCCAGCGCGGTGTCGTGCGCATCCACCGGCAACACTTCGGCGTCGCTTGCCGCCTACGCGGCAGTGGCCGGAATTCCAGCGATCGTCCTCGTACCTGCCGGACAGGTGGCGCTCGGAAAACTCGCGCAGACACTGGCGTACGGCGCGCGCACGCTGCTCGTGCACGGCGATTTCGACGACTGCTTGCGGCTAGCACGCGAGTCGTCAGAACGTCTCGGCGTGTACCTCGCGAACTCGATCAACCCGTTCCGGATCATGGGTCAGACGACGATCATCCTTGAGCTCCTGCAGCAACTCGGTTGGCGCGCGCCCGATTGGATCGTGTTTCCGGCAGGAAATCTCGGCAACACCGCGGCGTTTGGCGTCGCACTTCGCCTGGCTCGCGAGACGGGATTGATCGAATCCATGCCTCGGCTGGCCGCAGTGCAAGCAGAAGGCGCCGCACCCTTTGCACGAAGTTTTCGCGGGGGCTTCGCCGAGCGAAAGGCGGTGCGCGCGGAGACAGTAGCCACGGCGATCAAGATCGGTGATCCGGCGTCGTACGATCGCGGCGTGCGTGCCATCCGCGACACCAATGGAGTCGTTCTCGATGTCAGCGATCCGGAGATCCTGGAAGCGAAAGCGATAATCGACGCGGGTGGGGTGGGTTGCGAGCCGGCGAGCGCGGCGAGCGTAGCTGGAGCGCGGCGATTGGCGCGTGACGGCACCATCCGGCGCGGAGAGCGAGTTGTCGCCGTGCTCACCGGCCACATTCTGAAGGACCCGGGCATCCTGCTTGAGTACCATAAGGATGCGGGCAAGCCGTTCGGCAACACTCCCGTCGAGATTGACGCGGAGCTTGGTGCGATAGAGCGAGTGCTTTCCGAGCCGGCTTCGACCACGCGCGGGCGATGAGCGGAGTCAGTTCGCTCAAGGCCCACGTCCGCGTGCCCGCGAGCACGTCGAATCTTGGTGCCGGGTTCGACTGCGTAGGCGTTGCCGTCGACCGCTGGCTTACAGCGTCGGTGGTCGCGAGCGAAGATGGGAAAACTCGTAGCGTGACGATGGAGCGCTCGGGTGCGGTGGCCAATCTTGCGCTGCCGGCGCAGGATGACCTCCTGCACGTGGGGTTCACGCTAGCGTGTGCGGAGCGCGGTCGTGTGGTGCCGAAGCGCGTCGATTATAACGTGAGCTCGACGATCCCCGTCGGGCGCGGCCTCGGCTCCTCGGCTGCTGCTCTGATCGCGGGGGGAATGCTCGCCAGCGAATCGCTCGGGCTCGGGCTCGCGCGCGAAGATATCGCAGCGCTCTGTGCGCAGGCGGAAGGCCATCCCGACAACGCCGGTGCGGCCGTGTTCGGCGGTGCGGTTCTGAGCGTCAAGTGTGGCAGCGGCACGAAAGCGGACGCCTACTCTTTCTCACCGTTGCAGGTGCGGCCGGAGATCGCGCTCGTTTTCGCCCTTCCAGAGCTGGAGATCGAGACTTCTACCGCGCGAGCGGCATTGCCTGCGTCGCTACCGTATGCGACTGCGGTAGCCGCCATCGCGAAAGCGGCGGCTTTGGTACAGGGTCTAAGCACTGGCAATGCAACCATGCTGGCCTACGCACTAGACGATGTCGTCCACGTACCGTACCGACGCGAGCTGTTTCCGGGATACGACTCCGTAGTTGTTGCGGCGATCAAGGCAGGAGCGTTTGGTGCGACGCCTAGCGGCTCGGGCTCCGGCATCGTCGCGGTTGCACCGATTGACTCGGCAGCGCGAGTCGGGGCAGCTATGCAAACGGCATGGGGACAGATTGGCCAAGCCGTCGAGGTGATCGTTGGAGCGAAGCCGGTAGGAGGCGCGACCTCGCTGCAATGACGATGCGTGCGATGCTTGTTCGCGAACCGGCGCCGTACTCGAGCAACATGTCGCCGCTCGAGCTCGCTGAGGTCGCGGTGCCAAGCGTGGGACATGAGGACCTGCTCGTGCGCGTGTCGGTCTGCGGAGTCTGTCGAACCGACCTCGACGTGGTTGAGGGGCGCCTCACGGCGCCACGGTATCCGGTCATTCCAGGACATCAGGTGATCGGGCGCGTCGCGGCGGTCGGCAGCGAAGTCTCTGACTTTCGAGACGGCGATCGCGTCGGCATCGCGTGGATCAACTCTGCCGACGGTGTCTGCCGTTGGTGCCGAGCTGGGTTGGAAAATCTCTGTCCGCAGTTCCGATCAACGGGCTGTGATGTGAACGGGGGGTACGCCGATTATGCTGTCGTGCCGGCAGCTTTCGCGTACGCCATACCAGACGCGCTGACGGACGCAGAGGCCGCGCCGCTATTGTGTGCGGGCGCGATCGGATGGCGATCATTACGTCTTGCGCGCTTGTCTGACGGCCAGCGACTGGGACTCGCTGGCTTCGGTGCCTCGGCGCACCTCGTGCTGCAGCTGGCGCGACGGCGCTATCCGACATCGCCGATATACGTCTTCGCGCGCAATCCGGAGGAGCGTGCTTTCGCGATTGAGCTCGGTGCCGCATGGGCGGGTGACACGTCGGACGTACCGCCCGAGCAACTGGACGCGGTAATCGACACGACCCCGGCGTGGAAGCCGATCATCGATGTGCTTCCACACCTGGCGCCAGGCGGGCGGCTGGTAATCAATGCCATTCGCAAATCTTCGACTGATCAGAACGAGCTGCTACACCTGGATTACGCGTCGCACCTTTGGATGGAGCGAGAGATCAAGAGCGTTGCAAACGTTACGCGCGAAGATGTGAGACAGACACTTACTGCTGCATCGGAAACCGGCCTGCGTCCGACGGTGGAGATTCTACCGCTGCGGCTCGCAAATCAGGCGCTCGCGCGGCTGAGTGGCGCCAGCCGACTGCGGGGTGCGATGGTACTGGACGTAGCCGGTCGTGAGTAGGGCGGCCGTCTGTGAGAGGGACGTGTTGATAAAAGTGTGAGGAACTACCCGCTGATCGCAATGCATCTCGCACCATTCCGCGTTAACATGATAGTGCAGGCAATGATTCGAACACACCGACAACGGCGGTCGGATCCAGATTGCACTCAGACTCCGAACCGAACTCGGCGATGATTTACGGCTCGACTGCAGCGGAGAAACGCGCATGAAAATCCGGTTCACCACCGGGGAGAGTCAGCTCGGAACTGTGCTCGTCGCGTCCACCGAAAAAGGCATCTGCACGGTGAGTTTGCGCGAATCGGGTGAGGGAGCGGAAACATCGCTGCGCGCTCATTTCCCGAAGGAAACGATTGAACGTGACGATGCCGCTTTGAAGTCGACGCTCGATTTGATTCTGGCGCGAATCGGAGGGCGCAAGCTCGACGACGCGCCTGCGCTCGATCTTCAGGGTACCGACTTTCAACTCGAGGTCTGGAATCAGCTCCTCGCGATTCCACCTGGTTCAACTCGCTCGTACCTCGACATCGCGCAGGCAATCAAACGTCCGAAGGCGACACGCGCGGTCGCGCAAGCATGCGGAGCGAACCCGGTTGCGGTCGTCGTGCCTTGCCACCGCGTGGTGATGAGCGACGGATCGATTGGCGGATACAGCGGAATGCCTGGTGTGAAGAAGGCGTTGCTTGCCGCGGAAGGAGTATCGAAGTTCGCGACAGGTTAGCGAACAAGCGGCACCGCGTTTCGAAGTTTGGCGACTTTAGCCAACAAAAGCCATCGCAACATCTGTTCGGGCAACTCTGGCCAGTTCCTTGCCCCTTTTGGCAGAGCTAGTCGCAAAACGCGGCTCATTCGATGAGGGCGCTAATCATGAAAACGAGATGCTGGATTGCGATGATACTCTTGCCGCTCGCCATGACGGCTACGGCGACCATCGCCGACGGGCAGGGAAAAGGACAGGGAAAGGGACAAGGCGGCGAAAAGGCGGGACAAGGTCAGGGTCGCGGCACTGAGAAGGCCGCGAAAGGTCCCGTCACGAAGCCATCAAGAGGTACTTCGGCTTCGCAGGAGCAGGGGCCACCGCAAAACGCCGGGCAGATGCGGGCAGCGGAGGTTAGCCGCGGTAGCGGGCGCGGACGCTCGGCAGAGCACGTGACCGGTGCCGGACACATACTGCCGGCTTCCGCAAATGCGTCTCCCAGCGCAAGTGTTGCTGCCGGCCCGAATCGTGGGCGCGCAGTGAGTCGGTTCGAGCGCGATCTCCACGTCAGCGAAGTGCGGCCGGTTGTTCGCACCTACGTGGTCAGCAACAGGCCCTCAGAGTTCGTAACGGGTGGTGCGGTCGCTTATGCCCTGGCTCGCGGCGCACCGGACAACGCGCTGCTCGTTGTCCCGGCGTCGAATCAGGTTTTCCTCCGCAATCGAAAGGGCGATGTTCTTGTTGCGCTCGATGACGATCACGCGCGGACGCTCGGAGCATGGGACGTTTTTCCCGCGAACGATCAGGTTAATGCTGGCGCACCCAGCTTCTGCCGGTCCGGCGCAGGCCATCCGGTCTGGGGCCGACAGTGGTGCCTGGACAAGGGATTCGGTCTCGGTTCGACGCAAAACGTGCGGTGGGGAACTACGCGCGACATCGGCGATATCGTCTTCGGCCGACGAGTCAGCTCGGGAACGCTTACTCGCGATGTACTGCTCAATCTCCTCGGCCCTGTAGCGTTCGATAGGCTTGCGCTCCACGCCGTCACGCTTGGATACACTGATCCACTCACGGGTGTCTGGCACAGCGAGGCGACAGGACCTGACGTACTGTTCGTGAATTCCGGCAACTGGCCGATTGCCGAGCTCGTTGACACCAACCGCGATCAGCGGCCGGATCTTATGTTGGTGGCGCTGAGGCCCTGGTAAAGCCGAACGCGACTAGGTCAACTGCAACTGAACAGGTGGGAGGGATCGGTAGCGTAGTTGCCAGCTTATTAGTCCACGACGCCCGGACTTGCCTCTGTAGCATTAAGGGCGCAGGCAGTTGCTTGTCCCTTGACTCGACACGGTAAAGTCAGGGCGTTGTGAACTAATCAGCTGGCCACTCTGCCACTGACAACTCGCACCTGTTCAGTTGCAGTTCTTAAATCCTACTTGCTGAGCCTGCTCCGGTACGCCCTCTCGCCCGCCCCGATGTAAATCTGCCGCGGCCGGGAGATCTTCTGTTCCTTGTCGAGCAGCATCTCCTCCCACTGCGCCAGCCAGCCCGGCATCCGACCGATCGCGAACAGCACCGTGAAGAAATCCATCGGAAAGGCCATCGACCGATAAATCAGGCCGGTGTAGAAGTCGACGTTCGGGTAAAGCTTCCGGGAGACGAAATAATCGTCTGCGAGGGCAATGCGCTCGAGCTCCAACGCGATCTCCAGATCCTTGTCGACGCCAACCACATTGAAGACTTCATCGGCCAGCTTCTTCACGATCTTGGCGCGCGGATCATAGCTCTTGTAGACGCGGTGCCCAAAGCCCATCAGCCTGCCGCCCTCACCACTCTTCACGCTCTCAATGAACTTCGGCACGTTCTTCACGGTGCCGATCTCTTTGATCATGCGGAGCACCTGCTCGTTGGCTCCGCCGTGCAGCGGGCCAAAAAGCGCCGCAACGCCGGCCGATACAGCCGAGAAAGGATCGACATGTGAGGAACCGACTCCGCGCACGGCGCTCGTCGAGCAGTTCTGTTCATGATCGGCGTGGAGGATGAACAGGATCTCGAGCGCACGCGCGAAAACCGGGTTCGCCTCGTACTTCGACTCGCTCATGCGAGCGACCATCGACAGAAAATTCTCGACGTACGAGAGGCGATTGTCGGGATAGACGAAGGGCAACCCCTTCACGTGTCGATACGAGAACGCAGCTATCGTCGGCGTCTTGGCCAGCAGACGGATGATCGAGATGTTGCGTTCGGTCTCGTCGAAAATGTTGCGCGCCGACGGATAGAACGATGCGAGGCCCGCGATCGAGCTATTGAGTATCGCCATCGGATGAGCGTCGTAGCGGAATCCCTCGAGGAACTTGCGCATGTTCTCGTGCACGTAAGTGTGGAACGTGATGTCGTGCACGAACTGATCGTACTCCTGCTGCGTCGGCAGCTCGCCGTGACGGAGTAGCCAGGCGACCTCCAGAAATGTTGCGTTTTCAGCCAGCTGCTCGATTGGATATCCGCGATAACGCAGGATTCCCTTGTCGCCATCGATGTATGTGATTGCGCTTCGGCACGACGCAGTGTTCATGAACGCCGGATCGTAGCTCATGAGACCCGTATCGTCGGGGTCGTCAGTCTTGATTTTCTTGAGGTCGTTAGCCCGGATCGCGCCTTCGGCGACGGGAATCGAGTAGGTCTTGCTGGTGCGTGTGTCCTTTATCTCGAGCGCGCTACCTGAGGGGGCGGGGGCAGATGGCTTGGCGGAGTTCCTGAAAGGCGCTGCGGCGGCTGGTTTTGCGGAGTTCCTGTTAGAGGCTGGAGCGGGTTTGGGGCGGGCGGAACGCGCCGGGGAAGCGGTGTTTTTCTTGGGCGCGGCGGCGGGTGGTGCAGTCGAACCGGTCTTCGGCATGCTGTTCTCCAGTGATTACACCAAATTTAGCGCAACGCCGTGCCGGATGAACCGCATGGAAGTGAGATGAGGAGACACTAATGCCGTTTTATCGCAGAGTCATCGGCGCGATGCCCGACCCAGAGATCATGATGATGCCGATGCCGCCGCGGCGGGTGTTCGCGCTGCGGATGTTGCGCAGCGGTGCCATCGCGATCGGTGTGATCGGCACCGGGTTGCTGATCGGAATGACCGGTTATCACTGGCTCGGCAGGCTGGGGTGGGAAGAATCGTTTTACTACTCGTCGATGATTCTCTCTGGCGAAGGACCCCCACCCGATCCTCCACTCACGGGGGCAGCGCTATTGCGCCTTCACATCTTCGCCGGTTTCTACGCGCTGTTCAGTGGTGTGACCTTCATCACAATGGTCGGTATCCTGTTCGCGCCGGCGCTGCACCGGTTCCTGCACGCCTTTCACCTGGAGATCGCGGCGCACGACGAGCCGCCCGATCAGACCTCGTGAACGGAAAGTGCAAAGACAACTGCAGTTGTAGTTGCAGTTCCAAGTCCCGTCAGAGTTTCTTGACTCGCGCGACCCTCCACCTCCCGCCGGTGACGCTCCGCCCTGGAACAGATGGTACTGTGCTGAAGGTCCCTTCGATCGTGCGAGCATCCCGAAACGTTCCCTGGAACGTCGTCGTGACTGTACAGTCACAATCAGGATCCTTGTAAGGGTCGAGCGTGCCGCTAAGATTCCCGCCCTCTTTCCTGATAAAATGAATCTTCAGAACGGTGCGCCCGGGCGACGCGACGTTGCTCACGAGCTCGCGCTCCTCCGGGGTCAGCAGAGAGTCGGCGCGAGGGATCATCACGACGTTCCCCGACGCTGATGACTCGCCGGCCCGAAGAGTGAAAGCGATCGTGCCGCGTCTCCCGGTTTGGGCGCTGCTGTAATC
This sequence comes from Gemmatimonadota bacterium, assembly GCA_003223425.1. Lineage (GTDB taxonomy): Bacteria > Gemmatimonadota > Gemmatimonadetes > Gemmatimonadales > Gemmatimonadaceae > UBA4720. Next base: position 14,147 of record QHVA01000109.1, read on the forward strand.
ACCACGCCACTCGCCGACCAAAGGATTCACATCAAAATCGCTGGAGGTAACTCCGATTCCGGGAGTCGTGGTGGCACAGGCGATGGTTGCGGCGGCAAGACCTGTCGCGATGATGGACAAGGCGCGTAGCATCGATTTCTCCGGTTGAGACCTTTCTCCCACGTCAGAGATTGGCAGCAATTCTCTTGCTGATCAAGTCAGCAACCGCAACTGCAAATGAAGACTACCGGCTTGGGGCAATGGGCTTTACGGCGTTGGGCTGCGGGCCGGCCCGAGAGACAATCCTTACGTTATGTCGCCGTAACCGGTCGGAAACCCTTCCGCTCCATCGCGCCCCACTCCTTTCGGCCGCGCAGGAATTTCCAGAGTCCGCGCAGTCGCCAATATACCGTCATTTGCCTGTAGCCAAGGTTCTCGACCAGTGCCCACCAGAAAAGCAGTGCGCGATCGCGGAAAGTCTCGTAACGGTGGAAGCTCAGGTCCTCTAGAATCAGAGTGAAGGCTGTGAGTGCCGTGCCTAGTCCGTACGCCGTGAGATAGAAGAGCAGCGCGAAATTCCAATCGATGACACCAAGGATCAGGCCAAGCACAAGGCTGACGAGACCTACCGCCTCGATCACCGGCGCCAGCAATTCGACGAACGCGTAGTATGGAAATACGAAGAGACCGGTTACACCGTAGCGCGGATTGAACATCATCCGACGATGTCTCCACAACACGTCTGCCAGGCCGCGATGCCAGCGATCACGCTGGCGCCCGAGAACTCCTGCGGATTCAGGTACCTCGGTCCACGCAACCGGATCTGGGACGAAAGCAATTTTGCCGGGACCTCCCTGCTCATAGGAAAGTCGCTTCAGCCTTAGCACGAGCTCCATGTCTTCCCCGACAGTGTCGTGCAGGTACCCGCCCGCCTTCAAAACTGCTTCGCGCTGGAATAGTCCGAACGCGCCCGAGATGATGATGTTGCCGCCGAGTCTGTTCCAGCCGAGTCTGCCGAAGAGGAACGCGCGGAGATATTCGACTACCTGCACTCCCGCCAGCAAATGCGATGGTACTGCGGTCTTTGCTACGCGGCCGTGTGTCACCACCGAGCCGTTGACGACCCGGATCGTGCCACCTGTCGCTACGACGTCTGTCGCGTAGAGGAATGGCCGCACCATTCGCTGCAGCCCGTCTGCCTCGATCAAAGTGTCTGCGTCCATCGCGCAAACCAGCTCGCCGCGCGCGAAGCTGAGCCCGACGTTCAAAGCGTCGGCTTTACCACCGTTTTCTTTGTCGACGACGACCAGGGCAGGGTAAGTAGAGGACCGGTAGAGAGAGCGTACCGGTTTGGTCTTGATCCGCTGCTCATAGATCGTTTTCACGGGCACGAGATCAAACCGGTCGATGAGCACCTGGATGGTCCTGTCCTTTGATCCGTCGCTGATCACGATCACCTCGAGACTCGGGTAGTGAAGCGCCAGCAGCGCGCGGAGACTCGTCTCGATCGTAGCTTCTTCATTGAAGGCCGGCGCTAAAATGGAGATAGTCGGCGAGAGCGTGGAGCTTAGCAGCAGGTGGCGACTCTCGTCAGCAATCAGAAGCATGTGAAGTTTCAGCTCGAGCAGCGAGCTCACGAGCAGAATCAGGTACCAGCCGTTGACGCCGAGAAAATACAAGAGCACGGCAAACTGGCCCTTGGTCAGGATCCCGTTGACGATCGAGGTAAGGAGCTCGTTCATCCTGTTGCCGTCGCCGGTAGATCCAGAACCTGCTGCGCCATGTCGGCCGCGAAGCGATCGTCGCCCTTGGTCGCGCGCCGCAAAAACAAAATCCCCGGAGCGCCGATCGCTCGGAGCGCGAGCCCTGCCTCCTTGCGAACGCGCCAGGCCGAGTCACGGAGACGCGCGGCCAGCTGCGATCCTGCCTGCCAGTACTGCATCCGTCCAAGCGACTTGGCGGCAGTGGCTCTCACTCGCGATTCGTCGTCGGACAACAGTTGCATCAATCGTTCGGCAGCGGCGGCGTCGGCCACAGCGCCCAACAAGTTCGCGGCTGCGACTCGGACATCCACATCCTCGGCGCGGGAATGACGCAGCGCCGGCGGACCGAAACTCGCCTCCGCCAATGACTCCGCGACGCGCAGACCCGCCTCCGCAGCGCGACCGGAATGAGTTTCCAGAAACTCAGCAAGTGGTCCGGCGACGAGCCCGCCCATGCGCAAGAGCGCGTTCTGAACCGCAAACCGAGCCTGAGTCGCTGGATCCGCGAGCAGGACGAGCATCGCGGAGATCACCGCCGCTGACGGTTGAGCGGCGGCCCATTCCGCTGCTTGCGCTCGAACGGCGGGATGCGGATCGGCGAGGAGTTTCTGCACCAACGGATCGGCTGCGTCCAGGCGCGAGAGAATGCGGGCGCCACGCAGCCGGCGCGTCCAGCGTCCGCTCTCGCACAGCTTCCTGGCGCGGTCCACCAAACCAACTTGCTGGGCGACGAAGCGCAGTCTCTCCTTGCCCGTTCCGGTCACGGTCTGCGAGATCTCGAGAAACGCAACCACCTGTACGTCGTTGGGCAGTTCGCGCAGAGCCTGGATCTCTTCGACGTTTACCAAACCGCGCGTGACGAGACGGGCCAGTGATTCGCGCGCTACCGTGGTTAGTCGGTGCAGCCGCCTGTCAGCAAAAAAGAGCCAGAGGCCGTGCAAAAAGAACAGGCCAACGGCGAGCACCAAGAGCCCGATCTCGATCAGCATCACGATGGTGAGAAGATTCTCGCTTACCATGCCTGACCCTGCTTGAGCACTGTCCGCACTTTGTGCATGAGCACCGGAACGCTGAATGGTTTCGCGATGTGGTCGGTCGCGCCCAGCTCGAGTGCGGCGAGCACGTCGCGCTCGCCGGTACGGGACGTCAGCATCACGACGCTGCTCAATCGTGTTATTTCGCCCGCCTTGAGTCTGCGCAGCACTTCGAGCCCGTTGAGCGCGGGAATGTCGACGCCCAGCAGGATGACGGATGCCTGAATCTCGGGAGAGGCGCCGGTGAGCGCAGCAGCCGCGGTCTCTCCGTCAGCGAATGTCGCGACACGAAGGCTGCGCGTCTCCATTGCGTGTTGCAGCAGCGCGACGAGAGCCGCATCGCCCTCGACAATCGCTACGTCGACGCGACGTGTCATCGGTCCCATCGCTTTCACGCCTGAGACTCCAACGCGGTTCGCGCCGCCGGTCTCTCTCACCTTCTCCAGCGCCTTTAATGCTTCATCTCGCAGCGCGGGGATGCTGTCTCCATCGGTTTGGTACTGGGCCACTCCGGCGGAGCATGCTACGTGTACCCGCCGGCCATCGTCGGCGAGGAAATTAAGCTCGGCGATTTTGGCGCAGATCTGGCCGAGCTTGATCGCAGCGTGTTCCTTGGTGCTTCCGTACATACCGATCGTAAACTCGGCGCCGCTCCACCAGCCGGGAACATCCTCGGCGCGAAAAGATTTGGGCAGTAGCTCTCCGATCGCGCGCAGCACCGCGTTGGCTGCGCCGCGACCGAAAGTCGTTACAAGGTTCGCGAACGCATCCACCTGCAACACAGCTATCGAGTAGGGATCGGACTTTCGGCGGGCCAATCTGAGAAAGCGGTCGATGAGCTCCGTGGCTTTGCCAGCAACGGGTAACCCCGTGAGCGGGTCGGTCTCGACCGGCGCGCGCCGGGCTTTGACTCCGGTGAGCCGACTTTCGATACGCATGGTCAGCTCGGCGGGCACGAAAGGCTTTCCGACGTAATCGTCGGCACCAGCCGCGAAGATGCGTTGCACGCTTGCCTGGTCGGTGTGACCCGTGAGAAAGATCACCGGCAGCTCGCTCCAGCGCCGATCATTTCTTAGTGCCCGACAGAGCTCAGTGCCACTGAGCCTGGGCATCTCGAGATCGAGCAGAATCAGGTTCGGCTTGGTCTCCTCCACCGTGCTCCAGAAACGAAGGGGATCGTTGAGCGCCGTAACCGCCATCTGACGTCGCGCGAGGAGAGAGGTCAGACCGCGCGAAACCAATGGCTCGTCGTCGACAAGGAGAATTCGGCGTGCCTCGAGTTGCGATTCATCGAGTGATGTCGCGGCCTCTGGTGGTGTTTGGCTGGCCTGTGACGTAGCAGGCGGCTTGGACGCAGAAGGGGGAGTCGGAGGTCCCAGCAGATTCTGTCGGAGAGCGAGAAGGTCTTCGGAAATCGAGACGCCATCGACCGGGCTGAGCGACAGGCTGGCAAATCGCTCTGCCAAATCCTTAGCGGTTCGGGCCGCCTTGTCGAACCCGAATCTGCCCGCCACTTCCGCAACGTTCTGTGCGTCTCGCTCGGCTGCAGCTTTCAACTCCGCTGAGAGGTTGTTGTCGAGGAGGGCAATCGCCGCGTCGTCGAGCTTGTCGATCTTCTGAAAAGTCGAGGGACGAGCACGTTCCCACGCCTCGAACACCGCAGCGGCTATGTGCTCGCCATGCGATTCATGAGGGGCCAGGACCTCGACGCGAGACATCTTCGCGAGCTCGAGCAGCATCTCTTCCTTGTCGATCGGTGTGAGAAAGAACCGGTCGATCTGGATATCCTTGACTGCCCGCAATCCATTTTCCGCCTGCTGCATCGACATGCAGTAGGCAACCTTCATCTCGTCGCTCGCGTCCTTCGCGCGACGCGCGATGTAGATCGTTTCTTCGGTTGGGAGGGCATCGCTAAGGATTACCAGGCGAGCTTCGCCATGCGCGGCGGCTCGTCCTATCTGTTGCGCGTTCTCGAAGCTGCTGATGTCGACGCCACGAAGCCTCAGTCCGATCTCGCGGACCAGTTCCGCGGGTAACCCCGCCACCAGGAGTTTGACGGGCTGCGTCATCTCCTAGGGAGAAGACTATGCGGCACAACAGGTAACAGGGGCCGCTAATCCCGTGCTTCGGCCTCAGCCGGTGGTCTGTTTTGCCAGCCTCAGAACCGCGTTCCACTCCGCTCCGCCGACCTTCTGAACCGACAGGCGGTTCCCCCTCTGGAGGAGCGGCATGCCCTCCAACTCGGGCTTGGTCCTCATCTCACTCAGAGTCACGGGGCGAGGCAGGCGCTCGATGGCCTTGATATCGACCATGGACCAGGGCGTTTCCCCGCCCTTGCTGCGCGGATCGTGGTGTGGATCCTTGGGATCGAGCGCGGTGTGATCCGGATATCCCTCTCGCACGATCTCGACGATGCCGTGGATTCCGGGGTCGGGTTCCCCGGAGTGATAGAAGAAAGCGAGGTCGCCTTTCTTCATTTCGTCCCGCATGTAGTTCCGCGCCTGAAAATTCCGCACACCATCCCAGTGAGTAGTGCGATTGGGCGAGCTCCAGAGAGCGTCGAAGGAAAACGAATCCGGATCCGACTTGAGAAGCCAGTACTGCCGGTGCTCGTACGCGGGACGACTTGTGTTGACCATTCGATTCACCGCTGCGTGTGAGAAGCACTACCAGTGGAACCTAACCGGCGATGCGCCGTAGATTGGAGTACATCATAACCATTTAGCCATTTAGCCAAGCAGGTCCGACACCCATGTCTCGTCCTTCCTCCCGCACGTTCTCGCGGTCGAACTCGCGCGCGTTCACTTTGAGATCCCCGCTCGTCTCGCTGCTGGTTTTCGCTGCCGGCACGCTCAGCGCGCAGTCGACAGCCACTCCCCGGCTAACTTACCCTGCAGCAGCGCGGGGCACGCAGGTCGACGATTATCATGGCACCAGCATCGCCGATCCATACCGCTGGCTCGAGGATGTGGACGCGCCTGCCACGAAAGCGTGGGTAGAGGCGGAGAACAAGCTGACGGACTCCTTCCTCGCGACGATTCCCGAGCGACCGGCAATCAAGAACCGACTCACTCAGCTTTGGAATTACGCGCGCTATTCTGCGCCGTCCAAGGAGAACGGACGCTACTTCTATTTCCAGAACACCGGGCTTCAGAATCAGAGCGTGCTGTACGTGCAGGACGGGCTGGACGCCAGTCCCCGTGTGCTGCTCGATCCGAATACTCTCTCACCTGACGGAACCATTGCGCTCTCGGGCACGGCCGCATCTGATGACGGACGCTATTTGGCGTACAGCCTCTCGACGAGCGGATCCGACTGGCAAGAGCTACACGTGCGCGACGTCAGAAGCGCGCGCGACCTGCCCGACACGGTGAAGTGGGTCAAGTTCTCCGGCATCACGTGGACGCAGGACAACAAAGGCTTTTTCTACTCGCGGTACGACGAGCCGACGTCGGGTAACAAGATGACCAACACCAACCGCTTTCATAAGCTCTACTACCATAGGGTTGGGCAGTCGCAGTCACGCGACGAGCTGGTCTATGATCGCCCGGACCAGCCCGACTGGCTGTTCAACGGCAACGTCACCGATGATGGCCAGTATCTGATCATCACGGTCTCCCAGGGGACCGATGTCCGGAGGCGTATCTACTTCATCGATCTCGACAACCCGGGCAAGCCACAGATCGACAACCCCGTGGTCAGACTGATCGACAAGCTGGACGCCGAATATTCTTTCGTTGGCAACAGGGGCACGATGTTCTACGTGCGTACCGACCGGAACGCACCGAAAGGCCGCATCGTAGCGATAAACATCGACAACCCCCGCGAAGAGCGCTGGAACACGATCATTCCCGAGAGCAAGGATGCTCTTGTTGATGCGACGACGGCTGGCGACGACATCGTCGCCAACTATCTGCAGGATGCGCATTCGAGCGTGCGTTTCTTCAGCGGCGCACGGGGGGACGACCGACGCGAGCAGCGTCCGCGCGGACAGCAGCCGCAACAGCCACCGCGCAATCCCGGCAACATTTACGATGACACTAGCACCGCTCCGATCGTAACGCGCGACCGGGGGCAACAGCTCGGTGGGGGATTCACGCTGCGCGGAGAGCTGCCGCTGCCGGCGGTCGGAACGGTGGGCGAAATCCACGGGCGTCAGGGCGACAACGAAATGTTCTACAGCTTTACGTCGTTCCTCTATCCAACCACGATCTACCGCTACGACGTCAAGTCGCGCAGCAACGACGTGTTCAGAGCGCCGCCGGTCGCGTTCGATGCAGCTGCATAGGAAACCCGACAGGTCTTCTACACGAGCAAAGATGGAACGCGGGTTCCGATGTTCATCACCGCGAAAAAGGGCATCCAGCTCGACGGAAGCAACCCAACGCTGCTCTACGCCTACGGCGGCTTCAACATTTCTATGACTCCAACGTTCTCCGCCGCCAACATTGACTGGATGGAGATGGGCGGAATCTATGCGCTCGCGAATCTCAGAGGCGGCGGCGAATACGGAAAGGACTGGCACGAGGGCGGCATGCTGGCGAAGAAGCAGAACGTGTTCGACGATTTCATCGCCGCCGCTGAATACCTGGTCAAGGAGAAGTACACGTCGACTCCCAAGCTCGCCATCCGCGGCGGCTCGAACGGCGGACTGCTGATTGGCGCAGTGATGAATCAGCGGCCCGATCTATTCGGCGCCGCGCTTCCCGAGGTCGGCGTGATGGACATGCTGCGCTTCCAGAAGTTCACAATTGGCTGGGCGTGGACTTCGGACTACGGCTCATCGGAGAATCCGGACCAGTTCAAATACCTGCGAGCGTATTCACCCCTTCACAACATCAAACCCGGAACCTGTTATCCACCTACGCTTGCTTTTACTGCCGATCACGACGATCGCGTCGTTCCCGGGCACACCTTCAAGTACGTGGCGACGCTCCAGGCGGCTGAGAGCTGTGCCAATCCGGTTCTGGTGAGGATCGAGACGAAGGCTGGGCACGGCGCGGGCAAACCGACGAGCAAGCTGATCGACGAAGCAGCGGATAGATTTGCATTCCTCGTGAAGGAGCTGCACATGAGACCCACGCTCCGGTAGATGGATACGTTTCTCGCCAGTACGGACGCAGTAATCCAGATTCTGCGTACCGCGCTGTTGTCGATCGCGGTCGTGTTCGGAGCGATCTGCGTGCTCGACTGGGCGGTTCGCACCAGAAAGATCAGTCCCTTCAACGCCGTCGCGCGCTTTTGTCGCTCGACTGTCGATCCGATCATCTCGCCGATCGAGCGAAAAGTCGTACGCGCCGGCGGAACTCCCGCCGCGGCTCCGTTATGGGCGCTTGTCGTGGTGGTAATCGGTGGGATACTGCTCTTAACGCTGGTCGACATGGTGCGACTGGAAGTGGTCAGATCAATGCTCGCCGCGCAGGAAGGGACTGCAGGAATCTTCCACCTGTTGGTGAGCTGGACGTTCTGGATTCTCAAGGCGGCGATAGTGGTGCGAGTAATCAGCTCCTGGCTGCCCATCTCCCCTTACTCGCCGTGGGTGCGCTGGAGTTACCAGCTGAGCGAACCAATCCTGGCACCGTTCCGGCGCATCATCCCCAACCTCGGCGGGCTCGACATCAGTCCAATCGTCGCTTTCATCCTACTCAACATCCTCGAAGGACTGCTGTTCAGACTGATGTGAGCGGTTTCGCCGTTCATCGAGCAGGAAAGCGGGGGGCAATCCGTTTTTCTGTCCACCTGCAACCTCGGGCATCGAAAAACGAGATCGCCGGCTTGCACGGCACCTCCCTCAAGGTGCGCGTGACAGCTCCTCCGTCCGAAGGGTTGGCGAACGAAGCCCTGATCGACTTTCTTTCTCGCGCTCTCGATATCCCGCGGCGCAATGTGTGCATCGTGTCCGGGTTCTCCTCGCGGAGGAAGGTAGTCGAGATCAGCGAGGTGGAGCTGGAAGCGATTCAACGACTGGCGGTGTAAGAGGAGGGTAACTCCGCAGTGGCAAAAGTAATTCTGGTCGGCGCGGATGTGGCGCTGCTCGAAGGACTCGGGCAGACATTGCTTGGATTCGGACACGATGTTTCTTTCGCGGCCACAGTAGAAGACGCAGCGAGCGCACTGCGCGGAAATCTCCCCGTGATCGCAGTCGTATCTTCCGAAGCACTCGAGAGTGTGGAACAGGGCGCCACACTTCCGCTCACGCCGGGCGGAGCTCTGATCGTCTACGGGAAGTCTCACGACGAAATGCCGTTTCTCACGCCGAGGCTGCAGCGAGCGACGCTCGCGCATCTCGTGCTCCCGCTCGAGCGACACAGGCTTCTTGCTTTGGTGCAGTCGTTCGACAGCAGATCGCGCACGACTCGATCGACACGCGAGGATCTGGGCGGCGACTTTCAACTGGAGCTCTGATCAATCCGCGACCTCGACCGCATCGAGGAGGTCGTTGATCAGGGGTGGCGTCGCGTCTCGGCGACGACGGGTTATCTCTCAGAGCGAGAGGCGCGATTCGTAATGGCTGCTACCGCGCTCGCACCGGCGCGGGGAAAAAACCTCGAGATCGGCAGCTTCAAGGGGCGATCGACCGTTGGGATTGCCTACGTAACCCGCGAGCTCGGGCTCGGACGCGTAGCCGCGGTCGATCCCCACACTTCGCCATCCAGTACTGACCCCGACCTTCGCGGCAAGGCGACCTCCTATGACGACTTCGTCGATAACCTGCGGACAGCAGGCGTCCTCGAGCAGGTCGAGATCAAGCGCGCATACTCGCACGATCTGGCGCGCGAGTGGAGAGACCCGATTCGCTTTCTCTGGATCGATGGTGATCACACGTACGAAGGAGCAAAAGCGGATCTCGACATGTTCAAGCCGTACCTCGTCGACGGCGCCATCATCGCCATGCACGACGTGCTCGGCACTTTCGAGGGGGCGCTACGTGTCTTCGTCGAGGAAGTTCTCGACTCTGACGATTTCGGGCCGGCTGGATTCAGTGGGTCCATTGGATGGGCGCAATACCGGCCGCGCGATGGAAAGCGGTTTCGTTGGCGGCGGCGGTTATTAGCTGTTCCTGCGCGACGATTGATTCCGGTGGCGCGGCACGCTGACCGGGGATTACGGGGGTGGAACAAGTTCCTGTACAAATTCTGGAGGCCACTCGCCCCTCATGGCGACATTCCCATTCGCAGACTCGAACGGCTACTGCGGACGGCGGACTGACTGCTGCGGACTGCGGGCCAAGTGCATTGCGGACTGCTGACTAATTGCGGATTGGGAAACCTACTTCGGACTGCGAAACTAACGGCTGCGAATTGCGAACTGCGGACAACAGCCTGCGCGCCGAGAAGTCCGTAGTGCGCAGTTAGTCCCCCAATCCGCGATTAGTCAGCAGTCCGCAATGCCGTTGGTCCGCAATCCGCAGTCCCGACCTTGCAGCCGAGCCTGCCGCGCACTACTATAGTGAAGGCGACAACTGAACCCCGTGGCGATTTAAGGCAACTTGCGGCCACGTTAAACAATCCGCTAAAGCGCTCGCCCGGCGCTTACGCGCGGGCTTTTTTGTTATCGTTCCGCGCCGGAGCGAGCGGCGAAGCGAATATTCGTCGCTGAGGATCTGATCCGTAATACGAAGATGACCGAACGGCACATCGAATCACCCTATCTCCAAGCATTAGAGCGCCGAGTGCTGGTTTACGACGGCGCGATGGGGACGAACATCCAGCGGCAGAACCTTTCGGCCGAGGATTTCGGCGGAAAGGCGCTGGAAGGGTGCAACGATCATCTCGTTTTGACGCGTCCGGACGTCATCCAGGGCATCCACGAATCGTTTCTCGCCGTGGGCTGTGATGTGGTGGAGACGTGCACGTTCCAGTCGACTCCACGTCGTCTCAAAGAGTGGGGTCTGGGCGACAAAGTTCGCGACATCAATGTTGCTGCGGCGCAACTCGCCCGCGCCGCCTGCAAAAAGTTCGAGACGCCGGACCGGCCGCGCTTCGTGGCGGCATCGATGGGCCCAACTGGAATGCTGCCCTCCAGCTCCGATCCGGTGCTCTCGAAGATCTCGTACGACGAGCTCGCCGCGAACTACTACGAACAGGCGAAGTATCTGGTCGAAGGCAGCGTCGATCTTCTGCTGATCGAGACTTCGCAGGACATCCTCGAGGTCAAAGCGGCGGTCGCGGGAATCGAGAAGCTGTTCGCGGAGCTCGGTCGGCGGATTCCGATACAGACGCAGGTCACGCTCGACGTAAGTGGCCGCATGCTGCTCGGCACCGACATCGCGAGCGCGATGACGACACTCGAAGCACTCAAGGTCGATGTAATCGGATTGAATTGCTCGACTGGCCCGGAGCACATGCGGGAGCCAGTGCGTTACCTGTCCGAGCACGCAACACTGCCGTTGTCGGTGATTCCGAACGCGGGCCTTCCACTCAATACCGGAGTCGGCGAGGCGGTTTATCCGCTGGAACCGGAGCCGATGGCGACGGCGCTCGCCGAGTTCGTAAAGGATTTCGGTGTCCGGATTGTGGGCGGGTGTTGCGGTACGACGCCCGCCCACCTTTCAGCCGTTGTCAGTGCCATACGCAGAGCAGAGCCGCAGGCGAAACCAGCGCATCCGAGCCACGTGCCGCGCGTCAGCTCCGCCATGCGCGCGATCACCCTGCACCAGGACCCGCCGCCCCTCCTGGTCGGCGAGCGAGTCAACTCGCAAGGGTCGCGAAAAGTGAAGCGACTGCTGTTGGCCGACGACTACGAGGGAATACTCGAGGTTGCGCGTGATCAGGTCGATTCAGGTGCGCACGTGCTCGACGTCTGTGTTGCTCTCACGGAGCGCGCAGACGAAGCCGAGCAGATGTCGAAGGTGGTAAAGCTGCTGTCGATGAGCGTGGAGACGCCGCTGGTGATCGATTCCACCGAGGCAAACGTCATCGAAGCAGCGCTCGAGCACATCCCTGGTCGCGGCATCGTCAACTCCATCAACATGGAGAACGGTCGCAAGCGGATCGACGCGGTCGTGCCTTTGGTGAAGAAACACGGAGCGGCGGTGATTGCGCTCACGATTGACGAGATCGGGATGGCCAAGACTCGCGAGCGGAAGCTCGAGGTCGCGAAAAAAATCTACGATATCGTGGTCGGGGAGTACGGATTGGCGCCGGAAGATCTGATCTACGACGCGCTGACGTTTACGCTCGCCACCGGCGACGCAGAGTGGATCGAGTCTGGAAAAGAAACGATCGAAGGCATTCGGCTGATCAAGCGCGAGCTGCCGGGCGTTTCTACCATACTCGGCGTCTCAAACGTGAGCTTTGGTCTGACACCTGATGCACGCGGCGTTCTCAACTCGGTATTCCTGCATCATTGTGTCCAGGCAGGACTCGACGCCGCGATCGTAAACCCAGCGCATATCCGGCCGTACGCTGAGATCTCGTCGCAGGAACGTGAGCTCGCGGACGATCTTGTGTTCAACAAAAGGCCGGAGGCGTTGCAGCGCTTCATCGAGTACTTCGCGAGCACGGGCGAGGCTGCGTCGGCGGCACAGGTGGAGAAAGAAGATCCGACTGCCGGCATGACTGCCGAGCAGAAAATTCACTGGATGATCCTGCATCGAAAGAAAGAAGGAATCGAAGAGCAGCTGGATGCGGCAGGGGTTCGCAAGGATCCGGTGCGCGTGCTCAACGACGTGCTGTTACCGGCGATGAAAGAAGTCGGCGACAAGTTCGGTGCCGGAGAGCTGATTCTCCCGTTCGTTCTCCAGTCCGCCGAGGTGATGAAGAAAGCCGTAAGGCATCTCGAGCAATTCCTCGAGAAGGCGGAAGGCTTCACCAAGGGCAAAGTCGTACTGGCTACCGTCTACGGTGACGTGCACGACATCGGCAAATCGCTCGTCAACACGATTCTTTCCAACAACGGCTACACCGTCTTCGACCTCGGCAAGCAGGTACCCGTGAACGCGATTCTCGACAAGGCGGTCGAGGTGAGCGCCGACGCGATTGGCCTTAGCGCGCTGCTGGTTTCGACGTCGAAGCAGATGCCGCTTTGCGTGCAGGAGCTCGACAAGCGCGGCATGCAGATCCCCGTTCTGATCGGAGGCGCGGCAATCAATCGTCGCTTCGGTCGCCGAGCGTTGTTCGTGGAGGGCGAGCGTGCGTACGAATCGGGCGTGTTCTACTGCAAGGACGCGTTCGAGGGACTCGAGACGATGGACGTGCTCCAGGATCCGCAGGAGCGCGACAAATTCGTGGTCAGGAATCTCGAGGAAGCGCGAAGCGACGTCTTCCTCCATACCACCGTTGGGAAGGATATCGCGGTGGGGGATGCCGCCGGCGCGCGAAGCGACGTCGCGTCCGATAATCGAGTGCCATCACCGCCGTTCTGGGGGACCCGGGTCATTCGCGATGTTCCGCTCGACGAAGTCTTCGATCTGCTCGATCTCGACGAACTGTATCGACTGCAGTGGGGCGCGCGCGGCTCCGGTGATCAATACAAATCGACCATTAAGATTGAATTCGAGCCCACGCTCGAGCGGTTGAAGAAAGACGCAAAAAAGAATGGCTGGATCAAACCGCAAGTGGTCTACGGTTACTTCCCCGCTCAATCGCAGGGCAACGACGTCATCATTTACGATCCAGCGGCGTACTCGAGCGATGGCGGCTCGCTGCGCGAGATCGCGCGATTTCATTTTCCGCGTATGGTCGGCCGGGAGCGCCTCTGTCTCGCCGATTACGTGCGAAGCGTCGATTCAGGAGACGTCGACGTCGTGCCACTGCAGGTCGTCACGGTCGGCAACGAAGCGACCAGGAGATTCGAGCAGCTGCAGGCAAAGAACGAGTACACCGAAGCGTTCTACTCTCACGGACTCTCCGTTGAAGCCGCCGAAGCTGTCGCGGAGTGGACGCATCGGCGCATCAGAAAGGAGCTCGAAGTCGAGAGCGGCAAGCGTTATTCATGGGGCTACGGTGCGTGTCCCGATCTGGATGATCACGTCACCGTCTTCAAGCTTCTTCCCGCCAGGGAAGCGCTGGGCATGGAGCTCACCGAGGCATTTCAGCTATTGCCCGAGCAATCGACTGCAGCAGTGATCATCCATCACCCGGACGCGAAGTATTACGCCGTCCGCGGCACGAGCTCCGGCGTTTCCAGTCAAGCGGAGGCTGCCGTTGCCTGAAAACCCGCTAATCACTCGGCTACTCGACCCGCAGCAGGTCATCGTCTTCGATGGCGCGATGGGCACAATGCTCTACAACAAGGGTGTGTTCATCAATCAGTGCTATGACGAGCTGAACCTTCGGGCGCCCGATCTCGTGCGCGACGTTCACAAGGCGTACAGAAAAGCAGGGGCCGAGGTTCTCGAGACAAACAGCTTCGGCGCGAACCGGATCAAGCTCGAGCAATACGGGCTCGCAGCACAAGTCGCGGAAATCAATCGCGCGGCGGCGAAAATCGCGCGCGAAGTCGCCGAAGACGATTTGCTTGTCGCGGGCGCAGTTGGTCCGCTCGGCATTCGTCTCGAGCCATTCGGACCCACCAGCCTCGAGGAAGCGCGAGCGGTGTTTCGCGAGCAGCTCCAGGCACTGAAGGACGGCGGCTGCGATCTGTTCATACTCGAGACGTTCGCCGATCTTCACGAGATCGAACAAGGAATTCTCGCGGCACGCGAGGTGGATCCGAACATTCCTGTCATTGCACAGATGACGATCGGCTCGGATTGTCACACCCCCTACGGCGTAACGGTAGAGGATCTCGCTCAGTCGATCGACGCTTTCGGTGCCGACGTGGTGGGCCTGAATTGTTCGGTTGGTCCGCAGATCATCCTCGATGCGATCGAGAAGATGGCCCCGGTAACTCGACGCAAGCTGAGCGCGCAGCCAAACGCTGGCATGCCACGAGATGTCAGCGGGCGCAGTATGTACATGGCGAGTCCCGAGTACATGGCGACGTACGCGCACCATCTCGTTCAGGCCGGTGCAAAAATCGTCGGCGGCTGCTGTGGAACTACACCCGACCACATCGCGGCGATGGTAGAGGGAGTGCGCCCGCTGTCACCGCGTCAGGCGCGCGTTGCAATGAAGGAACGTCGACAGACGCACCCCGATCTCCCGCCCGAGGATCCGGGTGTCGAGCCGGTCCCGTTGGCCGAGCGCTCCAAATGGGGGCGCAAGATCGCAGAGGGAGAGTTCGTTACGTCGGTAGAGATCGTTCCACCCCGAGGTGTCGATGCGACAAAGATGCTGCGCGACACCGCGGCACTACGCGACGCGGGCGTCGATGCCGTGAATGTGCCCGACGGTCCTCGCGCGCAGAGCAGAATGGGTGCGCTCCTCACCAGCGTGCTGATCGAGCAGCAGGTCGGAATCGAGACTGTGATCCACTACTGCTGCCGAGACAGAAATCTTCTGGGAATGCTGAGCGACCTTCTGGGTGCAGCAGCGGTCGGTCTTCGCAACATGCTTCTCATCACCGGCGATCCGCCAAAGATGGGGCCGTACCCGAACGCGACCGCCGTGTTCGACATCGATGCGATCGGGCTCACCAACCTCGTTAGTAACCTGAATCGGGGATTGGATCCGGGCGGCAACGCGATCGGCCAGCCGACTAAGTTCACGATTGGCGTCGGCGTGAATCCGGCCGCGATTGATCCGGGGCAGGAACTCAAACGCTTCGAGTGGAAGGTGGAGGCGGGGGCAGAGTACGCGATCACACAGCCGGTGTTCGATGTGATGCAGCTCGAGAAATTCCTCTCGACGATCGAGCACGTACGGATCCCCATCGTCGCGGGGATCTGGCCGCTGGTCTCGTTGCGCAACGCGGAATTCCTGGCGAATGAGGTACCGGGCGTGGTCGTGCCCCCGCGGATCATCGAGCGCATGCGCGTTGCCAGTGCAAAATCCAAGGAGGACGGCGTGGCGGAAGGAATTTCGATCGCCCGTGAGATGCTCGAGCGCGTTCGTCCGTACGTGCAGGGAGTGCAGGTTTCAGCGCCGTTCGGAAAAGTCGAGCTCGCGCTCGAAGTCTTCCGCGATACTCTGGTGCCCACGGAAGCAAGGACAGCGTAGTGTCGATCGCTGAAATTTTCGTCGCGCGCTCCCGCTACTGGTTGACGAAGGAGTATCCGATCAAGCTTCGCCACTGTCTGAACGCGCTGCCGCGAGGCGCGGTGTGGGCGCGGCCAAACCAGGACTCCAATAGCGTCGGCAACCTATTGATTCATCTCACCGGCAACGTCACCGAGTGGATTCTGGGCGGCGTTGGCGGACGAAGCTACAAGCGGTATCGCGCCGGCGAATTTGCACAGAGGGATGGCGCGGACGCCTCGAAGCTCATGGACGATCTCGAGGGGGTCCTGCGTGAGGCCGATCGGGTTCTCGCGGGATTAACGGAAAAGGACCTCGAGCGATCGGTCGTGATTCAGGAGCGAGACACGAATGTGCTGGGCGCGATCTATCACGTCGTTGAGCATTTCGCGATGCACACGGGTCAGATCGTGTTTCTCACCAAGCTTTACGCCCCGGGAAGGATTCAGTTTTACGAAGAAGCCGGCGGGGTGGCGCGCCCCACCTGGCATCGCGGCACTGCTCTGGACGAGGCGCCGCACTAGTCACCCGGTGGTTGCGCCGCCATTTTCCAGATTGTGAAGGGAATTCTGATCGTCGATCACGGTTCGCGCAAAGACGAGGCGAATGAGATGCTCCCGCAGATGGCGGAGCTCATTCAGCGGCTGGCGGGTGAAGGTGTCGTCGTGCGCCATGCCCACATGGAGCTCTCCGATCCAGATATCGCCGAGGGTTTTGCCGACTGCGTGAGCGCAGGAGCAACGGAGGTAATTGTTTTTCCTTACATGCTTTCCCCCGGCCGCCATTCCACATCCGATATCCCGCGCATGGTCGCTGCAGTCGCTCGTTCGTTCCCGGGCATCGCCTTCAGTGTGACACCCGCGTTCGGCCTGCACGAAAGACTCGCGGAGGTCGTTCTCGAGCGAGCGGGAGTTGGCGTCAATGCCAACTGAGACGACAGCCTCGCCATCGGGGGGAGCACTGACTCTCCTCTCCGAGGAGGAGATCATGTTCCGCGACGCGGTTGCGGCCTTCGCAGAGGAAGAGGTGCGGCCGCGTGTCGCGGAAATGGAGAAGGCGGGCAAAATCGATCCCGCGCTCCTTCCCAAGTATTTCGAGCTCGGACTGATGGGCATCGAGGTGCCGGATCAATACGGCGGCGCCGGCGGAACGCTTTTCATGGTGACACTCGCTGTCGAAGAGATCAGCAAGGTTGATGCGGCGGCAGCGATCGTCTGCGATGTCCAGAACACGCTCGTCAATTATCCGATCCTCCTATACGGCAGCGACGGACAGAAGTCGAAGTACTTGCCGATGCTCACCTCGGACGTCGTCGGGGCTTACGCACTCTCTGAGTCAGGCTCTGGCTCCGACGCATTCGGTCTCGCCACACGCGCGGAGAAGCGTGGTGACCGGTGGGTGCTGAATGGGCAAAAGCTATGGATCACCAACGGCGCTGAGGCAGGAGTGTTCGTAGTCTTCGCGAACGCGGATCCGTCGGCTGGTTATCGGGGCATCACCGCGTTCATCATCGAGCGCGACTTCAAGGGATTCAGGGTCGGCAAGAAGGAAGAAAAGCTGGGCATTCGCGCATCGAGCACGACCGAGCTGCTGCTCGACAACTGCGAAGTCCCCGACGAGAATGTACTCGGACCCGTCGGCCAGGGTTACAAGATCGCGATCAACACGCTCAATGAGGGACGAATCGGCATCGGCGCGCAGATGATTGGCATCGCGCAAGGCGCGCTCGACGCGACGATCAAGTATCTCCAGGAGCGCAAGCAGTTTGGAAAACCGCTGGCTGAATTCCAGGCAATTCAGTTTCAGATTGCGCAGGCAGCGACCGATGTCGAGGCCGCACGCCTGATGGTTTACAACGCCGCGCGCCTCAAGGACGGCGGCAAGGACATCGTTCGCGAAGGAGCGATGGCCAAGCTCTTCTCCTCGCAGGTGTGTGAGCGCGTGACTTCATTGTGTGTCGAGTTGTTCGGCGGCTACGGCTACACCAGGGACTATCCCGTAGAGAAGTTTTACCGCGATGCCAAGATCGGGACCATCTATGAGGGTACGTCCAATATGCAGTTGCAGACCATTGCTAAGGCGGTACTCAAGTAGAGAACTGCAAAGGAAGACTACCCGCTTGGGGCTTTGGGCGGGGCGGCTGGGGGCTGCGGGCTAAGGCCTTTAAGGCTGCGTCGTGCCGCGCAGGATTCCTTCTCTTATTCGGCGTGCTTTCACGGAGGCGCGCGAGTCGGCAACTAGACGAGAATCCACTCTCGTAACGAAACGGAGCTGCGCGGTGAGAGTCTGCTCGGCCCCGTTCCTCCGTACCACAACCGGAAGCGCGGTTCCCTCCGGCGACCGAGCGTAGCGCGAGCGGAACTTCTCGGTCCAGTTCGGATCCTCGGCGTTGAACCCGCCAACCGAAAGGAGTTGATCGCCTGGCTGGACGCCCGCGGCCGCAGCAGAACTTTCGGGAAGGACTTCAGTAACGTGCAGACCGCTGGAATCCTGCAGACTGGCGATCCCAAGTTGCGGGACGCGAGCGGTGTCGCGGGCGAGCCGAAGTCCAGCCAGCGGCAATACCCCATCGTAAGGCAGCGGCTCTCGGCCGTCGATGTATCGGGCGAAGAAATCGCCAAATAACTTTCCGTTCGCTGCCCTGGCCACAGTGCTCCACCATTCGTCCGACGTGAAGCCACGACCATTCTTGTAGGCCGAGTTATATAACGCTCGCATCACGTCATCGAGGGAACTGTGGTTGTCGCTGGCGTCACGGATCATGATGTCGAGCAGAAAGCCGGCGAGTGATCCCTTTGGATAGTAGATGTACTCGGTTCCATCGCGCGGGTGGATCCAGGTCGAGAGTGATGCATCTTCGAGCGCCGTCGGCGGCAGGGCATTGACCTGCGACATCTTGTCACTCGTCAGCAGATAGAAACCGTTAGCATCGACGATCCCACCGCGAACCTCCGCCAGATCGGCGTAGTAATCGGTGATACCCTCGCTGATCCACAGCAGCGGCGTTGGCTGCTCCTGATCGTATCGGTACGGCCACAGATCGCTCGGTCGCAGACGCTTCACGTTCCAGGCGTGAAAGATCTCGTGCGCGTAGAGCGACGGCAGAATCGGGGTGCCCAGCATGCCGGGATTCAGCACGTCGACGTGAGAGTTCTGGTGCTCGAGTCCGGAGCCCCCTCCATAAGACTGATCGGCGATCTGCATCACGCTGTACGTGTTCCACGGCACCTCGCCGAATACCTTCACTTCGACGGGAATCGCACGCTTGAGCGCTTCCCAGACGGCGACTCGCGCGCCCCCAGTGACGCTTCCCAACGGATAACTGGCGAAACGAACCCAGGTCCCCGATACCTGCGCGCTGTCCAGATCGAATTGCCCAACGAAGAAGGGCATATCAACCAGATCGTGGTAGTTCGCGGCGGCGTATCGGCGCGTACCTGCGGCCGTCATTCCGGTCACGATCTTCCATCCGGCTTCCGTGTTCACTGTCACCGAAGCGGGAAAGTCGAATCCTCTTCCCTCGGGATACAGAAAAAGGTTCGTCCCGTTGAAGAGCAGAAAATCGGGACGCGCCCAGGTGTTGGCGTTGTCGAGGCTGTCCGCCAGATAGTTGAACCGAACCGTGACCTCGCCAACTCCGCGAGGTCGAATGCGCCAGGTCTCCGGATCGATTTTGTCCCAAACGAGCGAGGTGCCGCTCTGCTCAGCCGAGAAATCGGAGACGTCGCGCGCAAAATTCGCGATCTCGTAGGCACCGGGTGTCCATTTCGGTAGCGAGAGAAGAACTGGATCTGTTCCCCCGACCGTGAAAGTCATTGCCGACATCACCTGACGCCGCTCGGCGTTCGCACGCGTGAACGTCACCTCATAACGGATGTCCGTCAGTGGCGCGGAAGTCGTTACGCCTTGTGCCGTGGCCCGCCCCCGCGCAGGGATAGCCGCGGCTAGCAGGATTGCAAGGCATTGTACGCCCTTTACGTTGATTTGCATTGAGATACAGTTTGGCGTGGGAGCGAAACGGGCAATCCAACGTTGCAAGAGTCGTTCGCGTTAGGCGCCTTTCCCGCGTGATGCTATATTCGACGCTCTTCAAAACCGCGCCCTCCTCGGCCCCCGCATACCCTGATGATTTCTTCTGAATCGCTCGGCTTTTTGAAAAAACTGCTCGACACACCTGGGCCTTCGGGCTTCGAGGGCGGTCCGGCCAAAGTATGGCGCGAACAAGCAAAAAAGTTTGCGAAGGTGAGCGGAGATGTTGCGGGCAACAGTCTCGCCGAGGTAAACGGCAACGGCAAGCCGACGATCATGCTGGCCGGTCACATCGATGAGATCGGCGTCATCATCAACTACGTCGACGACCAGGGGTACGCCTACATCCAGCCGATCGGTGGCTGGGATCCACAGGTATTGATCGGACAGCGTCTCCGCTTTATCGGCCGCAACGGAGATGTGTTCGGCGTCGTCGGCAAGAAGCCGGTGCATCTCATCAAACAGGAAGAGCGCGAGAAGGCGGCAAAGTTCACCGACCTCTGGGTGGATCTCGGCGCAAAGTCGAAGAAAGAGGCGGAAGAAATGGTCCTGGTCGGTGATGCGGGGGTCATCGACTCGCGCGCGATGGAGTTCCCTAATGGGAGACTGGTCTCGCGGTCGATTGATGACCGGATTGGCGCCTTTGTCGTGCTCGAGGCGTTGCGTCGATACGCCGCCAAACCCGGCCACGCCAAAGTCGTCGCGGTGGCTACGACCCAAGAGGAAATCGGCTATCGCGGTGGCGGGGCTGGAATCTGCGCGACGTGCATCGGGCCGCAGATGGCGATCGTCGTCGACGTAACCTTCGCGATCGATCACCCGGGTGTCGAGAAAAAAGAATTCGGTGAAGCCGCTATCGACGCGGGCCCGGTGTTGACGCGCGGCTCCATCATTTCGCCGGTAGTGTTCGGGTTGCTGCGCAAGACCGCGGAGGACGGAAAGATTCCGGTCGCACTGCACGCCGCGGGTCGCGAGACAAGCACGGATGCCGACGCCATTCACATCGCGCGCGAGGGAGTCGCGACCGGATTGGTATCGGTGCCCAACCGCTACATGCACTCACCGAACGAGCTGGTTAGCATCCAGGATCTGGATCACGCCGCCGAGCTGATCGCGGCGACCTGTCGAGCGGTGACGGCCAAGACTGACTTCACAGCGCGCTGAGCGCGCTGCATGCCGAAGCCCATTCCCGCGCCGCGGGATCAAGGATTCACCACCACCACCACCGGCTCAGCGCTCTACTGGGCGAAATACGGTGAGGCGAATGCGCGGAAGTTGGTGGTCCTGCACGGCGGTCCGGGAGCGGATCACTGCTATCTGTTGCCGCAGATGCTGCATCTGGCCGAAAAGTACGAGCTGATCTTCTACGACCAGCGCGGCGGCGGTCGCTCCAAGTCCGACACGCGCGTTCCAATCACCTGGCAGAGCCACGTCGAAGATCTCGGGGCTCTGGTCGAAGAGGTTGGACTCGAACCACTATCTATAGTTGGGTATTCCTGGGGGGCGATGCTCGCGATGCTGTACGCGACCGAGCAAAGGAAGAACCCCCATCTTCGCGCCCCTTACCGTATGGCGTTTATCAGTCCCGCTCCTCTCACGAAGGAGTATCGGGGACAATTTGAGGCTGAGTTCAACCGACGGCAGCAGAGCCCGGATATACAGCGCATGCGCGACGAGTTGT
This sequence comes from Gemmatimonadota bacterium, assembly GCA_003223425.1. GTDB lineage: Bacteria > Gemmatimonadota > Gemmatimonadetes > Gemmatimonadales > Gemmatimonadaceae > UBA4720. The sequence continues at coordinate 35,694 of QHVA01000109.1, forward strand.
CGGCGTCCGGTCTGAGGGAGCGGGATCCGGCGGCATACCGGCAGCACGCATTCGAGCTCGGTGTCGCTGGTTATTTTTCGGATCCGGGCAAGGCGACCGACCTGACGCCATTCAGGGTGGTCGGTCGAGTACAGCAATCTGTGTGGGAAAGTCTGGGCGATTTTGACCTGATTCAGCAATTGAAAGGCGTAAAAATCCCCTCGATCATCATTTGCGGGCGTGACGATCCGATTCCATTAGCGTCTTCCAGACAAGCGGCCCAAGCGCTCGGAACGAATCTCGTGGTTCTGGACGAGTGCGGGCATGTGCCGTACGTTGAACAGCCGGACCGGCTTTTCGCGGCACTCGACCCATTCCTAGATGAAACCAATCCGCCCGTACGAAGCTGAACCTCAGCAATGACATCAGACTCCGGCGTAACACAGCACGCGATCAGCTCGATTACGGTCGACGGTAAGGAATACAGGGTAGCGCTTCGTCTCGCCTACGATGGCGTCGAATACATTGGCAGGTTGTGGTTCAGCGATCCCTCGAGCGATCAGATGGGAATCCCGGATCATGGCGCCGTTCCAGGCCGCACGATCGCTGAAGCAGTCGAGGTAGCCAGAAAGCTGACTCCGCAGGATCTCGAGAGGCGGTGCCACCGCGCTCTCGCCGACAAGAGACGCTACATCCGCCTTCGCCGCGCGACGGAAGAAATCATCACCAAGATCAAGTACATGAATCGAGTCGCCGTCACGATGCGGCACGGGATGCTCGACAGCGAAGGCGCAAGCCAGGAGCTCGAGCTTATTCAGAAGCAGATCGAAGAGATCGTGAAGACCCTGCCCTTCCACGCCGGGATCGAAGAAACGAGCTAACAAACCGCCCTCATATATTGAGGGCATGGATTCCCGCTCTGCCGCGCACGTTCTCTCCCAGATCGGCGCACTCCTTCAGGTAAAAGGCGAACAGAAATTCAAGGCGCGCGCGTACGCTGGTGCGGCGCGCTCGCTCATTGCCCTCGACACCGATGATCTCGCGCCCCTGCTGCGCTCGGGGGAGCTGGCAGATACGCCGGGGATCGGGCCAGCGACACTATCGGTAGTGCGCGAGCTGGTCGAGACGGGCGAATCCTCGTACCTCAACAAGTTGCGAGAAGGAATGCCGGAGGGATTCCTTGATCTGCTTCGCGTTCCCGGCTTGAATGTCGCCAAGGTCCAGCTTGTTCACGATACCCTGGGCGTTGAGACAATCGAGGATCTCGAGCGAGTGGCGCAGAATGGCCAGCTTGCCGACCTGCCCAAGTTCGGAAAGAAGACTGCGGAAAAGATTCTGAAAGGGATCGAGATTCTACGGCGGAACGCACATCTCCAGCGCTTTCCCGCGGCGATTATCGAAGCGCACATGCTGCTCGCCAACGTCGTCAAGCATCCGGACGTCAGCCACGCCGAAGTTGCCGGATCGATCCGGCGACACAACGAGGTAGTCGCCGACATCGACATGGTAGTCGAGTGTTCGGCGGATCCGACGAAGGTGGCAGCATCGTTCGCGCGGTCACCCGGTGTGGCCGAGAGCAAGACGCGGGAAGACCGGGGGTCCGTGGACATCCGGTTCGCGGACGGGACTCACCTCGACATGCACTGCGTCACCAAAGCCGATTACCCAGTCGCCCTATGGCGCGCGACGGGAAGCTCGGCGCACGTCGAGGAGATGAACATCCTGGCGCAGGCACGCGGGTTCGAGATTCGCGCGAACTCACTAATTAAGAATGACGGGACGCGGGTAAAGCTGGAGGATGAGCGGAGCTTCTTCACGGCGCTCGATCTCGAGCCGATTCCGCCGGAGTTGAGAGAGGGAATGGGAGAGATCGAAACAGCGGCGCGTCGCGAGCTCCCGCAGTTGGTGACCTTCGACGACCTTCGCGGCGTTCTCCATTGCCACTCGGTTTACTCGGACGGTACGGCGACGATCGAGGAGATGGCGAACGCTGCCAGAGAGCGCGGTTGGGACTACCTCGGAATCTCGGATCACTCGGAGTCTGCCTTTTATGCCGGCGGACTCAAGCGCGACAAGATTCTTCTGCAGCACGACGAGATCGACCGCCTCAACGCCCAGATGCAAGGATTTCGCATTTTGAAGGGGATCGAAGCGGACATCATGGCAGACGGCCGACTCGATTACGACCCGCAGATCCTGGACACGTTCGATTATGTGATCGGGTCGATCCATTCACGCTTCAGCATGGACGGCGAAGCGATGACGAAGCGCGTGCTTACCGCGCTCGATGATCCGCGTCTCACAATTCTCGCGCACCCCACCGGTAGATTACTTCTATCGCGCGAGCCGTACGCGATCGATGTCGAGGCGGTGCTGGAGAAGGCCGTGCAGGTTGGAGTTGCGGTGGAGCTCAATGCCGATCCACATCGGTTGGATCTGGATTGGCGCTACTGCCGCCAGGCAAAGGAGCTGGGTGTGACGATCGCGATCGGACCCGACGCTCATTCCACAGCCGGACTCGACAACGTGCATTTTGGAATCGGGATGGCGAGAAAGGCGTGGCTCGAAGCAGGAGATATTCTCAACACGCGCAGCGCAGAGGACGTGCTGGCATTTGTAAGGAAGAGACGCGGCAAGTGAAACGCACAATCGTAGAGTTAAAGAGAGGCGAGCCACTGGTCGTCAAGGGAAAGGCTAAGGTGCGCGTCGCGCACAAGCCACGAAGCAGCAATCCCGTCCGAGGCCAGCGGCAGAACACAACGCGCCGTCGAATTGCGAAGGATGCGATGGCGCCCTACGCGATGGAGGTTTTCTCGCGGCTCAAGCGCGCCCACCCCGACGCGCACTGCGAGCTCGAGCACGAGACACCACTCCAGCTGCTCATGGCGACGATCCTCAGCGCGCAGTGCACTGACAAACGCGTCAACATGGTAACGCCGTTGCTGTTCCGAACTTTCCCCACCGCGGCTGCGCTAGCCGACGCACCGCAGGATCAACTGGAAGAGATGATCAAAAGCACCGGCTTCTTCCGCAACAAAGCGAAGAGTCTGATCGGACTCGGCAAGGCACTGGTCGAGCGCCACAACGGCGAAGTTCCGGATTCGATGGACGCCCTCGTCAAACTGCCCGGCGTCGGACGCAAAACCGCCAACGTCATCCTCGGCAACGCGTTCAGGAAGAACGAAGGCGTTGTCGTCGACACACACGTTGGCCGTTTGAGTGCGCGTCTGGGACTGACGAAGCAAACGGAGCCGGTCAAAATCGAAGACGATCTGATGCTGCTATTTCCGAGTGAAGACTGGGCGATGCTGGCGCACGTGCTCATCTTCCACGGCCGGCGCGTCTGCTTTGCGAAATCCCCGCAGTGTGCGATATGCACACTCAGCGAGATATGTCCATCGAGCTCAGTTTGATAACGGGTAACGCGGAGGAAGTATGAAGATCGGAATCATCGGCGCGGGTCACATCGGTGGGACGCTGACTCGTCGTTTTAGAGCGCTGGGACACGAAGTCTTCGTTGCAGTTACTTAGTTGCAGTTACTTAGATTCCGCGACCCAGTTCGATTAACTTCAGTACTTTCTCAGCCCTCACGATGACGAAGATTGCAACGATAGAAACCAACAAAGGGACGATGCGCGCCGAACTGTACGAGAAGGAGGCGCCGAACACAGTTGCCAACTTCGAGAAGCTCGCCAACTCCGGATTTTACGACGGAACGAAATTCCATCGCGTGATCAAGGATTTCGTCGTGCAGGGTGGCGACCCGTACTCGAAGGGCGGTGAGCATGCGAAGGGTCCTGTTGGCACCGGCGGGCCGGGTTACAAGATCGATTGCGAGACAAAAGGGAATCCGCACACGCATCAAGTCGGCGCGCTGTCGATGGCGCACGCTGGAAAGAACACCGGTGGCAGTCAGTTCTTTATCGTGCTCAACGAGCAGAACGCGAAGCACCTGAACGGAGTCCACACTGTTTTCGGGAAGGTGATCGAAGGGCTCGACGTCGTGCCCAAGATCAGCCAGAACGACACAGTGTCGAAGGCCAGAGTCTCGAGTGGCGCGGGAGCGAAGTGATGGCAACTAAAAAGAAGACCGATTTCGGTGCAGCGCTTACGGGATTTATTTTGGGCGCGGTGACGCTCTTTCTGCTCTTGACTTCGATTGTGCTACTGACGAACGCGCACTTTCGGCACAAGGAGGCGGTGGAAGCGACGCACAAGTAGAGTGAACGTTCGGGGAAGTTGACTTCGAACTTGGTGGCTAGTATATTACTGACCGGTCAGTAACTATTTGTTTGCAATGCCCAAGACGAAATCAGCTCAACCAAAATGGCGAAGACGCCCTGAGCACCGGCCCCAGCAGATCATCGAGGCCGCCTTCGAGGTGTTCGGCGAATGCGGCCTCGCCAAGTCCCGCCTCGAGGATATCGCCAAACGGGCCGGAGTCTCCAAGGGGACCATTTACCTCTACTTCCCCAACAAGGAAGATCTCTTCCGCGAGATGATCCGGCAGACTGCCGTCGCTACCATCGAGTCGGGCGAAAAAACGGTCACACAGGGAACTCCAACAGAGCAACTCTGTGCCGTGATGCGCGGCTATTGGAAATTCGTCCGCACGCCTGTCTTCAGCACCATTTATCGACTCGTCCTCGGCGAGCTGCATCAGTTCCCCGATCTCGCCCGGTTCTACGCCGACGAAGTCGTCGCGCGCGGACTCAAGCTGTTCAGTGGAATCATTCGCCGCGGTGTCGAGACTGGCGAGTTCCGTGAGATCGACCCAATGGTAGCTGCCCGAATGCTGGTGGCGCTCACCATCATGAACGGTATTTGGCGCGACGAGCAGACCGGGGTGCCCCTGCTCCGCCACAAGAAAGACGAAGAGGTTTTTCGCGAGCTGGCCCATTTCTATCTCCATTCGCTGACGGCATCCGAGGGCGCGTTCGCGCAGGCGGATGGCGCTCCGTCGGACACAGTTTCGTTTCTTCCCTTCTACAATGACTGAATTTTTCTCGAGCGTTCGCTGCCGAATGCTGGCAGCGGTCGCGACGGTTGCAATCGTGTCGTCTCCTGGAGCGGCGCAGACTCCCGGTCCATCGGCACCGC
>QHVA01000110.1 GCA_003223425.1 Gemmatimonadota bacterium
ACAGAGCTGCTCAGGATTGCACAATCACAGCTCCAGGCTGGAACCGGTGTCGCGCTCGACGTCACGCGGGCACGAGCACAGCTCGCCGCCACGCGTGCGAGCCTCATCGCTTCACGTAACGCGCAGGATCACGCGCATCTCGATCTCTTGCGCTCGCTGGCACTGCCGGTCGGGACCGACGTTGTGCTCACAGATTCACTGTCCGCGGCAGCGGCTGGCGAACCACTTCCGGACGAGGCAACGCTAGTCGCTCAGGCGCTCCGCAATCGGCCGGATCTGGTTGCCGAAGAGGAGCGGCTGCGCGCTGCCAAGCAAG
>QHVA01000111.1 GCA_003223425.1 Gemmatimonadota bacterium
ACAGGAGTTGGCGCAGGCACGCGACCGCTTCAACGCCGGCGTGGCTGGAAACGCAGATGTAGTGAACGCATCGCTCGCGCTGACGGCTTCGCGCACGCTCGTGAACGATGCGGAGACAGCATATCAGCTCGCGCGCGTGGCACTCGCCCGTGCGACCGGAAGCGTTACGACACTGAGATAATTACGAAGATCCAATTGCACACTTTCAACTAGATCATCAGGA
>QHVA01000112.1 GCA_003223425.1 Gemmatimonadota bacterium
CTCTCGAGCTATCGAGATTTTCCGAGCACGAAGATATCGAAACGAACAACGCCGCGGTCGCGAGCAATCGCGGCAGGGATAACGAAAGCTTCACTACGCTCTTCCACGTGAAGGGTTCAGCACGAAAGCGTGGGGAAGCAGCTGATCGAGCGTCCAAACCGCCTCCTTTCCGTCGCGCGTGTAGCTGGAGATCTTGATGTTCGGCGCGAACTCGTTCAGCACCTGCCGACACGCGCCGCACGGTGGAGTCGGCTCGTCGTCGTCGGTGGCAATCGCGATCTCGTCGAAGTCGGTGAGTCCTTGTGAGACAGCAGAGGCCACGGCAAGGGTTTCCGCGCAAATCGCGAGACCGTAGGCCGAATTCTCCATGTTGCAGCCGGTAATGACCTCACCGCTCCGCGTTTGCAGCGCCGCTCCAACGCGGAAATTGGAGTACGGTGCGTACGCGTTATCCAGCGCGCGAAACGCCGCCTCCTTAAGGGAGGCTTCCTTCCTCGATTCGCGCTTCATCAGACGACCAGCTCTGGCAAAAACGATCGGCCACAACCTCTGAATGAGAGTCCGAACCATTCGGCAACGGTCGCGCCGAGGTCAGAGAACGTCTCGCGCTCACCTAGATCGCTGGGAATGACCCGCATGCCGCCGGCAAGCAGAGGCACGCGTTCTCTGGCGTGATCCGTGGAAGCGGTTGTAGGATCGTTGCCGTGGTCGGCCGTAATGAACAGCAGATCGTCCTCTTTTAGCCGCGATGTGATGGAAGGAAGCGCCGCATCGAATTCTCGCAGCGCATCATAGAACCCCACAACGTCGTTGCGGTGCCCGAACAACTGGTCGAAATCTACTAGGTTGGCGAACAGGAACCCACTTTCCGCAGTCGAGAGCCAGTCGTTGATACTGCGGATGCCTTCGGCGTTCGACGGAGTGTGACGCGACGTGATGGATCGTCCGGCGAATAGATCGTCGACTTTACCTACACCGGCGCGCGGAACTCCCGCTTTCGACAATGCGTCGAGCAGAGTTTCGGAAGGAGGCTCGATCGAATAGTCGCGTCGATTTGCCGTACGCCGATAAGTGTCCGCGGCTCGCTCATATGGACGAGCAATCACGCGCGAAACGTTATGTGGTGGGACGAGAATCTTCCGGGCGATCTCGCAGGCACGATAAAGCTCGGCAAGCGGAATGACGCCTTCGTCCGCGGCGATCTGAAAAACGGAATCTGCTGACGTGTAGACAATCCAGCTTCCGGTCGCCTGCTGTGTCGCTCCGTACCGCTCAATGACATCCGTCCCGCTCCCGACGACGTTCCCAATCACGCCTCGCCCCGTCTCGCGCGCGAAGCGCTCTATCACATCATTCGGAAATCCAGCGGGGTAGGTTGGGAATGGCCGCTCGATATGGACCCCGGTAATCTCCCAATGCCCGCTTGTGCTGTCCTTGCCGGCGGACGCAGGCTTCATCGTACCCCAGGCGCCAGTTGCATCGGCACGCCGCTGCATTCCCTCGAGTGGACGAATATTGCCGAGCCCGAACTGCTCGAGCCGCGGAAGTATGAGGCCGCCACACGCAACTGCTACGTTCCCGAGAGTATCGCTTCCGCTGTCCCCGTACTCGGAAGCATCGGGAGCGGCGCCGATACCGACGCCGTCAAGAATGATGATAGCGGCGCGCTTCACCTCCGCGCCTCGATGTAGGCTCGATCGACTCTGGAGCGCAAACCGGTGAGCAGCTCATAAGGGGACATTCCAGCGGTGTCAGCAACGCGCTCGACAGTGAGCACTGTATCCCCCGCTCTACCGATCAACGTGGCGACATCTCCGACCTCGCATCGAACCGTTGTGACATCGATCATCGTCATGTCCATCGTCACCGTCCCTGCGACCGGCGCCAACGTTCCTCCCACGAGAACCGACCCGCGTTCGCTGAGGGATCGTGGGTAGCCGTCCGCGTAGCCAACGGCGAGCGTCGCGATTCGCGCCGGCCGCTCGGCACGAAAAATTGCTCCGTAACTCACGGTATCGCCCACCTCGAGTTGTCGAATCTCAACGATAGGCGCGCGAAGGTGGACCACTGGCTCCGGCTGGATCCCGGCGGTTCTGCCACTTCCTACGCCGTACAAGAAGATTCCGGGACGGACGAGATCCCACTCGGTCCTGCCTTTGCGCGCGATGGCGGCGCTGTTGTCGGTATGCAGAAGCTTCGGGCGAGATGGCAACGATGCCAATGCTTCGCGAAATAGTCGTTCCTGTCGCTCGAGAGTTCCGTTATCGAGCTCGGCTGAGTGAAAGTGGGTGAAAGCTCCTTCTGGTGGGGCCAACTCCACGAGGTGCCTGATCGCGCGAACGTCGCGCCACGGAATTCCGGCGCGGCTCATACCGGTGTCGATGGAGAGGTGCCACGCGCCTCCGCCAGCGCGACGCCACGCCTCGATTTCCGGCGGGAACCCCAATGTCGGGGTCAAACGCGCAGATCGCGCGGGTGCAAGCTCCTCCTCGAGCAAAGGAGTGAACACCACGATCGGGCGAGCAACACCTAGTGTTCGAAGCTCTTCGCCCTCGCGCACACTGGCGATTCCGTAACCCCAAGGCTGAAGAACTTCAAGCGCCCGCAACGCCCCAGCAACTCCAAGTCCGTAAGCGTCCGCTTTGATCATCGGAAGCAGCGGCACGCCTGCGCGGCGAGCGACAGCTGCCCCATTACGCTGCAACGCGCCAAGATCGATATCGACCCGGGCGCGAGCTAAAGAGTGCTTCATTAAAGCTTGGTTATGTTGCGAGTAGTATACGCCCGTCGCACGACGCCTTCAAGAAACTGCGCACCGCAATCACACATCCATGAACAAGACAAGCACATACTCGCTAGACGACACTCTCGCGCTGATGCGCGATCTCCGCGTGCGGTGCGAATGGGACGCCGCGCAGACGCACGAGTCGCTGCGTCCCTACCTGATTGAAGAGGCGCACGAGCTCGACGACGCCATTCGTCTCGAGAATGACAAGCTCGTGCGAGAGGAGCTTGGAGACCTGTTGCTTCAAGTGCTCTTTCATTCAGTAATAGCGGAGGAGCGGGGCGCCTTCTCTTTCGCCGATGTTGCGGAAGGTCTAATCAGTAAGATGAAGGGGCGCCATCCACATCTTTATGGTGACGCCGCGAAGGAACCGTGGGAGCGAATGAAATCGAAGCAGCGGCGGAGTATCGTCGACGGACTTCCGGCCGGCCTGCCGCCGCTACACCGCGCGCATCGATTACAGGATCGAGCGGCGGGCGTGGGTTTCGACTGGCCCGATGTCGAAGGACCGGCAGAGAAGGTCGAGGAGGAACTGAGAGAGGTGAAGACGGAGCTAAAGGACGCGCCCGCAGCAAAACCAGGCACGCCGCCTTTGTTCGACCAGCGTCACTACGCTCTCGAGGCGGAGCTCGGCGACCTTTTGTTCGCGGTCGTCAATCTTTGCCGAAAGGCCGGCATTCATGCGTCGATCGCGCTCGACAAGGCGAACGCCAAGTTCGAGCGCAGGTTTCAGCAGATTGAGAAAATGGCGCGGGAGCGCGGGATTGACGTCGCGCACGCCGGGCTCGAAAAACTCGACGCGCTTTGGGAAGAAGCAAAAGGGAACGAGGCGGCCGGCTGATTAACGCCTTTGGTACTTCCAGTTGCGCGATTTCCCCTCTGCCATCCATTCGATTGCTGAATCGACGCGCCGCTGCCGCGTGTCCTCTCCCTTTGCATCGGACATCCAGTCGGCGTATTCACGCTTGTGACTGGGCGGAAACTTCTCGAACGCCCCCGCTGCCTTTTTGTTCTTCTTCAGCGCTTTGGTGAGCTCCGCCGGAACGACGAGCTCTTTCTTCGGCTTGGATCGCCTCGTCGTTTTTACCCCCTGCTCGTTGAGCTTCGTGGCTTGTTTGATATAGCTCGTCAAGAGAATGGGCTGCGCGAAGTCGGCTGACTTCGCAATGTAGGCGTCGACGCGCGGGTCCCGTTTGCCCATTGCTGTTTCCTCCTTCCGCGAGCTATGAAGTTGGTCGTCTACTAGCTGATCCAGGTTCCGAGGGCAATCGCCCAAATCGCAAACAAACCCGCGGCCGCGGCGACGACGCCGACCGTTGCAGCGAGCGCGCAGAGAGCGTCGAGAAGACCCGCAATTCTCGGCCACCGACTCATAGGGGGCCGGGAGCGGACCCGGTCAATGAGACCCCAAATGCCGTACGCGACGAAACAGGTTGCGGCACTTGCCGCCGCCAGCCGCGCATTGGACTCCCACTGGAACGCAGCGGCAAAGATTCCCGCGCCGGCGAGGACGTCCGCTGCGAGTCGCTGCAGTGAGGCAGAGCGCGCTCGATGGCCAAGATATTCGAAGATACTGGCGTCGGGTCTGAGCGCCGAAAGAACCATCATGAATTGAAAATTTCACCGCGTCGCGAAATTCGCCAGATGGACATTCTAGTCCGCGGTATCCTCCTCAGCCTCCTCACCGTGCTCGACAATGTCGCCGCGCTTGAAGAGGATATCCTGCAGCACTTCGCGCCACTTCGGGCTGCGGCGGAGCAGGAACTCGAGATCCATTCCGAAGTGCTTGAACTCCTCGTGCTGAGCATTTCGCATGATGGCGCGCGCTTCCCGGTCCTTTTCCAGCGACAGACGCTGCTCATACCAGGCAATCGCCTCCGCCTCCTCGATGAGCGAGGTAATCATACGCGCGAACGTACGGGTCTTCGCGGAAAGCTCGCTCGGGGGCTCATGGTACTGCTCGAATCCCATCGGAATCTCCTCAGTGCGAGGGTGACTGCGGCCTTAAAAAAGGGGGACGATCACGGACGCAGACGATTCATCGTACGCGGGAACGCAATCGCCTCCCGAATGTGATGGATTCCGCAGATCCAACCCACGGTTCTCTCGAGGCCCAGGCCAAACCCCGAGTGGACGAAGGTACCGTACTTTCTCAGATCCAGATACCAGTTGTAAGCGTCGACCGGTAATCCCTCCTCTTCGATCCTGGCGAGGAGCTTGTCGTAGTTATCCTCACGCTGTGAGCCGCCGATTATCTCTCCGTAACCCTCCGGCGCGAGCAGGTCATCGCAGAGCACAGTGCGGGGATCCGCGGGATTCTCTTTCATGTAGAAGGCTTTCGCTTCCTTTGGATAATTGTAGACGAAAACCGGACGATCCTGGCCTTCGACGAGCAATGTTTCGTCTTCTGCACCGAGGTCCTCGCCCCATTTTACCGAGCTTCCCTTCCCTTGGAGCATCTTTACCGCGTCGCTGTAGTCGATTCGCGGAAAGGGAGGCTTGATTTTCTCGATTTTCGATACGTCGCGCTCGAGCTCCTTGAGCTCCGGCTGCCGCCGCTCGAGAACCCGGCCCACGATGTAAGAGACAAACTCCTCCTGGAGCCGCATGTTATCGTCCGAGTCGTTGAATGCGACCTCCGGCTCGACCATCCAGAATTCGGTTAGATGCCTGCGGGTCTTGGATTTTTCAGCGCGAAACGTTGGCCCGAAGCAGTAAATCTTGCCGAGTGCTGCGGCGGCGGCTTCGCCATACAGCTGTCCCGTCTGCGCGAGGTAAGCAGTGCCCTCGTCGAAATACTCGGTTGCGAATAGTCCGCTTCGTTCACCGATCGCGGCAGTGAGAATCGGAGTATCGACGAGCATAAAATCCCTGTCGTAGAAGAAATCGCGAATTGCCTGCTCGACCTCGTGCCTGATTCGCGCAATTGCGCGCTGCTTCGGTGTCCGGAGCCACAGGTGACGGTTGTCGAGAAGAAAGTCGATCCCGTGTTCCTTCGGCTGGATCGGATAATCGATCGGGCTCTCTCCATAGATCGAGAGGTCCTTGACCGCGAGCTCGAATCCGCCGGGCGCGCGCGCATCGGGGCGGACTTCGCCTTCGACTTCGATCGAAGTCTCCTGTGTCAGCTTCCCAAATCGATCCCACGCTTCGGGCGACACAACGCTTTTCACCAGTACTGCCTGAAGCAGTCCGGTGCCATCGCGCATCACTATGAACGCAACTTTTCCCGACGATCGGACGTGAGTTACCCATCCGCGGAGTCGCACGGTTTGACCAGTGTGCAACGGTAGTTCGGATATTCGTGAATAGGTGGCAGCAGCCATTATTTGGTGGTAGAGGAGGAGCGCTCGGCGGGCAATCTAGCGCGAGCGCGTCAGTCGGTAGATGAGAATCGCCGCGCGCTCAGTCGCAGGCACTATCGACCGCAGATCGACTCGCTCGTCTGGCGTATGTGATCTCATTCCCTTTACACCGAGACCGTCCAACGCGTCCAGATAGTCGGAGACGTAGGAAATGTCCCCGCCACCGCGCCTACCCGGATCGAGCGCTTCGACCGCACCCTGTCCCAGCGCGCGACTGACCGAATCTTCGATTGCAAGCAAGGCGAAGTTGCCCTTCGTTGGAGGCATTGCCGGATTCCCGTCCTCGAACGTAATCGTGGCCATCGTGCCGGGGAGATGATCAGCAACGATCGCGCGCATGGCTTCGCGAGCCTTCAATAGCTGGTCCTGGGAAATGAAACGCAGGTCGCCGCGAGCGAACACGCGCGGTGCGATAATGTTGTCTTTCCCTGCGGCGGTTCCTGATATCTTGGCCGAGTCGTACGTCACGTCCGTGCCGCCCACAATTACGGCGGGATTGAACGTCAGATAGTGCTCGTTCGATAGTTTTTCGCGAAATGCGTTCAGAATTCTCGCGGCTTCGTAAATCGCACCGTAACTGGAACCCGGCGAGAAAATCCCGGACGAGTGAGCCTGGCGCCCGCTGACAACGAGTTGCCAGCCGCTCATGCCTCGCCGCGCCACTGTCCCCTTGCCCGCGTCCTCCTCGAACGCAAGGGCGACATCGCTGCGCTTTGCGACATCGATCAGTGGCTCTCGCGACACGAGGTGTAGTGGGCCCGCGTCTTCCTCGTCTCCCATCAGCGCGACAACGATTCTGGTTCCATCCAACACACCGACGCTCTGGAGAGCCTTGAGGGCGTAAAGGATCACGACGTCGCCACCCTTCATGTCGGCGCTTCCTGCTCCGGCGGCAAGCGTGTCGAGCCGGACGAACCTCTCACTGTCCCCCTCGAAAACCGTGTCGAGATGACCGATCAACAGGAGTCGCTTGCCCTTGCTGCCTTTTCGTTCCGCGAACAAATGACCCGCTCGGCCGACCGCATCAGGCAGCGCGATCCAATTTGTCTGGAACCCAAGCGAGGAGAATTCGGGCTCGAACAGCCTTCCGACCGCCTGTACGCCAGCGAGATTGAACGTGCCGCTGCTGATGTTGACGGCCTTCTCCAGGAACCCAGCCTGCTCAGCCTCGTGAGCCCGGACGTAATCGCGGATTTTCTGTTCCACCTTGGACAGCGGCGGCGAGCCGGCCTGCGCCGCTGCACTGCTCGCCGCCCAGGATAGGAGAATGCAAGCGCACGCAGCGACAACCGCGCGGGCACTACGCGGGCGAGTAACCGAAACGACCGAAGTGGAAGTCATATCAAGTGAGACTATCATCACAGTGCGGTTCCGTCCACCTGGCACCGACGGTAAGTTTACGAGCCTACCCAATTTCCAAACGCTAAGATGACTTTGCGCGCCCGCCTCGGGTGGGGCCTGTCCGCGATTGCGGTGGTGCTGATCGTGCCGCTGCTTCTATCGCTAAGGTCACTCGAGCATCTCTACGAGACGAGCCGGTTGTTGCGCGACCGCGAATTCGCGGCATCACTCCTCCTCGGCTCGTTTCGCGAGCGAACCGACGACGCACGTCGCGCCGAAGACGCGCTGCTCTTCATCCATGATGAGAAGAGCGCTGCGCGAATGCAGCGCGAGATCGACGGGCTTGTATCCCTCACCGACTCGCTGGACCGATATCACCTCGACCTCTCCGCATCGCAGATTCGCTCGTCGCTCGATGCACTCCGTTCTGCCGCGCGCGAAGAATACGAGCAGGCCTCCGCGGGTAGAAGCACGGTCGCCGAGATGATATCTCAGCAGCGCACGCGACGCGCAATCGCATCCGTAGACAGCTCGCTTGGTGTAAGCGCGACGATGCTCCGCAATCGTACTCGAGAGCGGGTTGTCGACGCGACGAACGAAACACTCAAAGCTGAACGGTTTGTCGCTGGCGCTCTGCTCGTGGCGCTGCTGCTGGCGCTGGCGATCGGCATTTGGCTGATGAGATCGATCAGCGGGCCCATATACGCGCTCGAGCGCGGCATGCACGCAGTCGCAGGGGGCGACCTGAGCCACGAACTGGAAATACCGCCAAGTGAGCAAACCGAGTTCGGCCGGTTGGCCGCGAGCTATCACACCATGGCGAGACAGCTCGCTGAACTGGAGCGATTGCGGGCGGAGTTTGTAGGAGTCGCTTCCCACGAACTGAAGACACCGATCAACGTGATCATCGGCTACCTCGAGCTTCTTCAGGAGGGGATCTACGGGCAGCCGACCGAACAGCAAAAAGAAGTTCTGCGGACGATCAATAAACAGGCGGACTCGCTGACAAGACTCGTCAAGCGGTTACTCGACATCAGTCGGTTCGAGGCGAGCGGCGGGAAGATAGAGGTGCGCGAGGTTGACCTTAGGCGTTTGCTCAACAACTTGAAGAGCTCGTTCTCGGTTCTCGCATCACAGCGCGAAATCGCCTTTACGGTGAACTGCGCCGAAGTACTTCCGGACAAAGTTTGCTGGGATGAGGACCGGATCAACGAAGTCCTTGGCAACCTGCTCTCGAACGCGTTCAAATTCACCGAGCGTGGAGGAAAAGTATCGTTGTCCGTCGCGCCCACAGATGGGAAGGTAGTCACGACCGTGGCGGACACAGGCGTCGGTATATCCGGGGAACAGCTCCCGCACATCTTCGATAAGTTCTACCAGGCCGATAACCAGGCCGCTGCGGCGACGAAGGGCACGGGGTTAGGCCTGGCGATTGCGAGAGAAATTGTTGAGGCCCACGGCGGCCAGATAACGGTCCAGAGCAGCGTCGGCGAGGGCACCACCTTTACCGTCACACTTCCTATTGAGGCGACCGGCGCCAGGAAACGAAGTGAGCCTGCGCGCCAGGCCGAGAACGTAGGATGACCAGAGCTCTTTTAGTAACGATTACGTCGCTAATAGTCGCTGCATGCGCGCGCGTGCAGTTGCTCGATCCGCAGCTGAGGACCGACTGGGATCGCACGCTGTATTACGCTGCCCGTAATGCCGATAGCGGGAACTATTTCGCGGCCGACAAGCTACTCGACGAGTTTGTACGCAGTCATCCCAACACGCGACAAGCCCGTGAGATCGCATTCTGGAAGGCCGCATACCTGATCGATCCGGCAAACGCGTACGGATCGCTGAACGGGGGGATTGTGGCGCTCGATGGCTACCTCGTGGATTCTACAGGCTGGTTTCGCAAGGAAGCCATCCTCCTGCGGCGCACGGCTGCGGTCGCGGCCGGACTCGCAGCACAGACACGACTAGCACCCCCTGATACCACGAACGTTGTGGCAACCAAGGATACGGTCATCATAATCAAGTCGCGTGACGAGCAGATCGCGGCCCTGAAGGAACAACTCGCCAAGAGCAAGGACGAGCTCGCCAAGGTGAGTGCGGAGCTCGAGCGCATCAAGAAACGACTGGCGAACCCGAGCGGCTAGTTCACCGGGAAGCGTCGACTTCAGCCGACTCTGAACAATTCCAGCGCGCGAGAGTAGCGGGCGCCCAGGACCTTCCGTATCCCCGCGTTTTCCTTGGTGCTCAGCGTCGGATCCTCCTCGAGGAGCTTCTCGGCGGCTGTGCGGGCCTCGATGTTCAGCACTTCGTCTCGCACCGGGTCGGCGATCCGGAAGGTTGCTTCTCCGCTCTGTTCCTGGCCGAACAGATTGCCCATGCCCCGCAACCGTAGATCTGCACGAGCGATCTCGAACCCGTCATCGGTTTCAACGAATACCCTGAGTCGCTCAGCCGCTTCGTCACCGACATTGCCGAGGAGTATGCAGTATGACGCTTCGGCACCTCTACCCACTCGACCTCTCAGTTGATGGAGCTGTGACAACCCAAAACGCTCGGGATGCTCCACCAGCATCACAGTTGCATTCGGCACATCGATCCCCACTTCGATCACCGTCGTCGAAACGAGCACGTCGATCTTGCCATCGCGAAAAGCTCTCATGATGGTCTCTCGCTCGTCGGCGGGAATACGTCCGTGGATCAGTGCGACGACTTTTCCCGCAAACACGCCTGCCGACAACTGCTCGTACATTGTGGTCGCTGCCTTGAGATCGGTCTTCTCGGACTCTTCGATTACCGGATAGACAACGTAGGCTTGCCGCCCTTTTTCGGTTTCTCGCACCACAAACTGAAGCACGCGCTCACGTGCTGATTCGGGACGCATTACCGTTGTCACTGGTTGCCGTCCGGCGGGCCGTTCGTCGAGGGTGCTCACATCGAGATCGCCGTAGATCGTGAGTGCCAGCGACCGCGGGATCGGCGTCGCGCTCATCAGCAGCACGTCTGGTGACGCTCCCTTCGCCGAAATAGCGGCGCGCTGCTCGACCCCGAAGCGGTGCTGCTCGTCGATCGTGACGAAGCCGAGGCGGCCGAACAGTGCTCCCTCCTGGACGAGCGCGTGTGTCCCCACCGCAAGCACGGGTTCGGTTCCAGCGAGCTTGTTGGCGGCCTCCCTTCTTGCGCGCGAGCTCAAGCTTCCGGTAACCAGCAGCGGCTCGAGCCCAAGAGGAGCGAGGAACTTTGCGAAAGTTCGAGCGTGTTGTTCAGCGAGCAGCTCGGTCGGGGCCATGATAGCTGACTGGTAACCGTTCTCCATCGCCAGTAAGGCGGCGAACAAAGCAACGATTGTTTTGCCGCTCCCGACGTCACCCTGCAGCAGCCGATGCATCCGGCGATCGCTGGTCATGTCAGCCACGATCTCGCGGATTGCGACCATCTGGGCGTTTGTAAGAGTGAACGGCAACGCGTCCTTGAGAGCGCTGGTAAGCTGACGCCGATTCTGAAATGCAATTCCGCTGCGTCTTTCTCTCTTGAGAGCGTTGGCTCGGCGATGAAGGATATGGATGAAGAGCAGCTCCTCGAACGCGAGCCGCGCCCGGCCGCGCGTGCCTTCGGCAATCGTCGCTGGGCGGTGCACCATCCGAATCGCGTCGCGCAGACTCGGCAGACCGGCGGCCCGGAGGACATCCGCGGGCAAATATTCCTTGAGGAGAGGCAGCAGAGTGTCGAGGTGACTATCGATGATTCCCCGAATGACCTTAAAAGACAGACCTTCCGTCGCCGGGTAGACCGCGAGGACCTTTCCCTCTCTTATGTCATCCTCATCCTTGCCGAGCTGGATGTGCTCGCGGGGTTGAAGCTGTCTGCCGTGAAAGAAGCGGACGGAACCAGATAAGAGCATGATGTCGCCCTTCTCGATGCTCCGGTCGAGAAAAGGTTGTCCGGGCCACGACGCCTCGATCATCCCGCTCCCATCCTGCAACACTGCCTGGAAAATTCTGAGGCCGCGACGCGTAGGGATGATCCCCTTGGAGATCACCTTACCGATGATCGTCCCGTCCATGCCGGGCTCGAGCGACGCAATGGGAGTGATCGTGCTGGCGTCCTCGTAGCGGTGCGGAATGTGAAAAAGAAGATCACGGGTGGTGACGATCCCGAGCCTTCTCAGTGATTCGGCGCGTACGGGCCCGACGCCCTTCAGATAGTTGACGGGCATGTCGAGGTAGACCTTGCCGCCGCCGGTTTCCGTTGCTGCTCCCATCACGTGCTGATGCACCGGGAGTGGCATCCGACTAAATGGCGTCCGCTACCCATTTAGCCCTCGAGAACCTCGCGCGCGAAAGTCTTCGGATCGAATGCTTCGAGATCGGTTGCCTTCTCACCGACCCCGATGAATTTCACAGGGACGTCCAACGCTTCGTGCACGGCGAGCACGATCCCCCCTTTGGCCGTGCCGTCGATCTTGGTCACGACGAGACCCGTTATTGGAATCGCATCGGCAAAAGTCTTTGCCTGCGCAACGGCATTCTGTCCGATCGTTCCATCGAGCACGAGTAGCGTCTCGTGGGGCGCGCCGGGAAGACGCTTGCCGATCACGCGATTGATTTTTTTCATCTCGTCGATCAAAGAGCCACTCGTATGAAGTCGGCCGGCGGTGTCGACGACGACTACATCCTTGCCGCGACTGATCCCCGCATCGACAGCGTCGAAAGCGACGGCAGCGGGATCGGAGCCCGCAGCGCCGCCAACGAAGTCGGCGCCCGTGCGCTGCGCCCAGGTCCGAAGCTGGTCGATGGCCCCGGCGCGAAAGGTGTCGGCGGCGCCCGTGAGCACCGACATCTTATTCGCCTTCAGAAAATCGGAGAACTTCCCGATGAAGGTAGTTTTGCCGGACCCGTTCACGCCGACTACGAGAACAACTGTGGGAGCTGTCGTTGCTCGAATCACCCGAGGGTCGCTGTTACCGGAACGAAGTGAAGTCTCGATTGCGGTCTCGAGCGCTTCCAGGAATTGATCCTGAGTTTTGATAAAACCGCGTCGCGCCTGCCCCTCGATTTCCGCCACCAAACGCATCGTCGTAGGAACACCGAAGTCAGCCTCGATGAGTACCTCTTCGAGTTTTTCCAGCGAGCCCTGGATCGCGCCGGCACGCGCTATGGCTGTGACATCAGTGAGCGCGACGTCCTTTATTCTGGTCCAGAGCGAGCGGGTCGGTACGTCGCCCGAGCGCCGAAGTATCCTGCCTGCCATTCTGTTGTGCTTTGATTGAGAGCGAAAAAAAAACCCGGATATCAATGTCCGGGTTGAAGATAAACTCCGCGAGCTTCCGTCGTCGCTATTCGGAAAAGTTCGCCAGGTGCGCCTGATTCAGGCTCGCCAGCGTCTGATTTCTCATCTTCTCGAAGAGCGGACGTTCGCCAGCGGGAATTGGCTCTCCGCCCCTGCTCTGCAGCGCCAGTCGCGGGTCGTGTGCGACACCATCGACGCGGATCTCGAAGTGGAGGTGTGGTCCGGTCGCCCAGCCAGTCATGCCAACGTAGCCGATCGTCGTGCCCATGGTAACACGCGAGCCGGGACGCATGCCCGTCGCGAAATTGCGCATATGACCGTAGCGGCTGACCATGCCGTTGCGGTGCCTGATGTCGATCATGTTGCCGTATCCACCTTTCCTGCCAGCGAAGATCACCACTCCGTCACCGATGGCACGCACAGGAGTCCCTTCGGCCGCCGCGTAATCGGTACCGGTGTGATTGCGCCACTCGCCGAAGATCGGATGCTTGCGCGCGCCGAACACGCTGCTGATTCGACGAAACGTCAGCGGAGCGCGGAGAAACGCCGCGCGAAGGGACATGCCACTCGCGTCGTAAAACTGCCCGGTGCTCGAGCCCGGCGTATCAAAGTGAATCGCCTCCAGCGCGTTGTGAGCGTTGGAAAGCGCGAGCCGCGCGCCGAGGATCTTGTTGACTATGATCGCGCCGTTGGGCTTCTGAAGTCGCTCAACCAGGAGGTGGAACTTGTCGCCTTGATGGAGATCGCGACTCATGTCGACCTTGTACTCGAAGATATCGGCGAGAGACCACGCGAGCTGATGACGCGCTGATGGCGGAAGTACGCCGACGCCGCTTTCGTTTAGTGCGTTGTAGAGACTGGAATGAATGACACCGGCGATGGCGAGCGTGTCGACGAGCTCAGTGTTGGAGGCTTCAACGACGAGAGGCTGGAAGAGAAAGTCCGCTGGTTCCAGTCCCGGCCGCGAGACAACGACCGGATCCATTGCAAAAACCTGCTTCTTCTCGAGGGCCGGCGTAAACCAAATGGCGACCGCTGCCAGGGTCGCCACGATTGCATAACTAACCGGTCTCACAGTATCCCGCTTCAATCCATCTGTCTCCGAATGAATGTCGGGATCTCCATGTCACTCAGATCCTGCTCAGGAGACGACCGATCCCGCTCTGGAGTCACGGCTGGATTGCTGGTCGGAGTATTCCGTTTTGGAAGCTCGAGCGGGGCTCTTGTCGCACCGTTTCCTCGCGGGGGACGGAGCGGAATGACTGGCGCTCCTCTGACGATCGGAGACGGCGTTACGATCACACTGGCTGGCTGGGTCGTCGCTGGTTGCGGTCGATCTCGATCGAAGCCGGTCGCAATGACTGTCACCCGAATCTCGCCCTGCATTGCCGGCTCGTGCACGGCGCCGAAGATGATCTCCGCGTCCTCTCCAACCGCGTCGTGGATGATCTCGTTGATCTGATGCACTTCGCCGAGGGTGAGGTCAGCGCCGCCGGTAATGTTGACGAGAACGCCGGTAGCTCCGGAAACCGACACATTGTCAAGAAGCGGACTCGCAATGGCCTGCTGTGCGGCTTCGATCGCGCGATTCTCGCCACGCCCGATTCCAGTGCCCATGAGCGCCGAGCCGCCTTCCTGCATCACCGTGCGCACGTCGGCGAAATCGACATTGACCAGGCCGGTGACGCTGATCAACGAGCTGATGCCCTGTGTGGCATGTAGAAGAACTTCGTCTGCCTTTTTCAGCGCGTCCTGGAAAGGGATTCCTTTGCCGACCACGGCAAGGAGCCGCTCGTTTGGCACTACGATCATCGTATCGACGTTCTTGCGCATCTCGGCGATGCCGAGCTCCGCCTGACGCATGCGCTTACGACCTTCGAAGAGGAACGGCTTGGTGACGATCCCGACTGTGAGCGCGCCTGCTTCGCGAGCCAGCTCGCAAAGGACGGGAGCCGCTCCAGTGCCGGTGCCGCCTCCCATGCCGCAGGTGACGAAGACTAGGTCGGCATTGTGCATGGCGCGTGAAACTTCTTCCCTGTTCTCGTCGATGGCCTGCTTCCCAATCTCGGGGCGGGCACCAGCTCCCAGACCGCGAGTTAGCTTCTTACCTATCTGGATTTTTACGTCGGACTTCGAGTTCAGAAGAGCCTGAGCATCGGTATTGACCGAGATAAACTCGACGCCCTCGAGGTGCTCCTCGATCATCCGATTGACGGCGTTTCCGCCACCCCCACCTACGCCCACGACCTTCATGCGGGCTGCTTGTGTGGGGTTCTCCTCGAATTCGAATATCATCGGGTCGGAAACTCCGGCACTTCGGGATTTGTGGAAAAAAATCTCGGGCTAGTATAAGACCGTTAGTCGATTAGTACCATAGGCAAAGACGAACGGAGGTCAAAAAAAGTACAACGCGTGTCAAGCGAGTTATCCACATGCCCTTTTTGGTCTTCAGTTTTATGATTTTTTCATAGCGCGCTTTGCGGAGCGCGCGTCGATGGGCATCTCCGTTTATGGTCGGTGAGGGTGTCCTCTTCGGCCGCACACTCGCTTAGTCGGAGCCCCTAACAGCGCTCC
>QHVA01000174.1 GCA_003223425.1 Gemmatimonadota bacterium
GGCCAAGGTCGACGCTTCGCACGCGATCACCATCTCAGCCCACACGACGCTCGGCACATCGCCGATCGTGAATTTCGGGACGGCGGCTCAGAAGAAGCGTTACGTGCCGCTGCTCGCCTCGGGGAAAGTTCTCGGCGGGTTCGGGTTAACTGAACCCAGCGCCGGCAGCGACGCAGCGAATACCCAATCGACTGCTGTACGCAAGGGTGCACACTACATCCTGAACGGCAGCAAGATCTTCATCACTCACGGTGGTGTTGGTGAGATCTTCGTCGTGACTGCCGTGACCGATCCCGGGAAAGGCGCGAAGGGAATCAGCTCCTTCATCGTGACCAAAAAAGCCAGTGACCTGGACAAGGCCGATGGGCTCGGCATCGGGCACGACGACTCAATTCCTTCGATGCCTGGTTTCCGCTCCGGCAAGAAGGAAGACAAGCTTGGATGGCGTGCGTCCGACACACGTTCGCTAATCTTCGAGGATGTCGAAGTCCCAGCCGAGAATCTTCTTGGCGAAGAGGGCGAAGGATTCAACAACTTCATGCGGACATTGGACTCGGGCCGCGTCGGGATCGCCGCGCTCTCACTGGGCATCGCCGAGGGCGCCTTCGAGCAATCGCTTCGCTATTCGACTCTCCGGAAGCAGTTCGGACAGCCAATTTCCAGCTTTCAGGGAATCCAGTTCCAGCTCGCGGACATCGCCACTGAGATCGAGGCCGGCAAGCACTTGATGTTTCATGCAGCGTGGCTGGCGCAGAACAAGCAGCCGTTCGGCAAGCAAGCCGCTATTGCAAAGCTTTACTGTTCCGAGATGGCCATGCGCACAACCATTAAGGCAATTCAGATCCACGGAGGATACGGTTACACCAAGGAGTACCCGGTCGAGCGGATGTTCCGCGATGCAAAGATCTGCGAGATCGGAGAGGGAACGTCGGAGATTCAGCGACTCGTGATTGCGCGAAACCTCGTCAAGGAGCTTGCGGATTGACTTACTCCGAGGTCGCAAAGCGGCTTAGACTCCCGCTCGGCTTCCTGCTCGGCATCACCTACCTCATCTTCGCCCGTCCGACCCCGCTCACGCTGGCTGTTGGCGGCGTCATTGCTCTGATCGGGGTGGTCATCCGCGCCTGGGCATCGGGACATATCTCCAAGAACGAGCGGCTGGCGACGACTGGTCCCTACGCGCACACAAGGAATCCGCTTTACTTCGGGAGTTTTCTCATTGCCGCTGGGTTCGCGGTTGCCGCTCATTGGGCGTTGTTGCTGCTGGTGGTCGCATTCTTCGCGTTTATTTACGCGCCGACGATGCAGCGCGAGCGAGCTAACATCGCGGAAAGATTTCCGGAGGCATACGAGGCGTACGCCGCGAATGTCCCCGTCTTCGTGCCGCGACCGACTCCGTGGAACGCGACGCATCCCGACGAGGGCGACGGATTCAGCCTCGACCTTTACTTGAAGCACGGTGAATGGAAGGCCGGACTCACTTTTCTCCTCGTGATGGCGTGGCTGATCTGGGTGACGAAAAACGGTGTCGCTGCTGTGTGGCTCATCCATCGCCTTGTGACGGGAGTCTGAGCCTGCCAGTCACATATCTGGTGGCCAGCGGATTTCGGTAGCGACGTTAACTGCTGCTCGTAAGTTGTTGTCGCCGTTGCGGAAACACACCTTGTCTCCGTAAATTTGTCTTTACTGACTGTTGCTTCTCATGCATGGGGAACTCGCGCGACTCGCGGGTCCCGCACACATGGATGAGTGGCGCTGAAAGTGAAAAACTCAAGGAAAATCATAACGCGGCCCTGTAGCACGACCGCGCGGACTTTTTTGAACCGTCCTTCACTTCGCTCGCCGAGTCGCCGCGCGAAGTGGTGAGACGGCAACAATGAAAAGAGAAATCCTCATAAACGCGGCTCCGCGTGAAACGCGGATCGCGATTCTGGAGGACGGGAAGCTCGTCGAGCTTCTCGTCGATCGTCCAGACAACCGACGCATGGTCGGTGACATTTACCTTGGCCGGGTCGACGCGGTGCTCCCCGGAATCCAGGCAGCCTTCGTCGACATCGGTACGGAGAAGAGCGCCTTTCTCCACGCCTCGGATCTCGTCAGACAATCCGCCGACGAGGCGGAAGATGAAGACGACGAAGATGACGAGATCGACGAACCAGCCGAGAAAAATGGAAACGGCAATGGCAACGGCAGCAACGGCAGCCGCCGTCGCGCGAAAGCCCCACTCATTCAGGAAGCACTGAAGCGCAGCCAGGAAATCCTGGTGCAAGTCTCGAAGGAGCCGATCTCTACGAAAGGTCCAAGGGTTACGGCTCAGATCTCGCTTGCTGGCCGGTTCCTGGTCTATATCCCTGACTCATCGAAAGTCGGGGTCAGCCGAAAAATTGGAATCGCGGCCGAGCGCGCCAGACTCAAGGAGCAGGTCCAGAGTATCCTCCCCGAGAAATCCGGCGGCGTAATTGTCCGGACCGTGAGCGAGGACGTGACACCGGAGATGCTGCAGCGTGAGCTGAATAGTCTCATGTCGCAGTGGAAAAAGATCCAGCGCAAGACGCGGTTCCAGAAAGCGCCGTCTCTTGTAAATCGTGAGAGCGGACTAACCCGCGGACTCGTGCGCGACATTTTCAGCGACAAGGTCGACACTCTGAACGTGGACTCGAAGCAGGTTTACAACGAGATCGTCGGCTACCTCAAGGACATCGCGCCGGATTTGATTCCACGCGTCAAGCTTTACGATTCGCAGGTACCGCTCTTCGACACCGCCGGGATCGAATCGGAGATCAGAGATATCTTCAAGCGCCGCTGCGATCTTCCTTCCGGTGGGTATCTCATCATCGAGCCAACCGAGGCTCTCGTCTCAATCGACGTAAACTCAGGGCGCTACACCGGCAAGAAGGATCCCGAGAAGACGGTTTTGCGAACCAATATGGAAGCGGCGCAGGAAGTGGCGCGGCAGCTCAGGCTCCGCGATGTCGGGGGAATCATCGTTTGCGATTTCATCGACATGGAGACTAAGGCGAATCGTGATCGCGTCCTGCAGGAGCTGAGGCAGCACTTGTCGCGGGACCGCGCCCGGACCAAGGCATTCGCGGTGAGTGACCTGGGGCTCATCGAGATGACGCGTCAGCGTGTACGTCAGAGCCACTACCAGTCATCCACCGAGGCGTGCCCCACGTGCAACGGAACCGGACGCGTGCTCACCCCCGAGACGATTGTTCGCCGCATGGAGCGCTCGGTCAAGCGGATGGCGGTCGAAGGAAGACGCGACAACCTGCTGGTAAAGCTTCATCCCGACGTGGCG
This sequence comes from Gemmatimonadota bacterium, assembly GCA_003223425.1. Classification (GTDB taxonomy): domain Bacteria; phylum Gemmatimonadota; class Gemmatimonadetes; order Gemmatimonadales; family Gemmatimonadaceae; genus UBA4720. The sequence goes on from QHVA01000174.1 coordinate 3,302, forward strand.
ATGTACGTGCTCGAGCAGGAGCGCGATCTGGCGCAAAAACTTCAGAAGGCGGCGAACTTTTCGCTCGAGTTCCGGGACGATCCGCTACTAAAACCAGACGAGTTCAAACTGGTGGTAAAGGCACAAGGTCGGGACGTCACCCAGCAGTACGCGATCGCGTAGCGGAATCTCTCGAGACTTCGGAGTTCTCTAGGGAGATTTCCAGGACGGGCACGCGTCGGAGAAGTCGCTTCCGATTCGAACCTGATTGCTGCCGTCGGCGTTCATCAGGTAGATCTGGAAGAAACCATCGCGGTTGCTCGTGAACGCGATACGACTCCCATCGGGCGACCAAGTCGGGCACACATCGTCAGTAGTCCCGCTCGTCACCTGTGTCTGGTCGCTCCCGTCAGGGTTCATTGTGTAGATTGCATAGTGAGGATCGTGGAAACCGACGAACGCAATCTTCGCCCCCGTCGGCGACCATACGGGATCGCTCATCCCAGGGTTGTATGTCAGACGAACCTGGTCGCTGCCGTCAGCCGCCATCACGAAGATCGCTGCATTGGCGAGTGGTACAAATCGTGTGAACGCGATTCTTTTCCCGTCGGGCGACCAAGAACCCATTGTGTTGTACGCTGAATCGGGCGCGATTTGTCTCAGGTTCGATCCATCTGTGCGAACGGTGAAAATCTGACTGACGTTCGTCGGTATCTGGCTGCAACAGGGGAAAACGATACTGACGGACCCAGTGAATCCAATCTGAGTGCCGTCGGGCGACCACGCCGGATTCCTACCTTGAGCGAAACCCCCGCGATCGGCGGCGTCGGCGCTAATCCATTCAATTAGGGAGTATTTCCCGAGACTTGTAACGAAGGCGATCCTGGTTCCGTCAGGCGACCAGCGTGGAGCAAAGGCGCCAGCGCCGGTCGTGAGTCGCGTCGCATGGCTACCATCAGCGCGGGACACGTAGATATCGCCAAAAAGTTCACCTGCTTCCGAACGGGTGAACGCGAGCTCAAAATGCTCTTTGCCTGGACCGGTCGCAGAATCACAAGCCATCGCCATTCCGGCGAGACAACTCAGGAGAATTCGCATTCGGTACCCTTTTGGATTCATGCTCGAGCCGGCTTGTTGAACACCGCTAGCCCGTGGAAGAACTTATCATCGCTCGGCGAACCGCGAGGCAGTTTGCTGGGGTAGCTGTGGTTTTCCCCGGCCCGGCTTGACCTGAACGCGCTAAGCGCCTAACTTACAAGGCTCCAGTGCCCAACCTAACCGCAACACTGTCCATGACTTACGCGATCATCAGAACCGGCGGCAAACAGTTCCGCGCCGAGTCCGGAAAAACTATCAGAATTCCCAGCCTGGCCGGCGACGCCGGGACGAAGGTCACCTTCGACGACGTCATCCTCGGCGCGGACGGCGACAAGCGGCACGTCGGAACTCCGGCGCTCAAGGGCGCGCACGTTACCGGCGAGATCGTGAAGCAGGGGAAGGGCGAGAAGATCGTGGTGTTCAAGCAAAAGCGGCGTAAGAACTACGCGAAGAAGCAGGGCCATCGGCAGGGGTTCACCGAGGTCCGCATCAAGGATATCGCCTTCGGCAAGAAGAGCGGGGGAGAGAAGTAATGGCCCATAAGAAAGGTGTCGGCTCATCTCGCAACGGACGCGATAGCAA
>QHVA01000177.1 GCA_003223425.1 Gemmatimonadota bacterium
TACATCAGCGAGGACGAAGTCGCCAAGACGATGATGATCTCGCAGGTGCACTTGTCCCTCGACGCACCAATGACCCCTGGCGAGGATAATCGGCTGCTCGATTATCTGCCCGACAACATGAATCCTACGCCCGACGAGATCACGTTCGAGAAGGCGTTGTCGGAGGCGATTGAGGAATCGCTGTCGTCGCTGAAAGAGCGCGAGTCCAAGATTTTGCGCCTGTACTTCGGCCTTGACGGCGCCGATCCGATGACCCTCGAGGACATCGGTACTCTGCTCCAGATCACGCGCGAGAGGGTGCGTCAGATCAAAGAGAAGGCTCTCCTCAAGCTGCGTCACAATTCGCGGAGACGGTCGCTGGAATCATTCCTCGGCTAATCGATGGTCAGATCGTCTCGTTTTTCTGTAATTGCCCACGCGTGCCTTTCTCGCTGCGTCGCTGCTTTGCTGGCCGATCCAGATCGCCCAGGCATAGAACAATTGAGACCGCTACAAGCCCGGTAGCCTCGCCGCCGCCATTTCGCGAGAACGATTCAACGATTCGTGCAGGTTTGCTCGACAAAAAACCGAGTCGGCACTTCACCGGCGACCAGTTTCCCAGGCTCGTGAGTGTGATTTCAAGGGTAGGTCGCGACCAATTGATTCCCGTCGGGTCGAAATCGTGCGCGACAGGGGCAAGGCATTCCTGCAGGATTCCTCGATTGCCGGTGATTTCCATCGCGAGTACCTGTTCCAGGAAGGGAAGCAGCTTCTATGGCTGCCGGTCCAGGATCGCGTGGCGAGCTATTTCGCGCGCGAGCTGCGCCCCGGGCAGCCCGTAAAATTGTACGTGATGCTGCTCGGCGGCTATTACGACAGCGGTGAGATTACCTGGGCATTCATAGTGAACGAGTTCTCAGCCGAGTCAGTATCGCGCACGTTCTGATTGACGTGCCGCTCTGAACGGTTTTACTCCTCTTTGCAGGTTGAGTAGCGGGATTACTTATCGCGCTCGACATTCTTTGGACCGCGCACGTGATGACCGGAGCGGTACGAAGATCGCAGGCTCGAGTAGCTAAGCTACGGAGCGCGAACAACGGGACACACGACTCTGCACTTACGAACCGATCCCACGAGGCAATCGGCATATGGCGACCTCCAAGGCATTTACCATGCTGCTTCTTCTCGCCGTCGGATGCAAACGCGAAGCGTCGACGACAAGCGATACCTCCTCGACCGCGCCGTCATCCACGGCGATCACAGACACCGGGAGCAAGACAATGGCCCTCAAAATCACATCCTCCGCGTTTCAGCCGAACGGATCGATTCCGTCTCAATACACCTGCGAAGGCAAAGACATCTCTCCCCCACTCGCGTGGTCTGGCGCAGCGGGCAACGCCAAGAGTTTCGCGATGATCGTCGACGATCCGGACGCTCCCGACCCTGCCAAGCCGCAGCGGGTTTACGTGCATTGGGTGGTTTACAATCTTCCTGCGTCGACGACAGGTCTTCCGGAGAACGCGTCTAAAGCCGGTTTACCGAAAGGCGCGGTTCAGGGCAAAAACGACTGGGGGAAAGCGGAATACGGCGGCCCCTGTCCGCCCATCGGGCGGCATCGTTACTTCTTCAAGGTGTACGCGCTCGACACCGCCCTTACAGGATTGTCATCGCCGGCGAAAGCTGATCTCGAGCGCGCGATGAAGGGACACGTTGTCGATCAGGGAGAGTTGATCGGCACTTACCAGAAAACAGGAAAGAGGTAAATAACGTTGCCGACTTACGACCATAACAAAGGGCCGGAATCCAAATCGATTCCGGCCCTCGGTTTTTGCGAGTTGGCGTACCTAGAGTCCAAGCGCGTTGCTGACGCTGATACGACCGCGACCGTACAACGGATCGATTGGAACCGCGGACTCCTGGATGAGTTCTTTGATTTTCTGCGGCTGCCCCGTCCCGTATTCGGCCATTAGCAGAGCGGCGAGACCCGCCACGTGTGGCGACGCCTGGCTGGTGCCTATGAATCCGCTCAGACGGTTGCCGGCGACGCATACCGTGAGAATCGGAGCGTAGGTGGCGGGCGGAGCTGTGAACCGAGCGATCCGCGTCTTGCTGCAATACGACCAGACCCACGAGGCAATGTCATTTCCCCATGGCCACGTTGAAATCGTGTACCCGCTGGGTGTCGGAGACGCGTTCCCGCCAGGTGCTGCGACGCTTATCGCCGACCTCCCGAAATTTGAATAGAAAGCAGGCGCGTCAGCATCGCCTGTCGCGGTGGGCAGTCCGACCGACGCAACGCAAATGACGTGTGGCGCGTCGCAATACGTCACGAATTCATTTCCATTGTGATCGAGGTCCGCTGCATCATTGCCAGCCGCCACGACAATCAACATCCCGCGCTGTTTGGCGTAGTTGAAGACCCGGTTGATGATGGCGACATAACGTCCTGCCGCGGTTTTGCTGAATCCCCCGCCCAGGCTCATGTTCGCGACGTTTGCTCCGTGATCAGCCGCCCAAAGGATCCCGTTGAGGATTCCACCAAATGAGCCGTAGCCGTTCGAACCCAGAACCTTCACTCCTATGAGCTTCGTCTTCGAAGTGACGCCAGCGAGCGCTACCGCCTTGCTGCTCACTTGCGTCGCGACGTTGGTGCCATGACCGTTGTAGTCCGAGATGGCGTTGCGCGTCGGGAAGAACCTGGTGCTTATGTAGTTGTCCGACGAATCCGATTTCGTTTGGCCCGGTGCGCGAACATAGGTGCTCATGAACGAGGTTGAGCGCGTCAGATCGACGAGTCCGTTCAGGTCCGGCGCGTCGTAATCGATACCGGTATCGAGGATAGCGACCGTCACCGCAGCGCTGCCCAACTTGCCGGCGGCCCACGCCGTCTGGGCTCCGATGGATCTCATGTTCCACTGCCAGACGTAACGGGCGGCGGCAGCGGGGTTCGTTACACTGCTGATGGACGGGTCAGCGAGGTCAGACGCATCGGCTTCGGCCACGCCGGCCGGCACGCCGAGGCCGACTTCAATGTCTGACTCCACATCGGCGACGCCGCTAATCGCAGCAAGCTTGACGGCGCCTGCGGCGTCGAGTCCTGCCACGGTGGCGAACCCGGCGCCTGCATGAGACCAGGTGACCGCTCCACCAAGATTCGCGACACTCTCAGCGAATCCTTTCGGCATCGCATTTCCTCGCATAAGGACGACGTAGTTCCCCGACGTCGTATTGACGTCAACGGCCAATTTCGGCGTGGACGGTGTTTTGAGTGGAGCGACGACATCGGTGGAACAGGCCGCGAGTACGAGCGCGGTTAGCGCCGCTGCCGAAATTGTGCGATGCAAGATTGACCCGTCGGAAGGGTGCACCAAAGAAGCTCTTCCGTAAGGAGGTTGCGCAAGAGCTACCCAATTTCGGGCGCCCAAACATATGTGTTAACTAACCCGCGGGTCAATAGAACTTTTTGCCGCAGCGCCGAGTATCACGGCGCGCCGAAAAAAAATGGGCTGCAAAGGAACTGTCAAACCGCGCGCGATTACATTTCGCCCCATGGCACAACAAGCCTCATTCGACGTGACGACGGGCGTCGACCTCCAGGAGGTCGATAACGCCGTCAATCAGGCGCATAAGGAGATCTCACAGCGCTACGACTTCAAGGGATCACCGGCCACCATCGAGCTCAATCGAACGCAAGGGAAAATCCTCTTGACCGCCGAAAACGACTACAAGATGCAGGCGCTTTGGGACGTGGTTCAGTCGAAGCTGATTCGGCGCAACGTGTCGGTGAAGAATCTCGATCCTGGTGAGGTGAAGCCGGGCGGCGGAGATACCGTGCGCCGCGAAATCGCTCTCAAGATGGCGCTCGACGGCGAGACCGCCAAAAAAGTTGCCGCAGCAATCAAGGACGCAAAGCTGAAAAAAGTTCAGGCAGCGATCCAGGGCGATCAGGTTCGTGTGACATCTCCATCGCGGGATGACCTGCAGCAGGCGATCACGCTCCTTCGCGGCAAGGATTTCGGCGTGGAGCTCAAGTTCGGAAACTACCGTTGACGTTAAGATCGCTCGACGTCGCCAACTCCATCATAGCAAAGTGAAGGTCGGCATCATCACACTTGGCTGCGACAAGAATACCGTCGACAGCGAACGGTATCTGGCGCAACTAGCCGATCATTCCGCCGAGTACACGTCAGAGCTCTCAGAAGCCGAAGTCATCATCGTCAACACCTGCGGTTTCATCGACGCGGCGAAGAAGGAATCGATCGACGCCATGCTCGAGGCGGCGCGATTCAAGACGGACGGATGCTGCCAGGCAGTTGTCGCCGTTGGCTGCATGATCGAACGCCACAAGGAAGAGCTTTTCGATGCCCTGCCCGAGGTCGATCTATTCCTCGGATCTTCCGAGATGCAGATGCTTGTAGCGCAGCTCACCGAACGAGGATTACTGGGCGAACCGACCGAAGCATTGCATCCCGGAGTGCGCCTTTACACCGGCGACCTACGTCACGTCAGGTACATGAAAATCAGCGAGGGATGCGACCACGGCTGCGCCTTCTGCGCAATTCCCCTCATGCGCGGCAAGCACCGATCATTCGCTCTCGACGAGGTCGTCCGCGAGGCGCAGCTCTTGGAGCTTCAGGGAGCGCGCGAGCTCAATCTCGTGGCTCAGGATCTCGCCCATTACGGCCGCGACCGAAATGACGGGATCAAGCTGCCCGACCTACTCCAGGCGCTGGTCGCGGAGACATCGATTCCGTGGATTCGGATGCTCTACCTGTACTCCGCCGGAATTACCGACCGTTTGCTCGACGTTGTTGCGCGGGAGAGTCGTGTACTGCCGTAC
>QHVA01000113.1 GCA_003223425.1 Gemmatimonadota bacterium
CGCTCGCATTACAGGTAGGCAAAGGTCATCGCGAGACCGCGAGGAGGAAAGCTCCCCGCTAAACAGCTGCAAAGCTCTCCGCTCCCCGCTTCGGTTTTGTGGATGGGAGCTCCCGCAACGATCCAAACCCCGCCGTGACGCTCAAAGCTTATTGCTGTCACCTTCGACCCGACCCATCATTCCGCCATGAACCTGCTCCTAGTGGCAACTACGCTGGTCTACATCGGCCGCGAGAACCAAGTCAACGTTCGCATCCCCCGCATCGAAACCGACGTAACCGTCGACGGCAACCTCAACGAGCCGGTGTGGCAGCAAGCGGCCGTGCTCACTGGATTTTCTGAATTCTCACCGCACGATGGAATTCCGGCCGCCGACTCGACGCAGGTCCTCGTCTGGTACTCGCCGAACGCGGTGTACTTCGGCATCCGCGCCTTCGAGCTGCACGGCGCTCCGCACGCCACGCTCGCCGATCGCGACAAGATCTCCGCCGACGACAACGTCCAGATCCTGCTCGGCACCTTTCACGATCATCGCCAAGCCTACGTCTTCGCTGTGAATCCGCTCGGCGTCCAGATGGACGGCACCATCGTCGAGCAGGGACAAACTCTTACCGGAACCTGGACGCCCGCACTGTCGGGGCGCGTTGCACCGGATCTGAGTCAGGATTTCGTGTTCAGCTCGAAAGGTCGTTTGACCAACTACGGCTACGAGGTCGAGATCCGTATCCCGCTCAAGAGCCTCAAGTACCAATCGGGTGACGAGCAGAGCTGGGATCTCAACATCGTGCGCCAGGTTCAGCACTCCGGACACGAAGATTCATGGGCGCCGGCCAAACGCGCCAATACGTCGTTCCTCGCTCAGTCCGGCTCACTCGACGGATTGACTGGGCTTAGTCGCGGACTGGTGCTCGATGTGAATCCATCGCTCACACACAAAGTCACTGGCGGGCCGAGTCCAAGTGGATGGAAATACGATCGCGGCTCGCCGCAGCTGGGAGGGCGAGTGCAGTGGGGAATCACCAACACCCTCACCCTCAACGGCGCTGTGAATCCCGATTTCGCCGAAGTCGAGTCGGATGCTGGACAATTCGTGATTGATCCTCGACAGGCGCTGTTCTTTCCGGAGAAGCGGCCGTTCTTCCTCGAGGGACTGGACGCGTTCAACACGCCGCACAATCTCATTTACACTCGGCGCATCGCGAAGCCGGACGGCGCGCTCAAACTCACTGGTAAAGTCGCCGGCACCAGTATCGGAGTTCTCTCGGCAGCGGATGACCGCAGCCTGTCGCCATCCGGGCACGATCGGGCTATCTACAACGTTCTCCGCGCACAGCGCGACATTGGCGGACAGTCGCGACTCGGCATCGCGTACACCGATCGCGTGCTCGGCGGAGACTACAATCGCGTCGCTGACGTCGACGGGCGGATTGTTTTCGGACAGGTCTACAGCGCGTCGTTCCAGGCTGCCGGCAGCTTTGATAAAGCAAACGGAGTAGTGCGCAACGCGCCGTTGTGGGAAGGAATCTTTGCGCGCAACGGCAAGCAATTCGGTTTGCGTTACCTCTTCACCGGAATCAGTGACGACTTCCGTACCCGGAGCGGATTCATCTCGCGGCCCGGAATTGTGCGCGCGGATGTGGATCACCGCGCGACCTGGTTCGGCGAGCGCGGCGCAAAGTTGGAGACGCTAACCGGCGAGGTCATCCTGGACGACCAGTGGCAGTACTCGCATTTCATGCGTCGCGGCGACGCGCAGGACAAGAAGTTTCACCTGAGTGGGAGCGCGGGATTGCGAGGTGGTTGGAACGTTGGACTCGGCGTGTACTTCGAGACGTTCGGCTTCGACCAGGGGCTGTATTCCAACTATCGAATTCTGGCGCCGACAGGCGACACGTTGCCGTTCGTCGGCAGACCTCGCATCACCAATCACGACTACGTGCTCACGCTGGTGACTCCACAGTGGTCGATCTTCAGTGGGAATCTTCTGTATGTCGGTGGCCAGGACGAGAATTTCTTCGAGTGGGCGCAGGCCAACATCGATCTCATACAGCTCGGCGTTAATGTGAGGCCGAGTGATCGTGTTCGCGTAGACGGAACGTTTGCGTACCAGGACTATTGGCGGCGCAGCGATCACACGCTCGCCGGACGCAACATGATTCCGCGCGTGAAGCTCGAGTACCAGTTGACGCGCGCCATCTTCATGCGACTCGTCGGAGAGTACGATCTCAGCGAGCACGACGATCTCCGCGACGAGACGCGGACGAACTATCCGCTCATCATCGACGGCCAGCTGGCGACTGCCGTGCGCGCGCGATCGATGCACGGCGACTACTTGTTTTCCTACCAGCCGACGCCGGGCACGGTGGTGTTCCTCGGCTACGGCAGCACGGCGAGCGGGGAGCCGGATCCGGCGCAGCGGTTCAATTGGCAGCCGCTGCGGCGGGCGTCGGATTATTTCTTTGCGAAGGTGAGCTACCTGCTTCGGCTGTAGGGCGGGCTTGAGATCGTTTCGCTAGTCGGCATCCACAGAACAGAAGCGGGGAGCGGAGAGCTAAGCAGCCTCGTAGCTGGCAGCTTTCAAAGCGCGCTGGAAGAAAGCTCCTGGCTTAGTAGCTGCGAAGCTCTCCGCTCCCCGCTTCAGTATTCGATGTCTCTACGCGCCGCCGCTCCGCCGGACTCGTCGCCTTTCGCCGTAAAGGGAGCGCGATAGCAAAGATGGATCCTCCGTCATCCGGGTATTCCGCCCACGCGCGCCCGCCCAGCGACTCGGCCGCCTCGCGAACGATGTTGAGGCCGAGGCCAGTGCCTTCGATCGAGCTCATACCCTCGTGCGCGCGGAAGAAACGCTCGAACAGCTTATCGCGCTTGTCAGGCGGGACGCCGATGCCGTTGTCGCGAACGCGAACCACGACTCTCCTCTCTCCGTCGTCCGTCTGCTCCTCCGCGCCCGAGATCTCGACGAATCGCTGAGGCTTTGCCGGATCGGCATACTTGATCGCGTTGGAGAGATAATTCTTCACGCAGAGCTCGATGACGGCAGCACTGACTTCGATGTCCGGCATTCCAGATACGATGCGCACATCGATCTTCGCGCTCTGCGCAGCTTCGCGTACCTGCCGAACCGCTTCACCCACCGCCTCGGCGAGCTTCACGTTTCGGTGCTGGCGTGGGTCGTCACCATCTGCCCTCGAGAGAATCAGAACGTTCTCCACTGTGTTTCGCATCTCTCTCGCGTTCCTGAGAACAATTTCCTCGAGGTCGGCGCGCTTGGAGGAGGGCATTTCGGAAAGCTCGTTCAGAACGGTGCTGGCGCCGAGTATTGCGCCGACCCGGTTTTTGATCTCGTGTGAGATCACCCTGTTGAATACGCGGAGCCGCTCCTCTCGCTCGGCAACGTGCCTGTCGGCGAGCAGCAGAAAGTGAGTCATCGTCGTTTGCTGGATGATCGTCACCGCCCGATAGAGACGGGCGCCGCACGCCATCAACTCACTCTTCTCGCACGGCTCCTTGACTTGCTCGACGGTTGTCGTGAAGAACTCGAACAGAATTCCGCCGAGGAATTCGTACTCCTTGAGGATCTCGTAGGCGTCGAAGCCCTGCTTGTGGCGGAGCTCGCCGAGCTCCATCGCTTTGGCGACGACCGGCATGTCGACGCCGATCTCGGCGGCCGGATTCTTCACGTAATCGGCGACCCCGTCGATGAGCAGCGGGACGTGGTCGAGCAAGTCATTGGTGGGGAACACACGATTCCGGTCGAGCGAGACGCGACTGGCGATCCGGTCCAGCCACTGCACCGTCAGATCGTGCCTGGCCCGCCTGAGTCTCTCGGCGAGTACCCCCGCGAGCGGACAATCAATCTCGACTCTCGACACCCCTGACTGCTGTTCTGGCCTCATCCCAGCTCCTTTGCAGCCGATGGAAATGCAGGTGCCGGGCCAGGGCGCGGGGTCGAAATTCGGGGGCGCTACCGGGCGTCCACAGAACTGAAGCGGGGAGCGGAGAGCTTGACAGCGTTCAAGCTGGGAGCAGCCCCAAAGAAGCTTCCGCGCTAAGCGGCTGCAAAGCTCTCCGCTCCACGCTTCAGTATTCGATGTGCGTAGATGGCGGCGTTCCGCTTGCGACCCAGTCCCTGTCGGAGTACAGTTCGCGCCAATGCTCCGCGTCACCCTCGCCGCGCTCCACCTATTCGCACTCGCCTTCGGGCTTGGCGCCGTTTATGTGCGGGGGCGTTCACTCACCGAGCGCCCTTTGACTCTGGGTGCGGTGCGACGAGCATTCGTTGCCGACTCGTGGTGGGGTATTGCTGCGGGACTGTGGATCGCAACCGGACTCTGGCGACTCTTCGCCGGCACCGAAAAGGCGACGAGTTACTATCTGCACAACGATGCGTTCTTCGCCAAGATGGCCCTGCTCATCATCATCCTCGCGCTGGAGATATGGCCGATGATGACGCTCATCCGCTGGCGTAAGGCAGTGGCGAAATCGAGCGACGCGTGGCAACCCGACGAGATCGTCGCCGGCCGGATCACGAAAATCAGCTACATCCAGGCAGCACTCGGCTTGGCGATGGTCGTGGCAGCGGTGTTGATGGCCCGCGGATATGGTTACCGCGGTCCGTAGGAAGCGCGAGCCGAGGAGCGCGAGTATGAAAGCTTACGGCTAATAAGCTGCAAAGCTCTCCGCTCCCCGCTTCAGTCCTGTGGATGTCAGCCAGCGCAGCGGTCTAAACCCCGACGATATGCTCGCGCCTGAACCCCAGCCCAATCAATCTCGCCGGGATGCGCTGCAAAACGGGAATCGCCCCGAGCGCCCGGACAACGAGCGGCGGCTTCATTCGTCCCGCGCTGCCGAGCACCCGCTTGATGATATTGTTCTGAATCAGGAGCTGCACGCGCTGCGTAATGCGCGTTGGCAGCTCGCGTCGCTGCTGCACTCGCCGCAGCGCCTCGATCGGAATGCTCGAGTCCCGCCGAAACTCGGGAATCAGGATGTTCGCCGCCGCGACTGCATCCTGCACCGCAAGGTTGATCCCCACTCCGGCGATCGGCGACATCGCGTGCGCTGCGTCTCCAATGCAGAGGAGCCCGGGCCGGTACCACTCGCGCAGCCGATTGACCTGAACCGTCAGCAGCTTGACGTCGTCCCAATCGCGGAGCTCGCTGACACGATCTTTTAAGAACGGATTCATCTGCACGATGTCGGCGCGAAGAGCGTCGATGCCACCACGCCGAATCTCGTCGAATCCTCCTTTCGGAATGACGAGCGCGCACTGCCAATAATCCCCGCGATCGAGCATCACGAAAACACGTCCAAAATCGATGCGGCCGAATAGCTGCTCGGGATCCCCGGCTCGTTTCGACAATCGCATCCAGAGCGCATCCATGGGCGAGCCGAAGTCAATCGGCTGAAGTCCGGCCTCCTCGCGCACGTGAGAATCCCGCCCATCGGCCGCAACCACCAGATCGGCGCGCATTTCACGCTCGCCCTTCGACGTCTTAACGCGCACGCCGATGACGCGCTGGCCATCGAAGACGAGCCCGGTCACTTCCGCTTCCATCTCCAATTGGAACAACGGGTACTTCCGGCCCTGATCGGCCAGGAAGTTCAGAAAATCCCACTGCGGCATGAACGCCAGGAACTTGCAGTGCACCGGCAGGTGACTGAAGTCGCCGAGCACGAGCGTGGTGTCGCCGATCTGACCAGTGAGCTTGCGCACCCTTGAGTGCGGAAGCTTGAGGAACTCGTTAATGAGGCCGAGCTCGTAGAGGATCTCCAGAGTCGACGGGTGCACAGTGTCGCCGCGGAAATCCCTGAAGAAATCGGCGTGCTTCTCGAGCACTGTAACGCTGATACCCGCGCGCCCGAGGAGATAGCCGAGCATCATTCCGGCGGGCCCGCCACCAACGATGCAGCAGTTCACGAATTAGTATAGGTCATTCAGGGTGACGGCGATATTCTGTTCGCAATAATTACTCCGGATTTTCTCTGTCTTTCAAGGATCTGAAGACAAAACTCACGAGATTAATCGTCGATCAGCGGCTGCTCCTCCTGATCTACGTCTCCGCGGCACTCATCGTGACTATCCAGCGCGGGGTCTTCGGATTCCCGAACGACTTTGCAATCTTCCGCGCCTCTTTCTGGAATTTGCTCGCGAACAGAGACCTGTACGTGCTGCGCCTGGATCAGGCGCGCGACTACTTCAAGTATTCCCCATCATTCGCGCTGCTGTTTGCTCCCTTCGCCGTCCTTCCATTCGTTGCAGGTCTCTTTCTCTGGAATGTTGTCAATGCGCTCGCGATTTTTTTCGCGCTGAGACTGCTCCTGCCTCGGGATCAGTGGGCCCTCGCGCAAGCGCTAGTGGCACTACCGACGCTTCGCTCCATTCAGTCGTCTCAAAGCAATGCTCTCGTCGCGGCACTCATCATCTTTGCCTTCGTTAGCTACGAACGCGCCTGGCTCTGGCGCGGTGGAATCTCAACCGCACTCGGCGCCGTCACCAAAATATTCCCACTTGCAGCTTTAACCTTCGCTCTGCCTCGCCCTGATCGAGTGCGGGCGATACTGATAACGATTGGCAGCACGGCAATTCTGGTCGCGCTTCCACTCCTTGTAATCTCGCCGGCCGCGCTTGTCGCTCAGTATGAGTCGTGGGGGGCGCTCCAGGGACGCGAAACCGCCCTCGTCGGGTCGAGTGCGATGGAGCTTTTCCGCGACGCCGGTATTACGTGGCCAGCTTGGCCGGTGCAGCTGATCGCAAGCGCAGTCGTTCTCGCGGTGCTGGTCCTGCGAATGCGCGATTGGAATGACAGAAAGTTGCGGCTGCACTTCCTCGGCTTCGTGATGGTGTTCTGCGTAGTTTTCAACCACCGCGCCGAACGTCAGTCCGCGGTAATCGCGCTGTGCGGAATGGTCGTCTGGTACCTCGTGTCCCCGCGGTCCACCTGGCGAACCGCGCTATTCGCCATTGTGTATTTCCTGGTTGCGTTGACCAGTTCGAGCTTGATGCCTGATGCGATCAAGCAAATCCTATCGGCGCAATTGCGATTCTCTATTCCGCTCACGATCGTCTGGCTGGTAATGCTGGGCGAGCTGGCTCTCGTGCGAAACAATCGACGGCCGATCGCCGCCGGCGAAGCTGGTCAGCCTCACCCCGCAGCGATCGAGTAGGTCACGAAATTCGCGGGAACACAGAACCCTCAGCTCTGTTTCTCGCTCGGCTATATAACTGTCTTGCTCGGCGAGTGACGCATCAGCGTAACCCGGATGGACCATCAGCTCCGTCGTTCCCGCCGGCAATCGAGGAATCAAAGCGAACAGTCGCGATGCGAATGATTTGCCGCCGTGCAGTGAGATGCCGACAAAGCGATCTGCACCGCCGTAGGCACTAGTTACACCTGAGAGCCGAGCGCAAAAGAGAAGTCCGGCTTTCTTGAGCGCAGCTCGCCATTCGCGCGCATCAAAACCGAGCGGCTCGCAAAGAACGCGCACGCGAGAAATTCCTCTCGATGCCGCGGCTGTCGAGACCGCCGGGAAGATTGCTGGGTGAATGTGGATGTGGCGATGGCTGTCCAGATGCGTCGGCGGAAATCCAGCTTCGATCATTCGGTCGATCTGTGCCTGGCACTCGCGCAAAAGCTCGGCTCCGTCCAGACGTCCAAGCGAAGCGCGCGCGACCAATGCTGGCAAAGCGTAGAAATCGTCAGTTTTACTTCGTGTCAGTGATGGCGCGTCGGTGAGGGGGCGGCCGAGAGTGAGATTGAGGTGAATGCCAAGTGAGAGTGACGGGAGAGGAGAGGCGCGCGACACCACACGGTCGAGAGCGTCCGCAAAGCTCGGCAGATTGACGATCATCGAAGCGGATGTGACGACGCCAGCTTCTGCCGCCTCGATTATTCCGATGTTGACGCCGCGCGAGATTCCGAAATCGTCGGCGTTGATGATGAGTTTCTTCGGACTACGCGTAGATCCCACGCGCACCATTTAGCCGAACACGAAGCAGATCCATCAGCATCCCGGCTCCGTGCCTGGCAAACGAGATCGTACTCGGCTCGTCGCTGTAGTAGAAATCGACCGGCACCTGCTCGATCTTCAAGCCGTGCAGACGCGCGATGAAGAGACATTCGAGATCGAAGCCGAAACCGCAGAGAGTCTGACGCGAGAAGACTATCTCGGCAGCACGGGCAGTGAAACCTTTGAGTCCAGCCTGGGTGTCGAGAATGCCGGGAAGGAGAATTTGTTGCGACAATAGGTTGAAGAGGCGGCTCATCAAGTGCCGGGTGTAGAGATAGTGAAAAAAAGTCGGGCTCATCACGTATCGTGACTCCGGCAGCACGCGGCACGCAATCGCCAGATCGCTCCCCGCTTCCAACGCGAGCAAAAGCTTGTTGATCTGGCAGCTGGGGTACGCCAAATCGGAGTCGACGAAGATTCGATAGTCTCCACTCGCGTGGAGCATCCCGCGCGCGACCGCGTGCCCCTTGCCCCGATTTGTTTCGTTCCTCAGGACGACCGTCGAGTCATTGTTTTCCGCGAAGGCGATGGCGATTCTCTGCGTCGAGCGCTCGCTGCAATCGTCCACAACGACTATCTCGCTTGAGAAGTCCAGTCGGGCGCGAAAGTCCCGCAGGTGGGTGAGAGTCGCCGACAGCTTGTGTCCACCGTTCCAGGTCGGGATGACAATCGACAAGCGCGGCCTCGCCGGTTCTGGCACCGGAGGGCGGGGACGGTAGCGCTGCTGAGCCTGAGCTTCAACAAAAGCCATGGGTTGTGCGTATTTAACCCCTTTTTCTTTTAGCGCAAGGCTGAGGCCCAGAGGCCTCGAGGATATGCCGAGCGGCTTACAGCAGCATTACAACCTCTTTTGGGCGGCGAACAAAACGTCCGCGAAGAAGGCTGCGCCGCCGGGTAGGGAGCGCACTATGAATCCGGCGCTTTCCATCAGGCTTGTCCACTCACGTGCTCCCCTAAAGCTCAGTGTAGCGCCGGTCGATCGAGTGAACCCGATGCCTGTGGCGAGGCGTTCGTAGAGTCGATTCGCGGCGGCTTTCAAGCCAGCGTCCGAGTCGATCTCGCGTACGACCAGAACACCACTGGGAGCGACGACACGCGCCGCTTCGCTGATCAGGAGTTGTTGGTCCCTTGGATCGAAATAGTGGAGGATGTCGATCATGGCGATGCCGTCGAGCGACGCCGATGCGAACGAGCCGAGGCTCTCCTTGAGGTCGCCCACCTCGAACCTTGGCCGGGAAGAAGTCGGCAGTCTAAGCGCTGCCGCTTCTGCAAGTCGAACGCGCTCAGCATCGTGGTCGATGCCGATGATCTCGCGCTTATCGGATCCGACGGCTAGCGCCAGCGCGAGGAGACCATGCCCCGACCCAAGATCCAGAATCCGTCCGCGCCCGGGGAGCGCGGATGCAATGCGGTCGTACGGAGTCAGGATCGAGCGCAGCCACAGAAAGCAACGCGTCGAGAGCGGCGCTTCGGCGAAGAATCGAATTTGCATCAAGAAAGACACCCCGTTCTGATACCAAAGTGAAAATCAGTCCGTTGGCCGGCAAGCCCGCGCCCGAATCGATACTCGCCAACATTCCTCGGCTCGTGACGGATTACTACGCGCTCGAGCCGGATCCAGCGGCGATCGCGCAGAGAGTCGCGTTCGGCACTTCGGGTCACCGCGGGACATCGCTGGAATGCTCGTTCAACGAGGAGCACATCCTCGCCATCACCCAGGCGATCTGCTCTCAGCGCCGGCAGCACGGTATCGACGGTCCGCTTTTCATCGGGATCGACACCCACGCGCTTTCTGAGCCGGCGTTCGCCTCCGCGCTCGAGGTTCTGGCTGCCAACGAAGTGGACGTGATGATGGACGATCGCGAGGGGTTCACGCCGACGCCGGTTGTCTCGCACGCGATCCTCACCCACAACCGCGGCAGAACCAGCGGACTGGCGGACGGTATCGTGGTGACACCGTCGCATAATCCACCAGAAGACGGCGGCTTCAAGTACGACCCTCCGAGTGGCGGCCCCGCTGATTCCGCGACGACCAAATGGATTCAGGATAAGGCAAATGAGCTGATCGCCAGCGGCCTGAAAGACGTCCGTCGCATCCCGTTCGCGAGAGCGAATTCGGCCGCGACGACGCACCGCCACGATTACATGAACGCGTACATCGACGAGCTTGGCGCGGTCATCGATTTCGATGCAATTCGCGCCGGTGGGCTGAAACTCGGCGTCGATCCACTCGGTGGCGCCGGCGTTTTCTATTGGGCCATGATCGCCGATCGCTACAGGATTCCTTTGACGGTAGTGAGCGAAGTCGTCGACGCGACGTTTCGATTCATGACCGTCGATTGGGATGGAAAAATCAGGATGGATTGCTCGTCGCCTTACGCGATGCAGCGGCTGATCGGGCTCAAGGACCGCTTCGACGTCGCGTGGGCGTGCGACACGGATCACGATCGGCACGGCATCGTCGCGAAAAGCACGGGACTGCTGAATCCCAATCACTATCTCGCCGTCGCGATCTCTTATCTCTTCACGCATCGCCCCGATTGGCCAAAAGGCGCGGCAGTAGGGAAGACCGTCGTCAGCAGCAGCATGATCGATCGCGTTACGGCGGGCATCGGCCGCGCGCTCAAGGAAGTTCCCGTTGGCTTCAAGTGGTTTGTCGATGGATTGTTGAACGGCTCCCTAGGGTTTGGTGGTGAAGAGAGCGCGGGCGCGTCTTTTCTGCGCCGCGACGGAAACGCGTGGACGACCGACAAAGATGGCATCGTCATGGGCCTCCTCGCGGCCGAGATGACGGCGGTCACGGGCAAGGATCCGGGCGAGCTTTATCGCGATCTCACGCGGCAGTACGGCGATCCTGTTTACGAGCGCATCGACGCGCCTGCAACGCCCGAACAGAAGAAAATACTGGCCGAGCTCACCGCGAAGGACATCGGCGAGTCAGAGCTTGCTGGCGAAAAGATCACGAGCATTCTGACGACAGCGCCCCGCACCAACGATCCGATTGGCGGAATCAAAGTCGTTAGCGAGGGCGGCTGGTTCGCCGCTCGGCCGTCGGGAACGGAGGATGTCTACAAGCTGTACGCCGAGAGCTTCAAAGGAGCCGAGCATCTGAGGCGGATACAGGCAGAGGCGCAGGCGATGATACAAAGGGCGTTCGACAAACGATGACCTAGCGTGAGCGGTTTCCGGGCGAATAGCTGGTGAGATAGAGATTCAGAGAACCGAAGGAAAGGCGCGACTTCAGCTGGAGCATCATGTGCGTGCTGTCGTCGGTGAGCCACACTTCGGCGTGGCCTTTTCGCGAGAAGATCCCGGTCGTGACGATCTGCGGCTCCAGGACGATCGCGTTGAATTTTCCTGCTGGAACTGTTACCCGTTCCCGCCGCAGTACGTGAATTATGATGGGGTTTCCCTCGGGCTGGAAATACCGATCGAATTGGTAGCTGCGACCAATCTCCAGCGGAACGGTCCGCAGGAAATAGAGAAACGAATTGTCGTCGAGCGGCGCGCTTACCGACGGGACTTCGGGTTTGTCTAGCCGCGCGTACGTAGCGCGCTCTGGGTAGATCTGGTAGTCCCTGTCCGCGTGGTAGTGTCCTTCGCGTATATGTTGCACAAAGCGGAGGGAGGACAGAGTCGCGGTATCGAACCAGCTCACCGTGCTGTCGCGGACTTTGAAGAAGAGCGTTCCGCCCGAAATCGTGAACAGGGCGCGCCAGGCAATGTGGCCACGCACAGTGTCGATCCCTGCAAGCAGCATCGTGCCGTGCCCTACATGCAACGGCCCGAACCTGACGTCGTACGTGAGACGTTCGCCGACCAAGAATGCCCCATTCTTGATTGCCATCCCACTCACGCTGCGCGCTTCGGGAAGGGACGACCGCGCAGGCAATGCGCCCGTGGCGATAATTGCCAGAAGGAATGACGAAAGGAGTCGGGGTGCGAATATCAACCGGGGACGCAACATCTTTAATAACACTATCGGTTTGCCGCCCCGCGCACGATCCCTCCATTAGAAGCCGGAGGACTTGTTGAGCGCCGAAATGCCGATTAGCCTCAAGCCGATGGGCGTTATCACGTCGGACATGCGCGCCATAATACAGGCGGCGCACCTTTGCTTTGCGGCCACGGTGACGCTCGATGGACGACCGAATCTCTCACCGAATCGAGGTGGAGCGCGCTGAGGAGTTGGTATCACCCGGCTATCTCCACATTCGAAGCGAGCCGGAAATGCGCTCGACGTGGCGAGTGCGCCGAGCAGCGCTGGACGCGGAGTTCGAGGTTCACGTCGAGCGTGATCCATTCCAGCCTAAAGAGAAAACGGTCGGCGCGACTTCCTGACTGGGGTTCACAAATCCGGTCGACCCGCATCTGGAACACGATTTCTACTGTGAGATGCCTACCGCATCGAGCATGAACGCGTACCGAAATGCTCGCTCGCGCAGCACGTCGTAACGTCCCGAAGAACCACCGTGCCCGCCTGCCATGTTGACCTTGATGTAGAGTGGATTGTTGTCGGTCTTCATCGCGCGCAGCTTCGCCACCCACTTCGCCGGTTCCCAGTACCCAACCTGTGAGTCGTTCAACGAAGTCGTGACGAGCATCCATGGGTACGCCTTCCGCGCGACGTTGTCGTAGGGCGAGTACGTCCTCATGTAGGCATACTGTGTCGAATCGTGCGGATCGCCCCACTGCTGCCACTCCTGCGCGGTGAGCGGGATCGACGCATCCATCATCGTGTTGATGACGTCGACGAACGGAACATCGGCGACGACGGCTCGAAATAGATCGGGGCGCATGTTGACGACCGCGCCCATCAACAATCCGCCGGCGCTGCCTCCGTTGGCGATCAACTTGTCTTTGCTCGTGTATTTGTTGTCGACGAGGTACCGCGCGACGTCGACATAATCGTTAAAAGTATTTTTCTTGTTCATCATCTTTCCCTGATCGTACCACGCTCGGCCCATCTCCTGCCCGCCACGGATGTGCGCGATGGCGTAGCCGAAGCCGCGGTCGACGAGACTCAGCACTCCCGAATTGAATCCTGCCTCGGTCGTCGCCCCGTAGGAGCCGTACGCGTAAAGAAGCAGCGGATGCGAACCGTCCTGCGTCCATCCCTTCTGCACGATCATCGACACCGGCACATGCGCACCATCGCGCGCCGTCACCATAAAGCGCTTGACCTCGTACTTCGTCGGATCAAATCCCGGAACTTCTAATTTCTTCTTGATGACTCGCTGCCTCGTCGACATGGCATAGTCGTAAGTAGTCGGCTGCGTCACCAGCGACTGATAGACGAATCTGAGCGTATCCGAATCGAACTCGGCGTTTCCCGTCGGATTGACGGCGTATGCCGGCTCCGGGAACGTGATGTAGAAAGGCGCGCGTCGCGTCTTCAGATCCATGACGCGGAGACGTCGCAAACCGCCCGAGCGCTGGACCACGACGAGATCGTTCTTGAACGGCTCGAGGTACTCGATGAACACAGAGTCGCTGGTTGGAATGAACTCCGTCCACTGTCCGGTGCCGACCTGATCATCGGCGATGCGCATCACCTTAAAGTTCTGTGCGCCTTCGTTGGTGGTCAGGAGAAAGGCGCCGTCGATGTGATCGAGCTGGTACTCGACGTTCGCTTTGCGCGGCGCGACGATGATAGATGCAGCGAAAGGATTCGCTGTTGGAATGACGCGTGCTTCCGATGACGTGAAGCCATCATCGGTGATGATGATGAACTTGTCGCTCTTCGAGCGTTGCACGCCGACGTTGTCGAGAACGTCTTTCTCATGAAATACTTCGATGTCGCTCGATTGAGGCGT
Source organism: Gemmatimonadota bacterium (assembly GCA_003223425.1). Lineage (GTDB taxonomy): Bacteria > Gemmatimonadota > Gemmatimonadetes > Gemmatimonadales > Gemmatimonadaceae > UBA4720. Next base: position 13,826 of record QHVA01000113.1, read on the forward strand.
GCCGAGTATGTGGCGCCAGACTGCATCGGGTCGGCGGGCAGAATCTGCTTTCTGGTAGAAGAAAACGGTGTCGTTGGCCCAAGCGACCGATGGTACTACGCGCGAAATGGAATCACCGAGCAGTTTTCCGGTGGCGAGGTCTTTGACATAAAGCGTATAGACGCGCAACGCGGTGGTGTCGTGCAGATAAGCAGCGTGTGTTCCGCCAGGATTCACCTCGATCGTCGCGACCTGACTGAACTTTTTGCCGGCCGCCAGCGCATTGGCGTCGATGACTACTTCATCCGGAGCGCCGGCCGTCGCTCTGCGTCTCATGAAAGTCGGATACGATTTCCCTTTCTCGGTTGCGCTCCAGTACAGGTAGCCATGCTCGCGGAAGGGGACGGTGACGTCGGTCTCCTTGATGCGCGACAGCATCTCGTCGTAAAGCTTCTGTTGCAACGCCTCGGTGTGCTTCATCTTCGCCGCGGTGTAGGCATTCTCGGCCTCGAGGTACGAGATCACCTGTGCGTCCGACTTGTTTCGGATCCAAAAGTAGTTGTCGGTGCGAACTTCGCCGTGCAGTGTGTCGACCTTCGGCTTGATCGTCGCGACTGGGGGCTTGAGGTCCTGCGCACCCACACCCGGTGCGAAAAGGCCCACTACTATAGATAGGGCGACGAGGGAGCTGGCGAGAACGCGGAGACTGCGCATGGGGGCCTCTGGCGGGAAGTCGAGGGAGGCGGGTGGGCTGACTTTGTTTATTACCGCGCCTTCTTGCGGAGCGCAAGCAGCGCCTCGAGCTCACGGAGGTGCTCGAAATCGCGGGGTCGGCCCGCTGCCCGCTTGGCCTTGATGAGAGAGGGAAGGTCGAGAACGCGAAAACTTACACCGAGCGCCGCAATCCTTTCAGAGTGCTTCCGGACCTCGGCGTAGGCACCAATTCCGGCGATCCGATCCATGACGTCGATGTCTCCCTCGCTTGTCGTCAGAGTTAGGATGGGCGCGCCACGAAGGGTACGGTGGTCCATTATGAACGGAAGACCTTCCTCTACCCCTCGCGGATACGCATGCCAGTCAGCGAGCACTGTCGCCAGAGCTTCGACGTTCTTGCTGTCGAGCGCATCGTAGCAGACGTCGAGATCGTTGGTGACCCGAGAGGATCCGTGCGCCGCGGCGGCAAGCCCGCCCACGACGACAAAACGCACCTTGTTTTCGGTGAGTCCGCCGAGCATCGAGGCGAAGCTCACTTGCCCTTCGTTCGCATCTCTCGCACGAAGCGCGCATTTGCCTCGAGCATTGCCAGTCGCTCGGCTGGGGTTCGTTCGAGCGCCGACCGGACGAGTCCGAGATCGACGCCATACTTCCGCGCCGCGGTTATTGCGTTGTGGCCCTTTTCGGGGCGTGATGGACGCCCTCTGCGCTTTGGCGTCTCGTGCACGAGTGCTCGGGATAGATTCGCCAGGAAGATGGATTCATAGCGGTCCAGATCGATCCGGAGAGCGGCCGATTGCGTCGGATCGGCGGCTACGGTGACGCGTCGGACTGAACGAGCCTCGAGGGATGCAGTGGCGGCGGCGCCGGCAGCCTTGAGCGGCACACTCAGGGCCTCCGTGAGGAGCCGGACCAGCCCCCACCACTTGGCTTCCGTGGGGTTGTAGCGGAGTCTCCTGCGGAGAATAGCAGCGGAGTTGATCAGCCATTTTCTGTCCGCACCCGCGGCGACGGCGAGCTGATGCGCATTCATGGCATAAATATATCTAATTATTAGACATATTTCAATCGAATGGGAATCTTTTACGATCGGAGTGTTCACTTCCTCGAAAAGCGTAACGGTCGCTGGCAGGTGTGGGCGACGCAGGGGACGACGATTCGGTAGCCCGGGATTAACCGCTGAATTGTAGCCGTTCTACACCGCGGCTATCCGCGGACAGAATTGCGTGCTATAGATGGACCGTTGCTGCGGGCCCGCGTCGCGGGGCGATCGTTACCCAACCATCGGAGGTTTTCATGAAAACCATTCACACATCACTCGCCGCATGTCTCGTAATCGCCGCAGCATCGGGCATCACGGAGACCGCCGGCGCGCAAGCATCGACGCGCGCTTACCGCGAAGGCTCGGTGATTCAGGTGAGTTACATCCGCACCAAGCCGGGGATGTTCGACAGGTACATGCAGTACCTGGACGGGCCCTATAAGACCAATCTCGAAGCGCAGAAGGCAGCCGGGATCGTTCTGGACTACGGCATTTATGCTTCAGACCCCCGCACACCAACGGACCACGATATCTTGCTGACGGTCGTTTACAAGAACTGGGGGGCGCTCGACAATCTTGCCGACCGGTCGGACGCGATTGTGAACCGGGCTCTCCAGAGCACACCAGAGCAGCGTGCACAGCAGTTCATCGATCGCGGGGCGATGCGCGAATCACTCGGCTCGAGAACCTATCAACAGCTGCTGCTCAAATAAATTCTTTTCCGTCCCCCCCCCGAGCGGAATAACGCTCGGGGCTGGTGGCGTCGGATCGTCACTCGATGGCGCTCATATGTTCGGCGACAGTGACGTCTCGGTTGGAGTCATCATCTCGGCGCCGGTTTCCGTGATCGCCAGGATGTCCTCGAGACGAATCCCGAATTTCCCGTACTGGTAGATTCCGGGCTCGTCACTGAACGTCATTCCAGGCTGCATCACGATCTGGCTGCCGCGCACGAGGTACGGCCACTCATGACCTTCGAGCCCGATGCCGTGGCCGAGTCGGTGAGTGAACGTCCGGTAATCGGGACCATAGCCCGCGTCGGTGATGACTTTGCGCGCGACTGCATCGACGTCGCCGCATTTTTTTCCTGGCGCGGCGAATTCAATTGCGCGACGCTGTGCCTCGTGCACGATGTCGAACACCTTTCGTGCTTCCGGTGACGGGGTGCCGAAGACGACGGTGCGACTCATATCCGACTGGTAGCCATGGACGCTCAGGCCGCCATCGACCAGCACGACCTGATTCTCCTCGAGCGTGCGCGGCTTCGGCAATCCGTGCGGGTACGCAGATGACTCGCCGAACAGCGCGAACACGCCGCCCTGAAACCCAAGCTTCGTCATTTCAGTCGCGAAGTTGCGTACGAGCTCAGCCTGGGTCATTCCGACTCTCAACGTCTTGAACCCGGCGCGGTACGCCTGGAGCGTGATCTGATTCGCGAAGCGCATGATCTCGATCTCGTGCGCGGACTTCACACCTCGACATGCATTGGTGATTGCCTCGGCCGTCGCCATCTGCAACGCAGGAAGAGCGAGTGCGAGCTCGTTGAACACGAAGGTGCGTGCGCTGCCATCGACGCCAAGCTTGCCGGTGGTGACGCCCCAATCCCTGAGCACACCGGCGACGAGTGCCTCCGGACTTTGATCTTCCTGCCACACGCGAATCTCGAATCGCCCATTCACCTGATCCTCGGCGCGCTGCCGCTCGAACGCGGGCGAGATCACGATCGGTTTTCCGGTTTGCGGCAGAATGAAGGCAAACAGGCGCTCGCTGCGTCCCCAGTCGATGCCTGCGAAGTACGTCATGTTCGCTCCCGGTTCGATCAGCATGGCCGAGTAGCCGAGCTCTTTCATGAGGCGCTGCGCTTTATCGCGGCGTTGGGTGCGCTCGTTTTCGCTTATCGGTAGTGGCGCGTCAGCTAGCAGCGTTCGAGCCGGCTCGCGCGCGGGAGCGGCGGCGCGGTTGGTGTCGAGCTGATTCGCCAGAGCGGCAGCGGGATTGAGTCTCCCTCCAAGTGCGGCCGCACCGGCAACCAGCGACGCACGTTGAACGAACTCTCGGCGTTGCATACGAACCCCCCGAAGCGATGGATGGTCGAGAAGTATACATTAGAGAATCCGCGAGGTTGATCCTGATGATCAAACTGCTTTGCCTATGCTTAGCGGTCCCTCTGATCGCGTTGGCGACACCCCTCGGCGCGCAGAACACAACGCCGCCGACCCCACCGGTCATTTCGAGAACCGGCAAGGGGCAAATCGTGGGTGCGGTCATCGACAGTCTCAATGGCAGATATCTCTCGGGTGCGGATGTCGTAATCGAGGGGGGAAGGGCGGCGCTCGAGACTGATTCCCTGGGGAGATTCAAAGTCGACAGCCTCGCCCCCGGCACATACAAGGTTCGCGTATTCCACGCCCTTCTCGACACGCTCGGCATCAACCTGCTCACGCAGCCGTTTCACGTCGGCCCGGACAGCTCGAGCGTCGTGATACTTGCCGTGCCATCAGCGATGACGCTCGTCCATCTCTCGTGTCGACAGTCGGGCCCGTATGGAGAATCCGCAGTGATCGGCCACGTCAGCGATCCCGAAACTCTCCAGCCCGTCGCCCGAGCCGAAGTATCAATTGCATGGACTGAGATCGATATCACGAAGGAGTTAGGTCTGCGCCGAACTCCCCATCTGATGTTCGACAGTACCGACGCTTCGGGAGCCTTCAAAATCTGCGGACTGCCGAACGCGATGGAGGCGACACTGCAGGCGCGACGCGGATCCGCAATCACCGCCGAGATTCCGATCTCGCTCGGAGAGAGGCCCGTCGAGTTGCTCGCGCGAACAGTATTGCTTTCCCCAGCCAACTCGGGGTCGAAGAGCGGAAATGCAACGGTGTCGGGCACGGTGACGCTCGAAGGCGCACGAACAAATGCGGGCACCAGAGTAGAGCTGGTGGGAACCGATATCGCCGCGATGACGAATGAGAAGGGAGAGTTCACCATGCGGAACCTCCCGTCGGGCACCAAGCTCCTGCTTGCTCGGCACCTCGGCTTTGTTGTGCAGTCTGTCGCGGTCGATCTGTCGTCGCGCGAAACGCAGCGCGTCACGATCAGGCTCACGAAATTCCTGGAGATGATGGATCCCGTCCTCGTGACCGCGCGGAGAACGGCGGCGCTCGACAAAGTCGGCTTCAATCAGCGGAGAAAAACGGGGCTGGGTTTCTATATCGGTCCGGAGCGATTGGAGGATACGCACCCCATTTTCCTCACCGATATTCTCAGACAGGTGCCCGGTCTTCGCGTGAGCTACGGCATCCACGGCGACGTGGTCACGAGCTCGCGCGGAGTGACGAATGGATGCGTGGAGTACTATCTTGACGACGCGCCGTACACGGAAATGAATCCGGGCGATGTCAACCGTTTTGTGACCGCGCGAGAGGTCGTTGCCGTCGAGGTCTATGAGGGCCCCACGACGCCGGCGCAATACGTGCGCGCCGGAGCAATCTGCACTACGGTCGTACTCTGGACACGACTTAGGATTCGAGGTTAAGACCGTAACACCCGTATGGAAGCTCCCAGCTAACCAGCTTGAGTCAGCTAACAGCTCCCCGCTTCCGTTCTGTGGATGCCGGCTAGCGCCCCGATCTAACCCCCGGGGTTCTGCAGATGGGGCAGGGCCCCATCTTCGGCTCCTTCCCGTAAATCAGAGTCACGGGACCCAACACCCGCGCCGTATCGGTGAGGGAGACCGTCAGCGTCATCGTCTGCCCGATGATGCGTCCGCTGAACGTGGCTGGATGCGTGATCCCGCGATCGACTGGATACGCGTCTACGTTGTAAGTCCCGCTGGCTTCGAACCGGCCATTGGCGTCGGGGCGGATTGGACCGACTGCATCGCCGAGTGTGCAGCCGATGTGGACGTGTACGTCGGTGCCGCTAACAATCATTCCGGCATTGTCGCCGCCCCAGGTCCCGACGACGTCAGTGATCGGCGTCGATGTAGCGGCCGAGCACGCGAGCAGTGCGAAGATCGACGGCAGTACCGAAATCCGCGTCATGCCCGAACGCTACGGAGCCGCACCACTGAGATCAAGCCTGAATCTGCATCCGCTTGCCCCAGAGCCCAAGCGGTCCTTAGTTAACGAATATGACCCTCGCCCTGATCGCTTTCGCCGCATTCTGCGCCACCATTGCCGGCGGGCTCGTCGCGCTGCGCTTCAAGGACAAGCTCCATCTCATCCTCGGCTTCAGTGCTGGCGCCGTCGTTGGCGTGGCGTTCTTCGATCTTCTGCCCGAGGCGATCGAGCTCGGACAGAAATTTCATTCCAACACCTTTTTGCTGTCCTGCGTCGCGCTGGGGTTTCTGATCTATCTCGTGCTTGACAGGCTCGCCCTCTTGCACGGCGCGCATCATGACGAGACTGCGGAATCCCCAGGCGCGCATCATGACAAGGGGGCCGCCGCGCCATCGCCGACGGGATGGCGCGGCACGCTGGGCGCCGGAAGCCTCTCGTTCCACAGCTTCCTCGATGGCGCCGCGATCGGCCTCGCATTTCACGTTTCCACTGCGGTCGGCGCCGTCGTCGCGATAGCCGTGCTGACTCACGACTTCTCCGATGGCATCAACACCATGAATCTCGTGCTCAGGAATGGAGGCAACCGGCGCGTAGCCTTGCGCTGGCTCGTGCTCGACGCCGTCGCACCGGCGGCAGGAATCGGTTCCACCTTTCTTTTTGTGGTTCCCGACCGCGCGTTTGGTGTCGTGCTCGCGTTCTTCGGCGGGTTCTTCCTTTATATCGGCGCCAGTGATCTCGTGCCGGAAAGCCACCATGCGCATCCGAAATTTCTGACCACCTTGATGACACTCCTCGGGGCTGCGGTGATTTACCTGGCGGTCACTTTCATTGGTTAACACCTGACCCGGACGCCGACATGCTCGAGGTGATTCTCAAGCGATTCGAAGAGCCTGACGAAGTTAGAGAAATGGTCAAAGGTCGCTTCGAGATCGTGCGCATTGGCGGACTCACCATTGGGCGAGCGACTTACGAGCCGGGCTGGAAGTGGTCGGAGCACGTTGGTCCTGCCCTCGGCGAAGCTCGCTGCAAAGTCGCGCACGTCGGCATGGTTGTCTCGGGGACTGCAACCGCTGCCTTCGAGGACGGACGCGTCATTCCTCTGCGCGCGGGCGAGCTATTCTACATTCCGCCGGAACCCCACGACAGCTGGGTGATCGGAGACGAGCCCTACGTCTCGCTCCACTTCATGGGCGCCGAGCACTACGCTCGGTAGTGTCGGCGCCGAATCTTCGACCTCTAGCGCCGAGCCAAGCGCCCGGCGCTAGGAGTCGCCGTTACGACTTTTTCGCCGCCGTAGCGAGTCGCGTTCTCCTTCTGGCATTCACGCTCGGGAAATCCGACAGCGCCAACGCGTAGTTGTTGTTGATCTTCGCGTACCACGCATTGGCCTCGGCGGTGTGACCGAGCGCCGCGTGTGCCTCGGCGATCCTATTCATTACTACAACGTTGTTCGTGTCCGCTGCCATCAGAATTGTTAGCGCATCTGCCGGCCGTCCCTGTTGCGTGGCGAGGTTGGCCTCGGCCGCCGCGACCAACGTTCTCGTAACGTTGACGTTGCCGGTCGTCTTCTGCTTCACCGTTGCCAGCTCCTGGTTGGCAGGCGCCCAGTGCTTCATCAGTGCGTGCGCCATTGTCGCGAAGTAATTCACCTGCCATGGCTCGGGAGATGTAATCGCCTTTGCATCAGCGATTGCTTTGTGCGCGGCGGCGATGTTGCCGGCGTTGGCATATACCGTAGCCTTCTGCGCGGTTGCGATCGCCGCAGTCTCCAGATCATTTTGCGCCTTTGCTTCGGCGGCGATGGCGTCGAGCTGCTTTGTCAGCGCGTCAACCTGATTGCCTTGTAACGCATACGTTCCGGCAATCTCCGTCATGAAGAACAGCTTCTCTTGCGGAGTCCAGGCCTGTGTAATCGCCTGGTTCAGATACGCGCGCGCCTGATCGTAGTGTCCCTGCAAAGCTTCGACTTCAGCCATTCCAGAGAATGAGCCGGGAAAGCGTGGAGGTGTGGTCGTGGCGACGCGATACTCAACGATTGCCTCGGGAAATTTTCCGCTCCACTGGAGGATTTCCGCGTAAGTGTCGTGTGGATTCGGGGCATTGGGATTGAGCTCGACTTGCCTCTTCGCAGCAGCGATTGCGGCCGCGCGATCACCCTGGGTCCAGAGGTTGTATGCGAGAGCGTTGTACGCCGGCGCGTAATTCGGATATTTCGTTGTTATTTCACGTAGTGCCGTGATCGGGTTGTTTGGATCGCCACTGAATCCAATTGCGTTCACAGCGACCATCTGGTCTGCCGGCATCAAATGCGCTGCGGCACCGAAGAGCTCGCCGGCAACCCGCGGATTGTTCTGGAACGCTTCGCGGTAGGCGGCAGCAAGGAGAAGCTCGTTGGTGTTGCCTCGCGCGGCAGCATCGGCAACGCCGCGATTGAACTCGGCCAAAGCCTGCGCTCTCGTCAGCTCACCCGCAGCGGCGGCCGCATTCGCGTACATGACTCGAGCGAGGCCGAAGTTCGGATCAGCCTTGATTGCCGCCGCGAAGTGAGACGCCGACGCCTCGGGTGAAAAATTCTGCCAATCAGTGATGCCGGCCCTGAACTCGGCCGCCGCCTGCGGGACGGTGGTGGTGAGCTTGAGCGCGGTGTCAGTCTGCGAATTCGCCGCGAGCGGGATCAGACACGCGAGCAGAGCGGCGGCGGTAAGGAGGGGGAGGGAAGTCAAACGCATCCGCATAAAAGTGCTCCTTGGGTGGGGAGGGAACGCTCTATCGATCAACCGCCGCGAGTGGCGCGAACGGGATGATTGCGGAAGGGAGGCCAGCACCACGGACATAGCCGTATTCGGAAGCCTCGTCAAGGCCCGCGAAGCTCGCTCCGCAGTAGCGTACGGTACCGGACGCGGAGACCCAAAAACGAAAAGCCCGGGATAATCTCCCGGGCTCGTCGTTCCAACTTCTGCAGTTAGTCAGGTCTTTAAGCGCAGGTAATTACGCCGTTGACCATCTGACACGTCTTCGCAGACTGCGTATGAGTTGCGGTCGCGCTCCACGACGGGGGCGGGCCAGGAACCGCAGTTACAACGACGGTCACGTTCTGCGATGGGCTAAAGCCCTGAAGAGGAGCCGCGGTGGTCGCGGTTCCAGAGAAGTAAGCACCACCGTTGTCGGCAGCGTACTGCTCTTCGTAGGTCGCCATGTTGCGAAGGTCAGACTTCATCGCGGCGACGTACGCCTTGTCCTTTGTATTAGCGAACTTCGGAATCGCGATCGCGGCAAGAATGCCGATGATGACGACCACGATCAGAAGCTCAATAAGGGTAAAACCCTTTTTGTTGCTCATTTTGTCTCCCTGAAGCGATTGGATAAGTGCCAATTGAAGCTTTGGCACTCTGTGAGATTGACTCGCGTCGCCGCGGCAGGGCAACTCTGTCAACCATGGTTAATGGCATATATTAGGCGATAAACCTAACCTGCTGTGGGAGAACGAGTTACGCAATTAAGGGGGTTATCGACTATTCAGAAACTGCCGCGTCTTGCAAGTACTCGTGCAAATCGCCACAAAGCAGACGGAGCATGTACCCCGCGTTCCGTTGTCACAATCACAGGGCTCTGCGTAACGCGAGAGTAGCGGACGCCTACTCGCACGTCCACTTTGCTTTCCAATGATACTGACGATTGTCGCGACACTCTTCGTCATCGCTGCCGGCGCGTTCGTCTATACGACGATAGCGGTCAATGCCGAAGCCGATCGTGAGGACTCGATCGTATCAGTGCCGCGCATCGGCGAAGACGCCTATTCGTTCATGCGCGCTCTGGCGGGGAGTGTGAGCCAGCAGGTGGTCGAGGAAAATGAGATCACTCTCTACCAGAATGGAGCGAAGGAGCGTTCACTTCTCGACCTTCATCTATGGAGCGGGAGAGATTCCGACTCGCTTTGCCGAAGCGTTCGCCGCGACCGCAAAGCGTGGCGTCGAAGTTCGTGTCGTTCTCGACCGGCGCGGCTGCAAGAAAATTCCGCGCAATCTGCTTGCGTCGATGCGCGAGGCCGGCTGCAAGGTCGCCTGGTTCCGCGGCATCCGCTGGTACAACTGGGCGAGGTACAATCATCGAACCCATCGAAAGCTTCTCGTGGTCGATGGCGAGGTCGCCTTCACCGGCGGCGTGGGGATCGCTGACCAATGGGACGGAAATGCCGATGCTCCCAATCATTGGCGCGACAGTCACGTGCGCATCCGTGGGCCGGCAGTGTTGGCGGTGCAGGCAGCGTTTGTAGATAACTGGAACGAAGCGACGGGCGAGCTGCCGGTCGGCGGATCGTACTTTCCACTCACAAACTCCGCAGGCGAGAGCGTTGTATGCGCGGTCCAGAGCAATCCGGTGAACGCGACGAGCGCGGCGCAGCGATCGATGGCCGTTCTGATTGCAGGTGCGACGCGACGGCTGTGGATTACGAATGCTTACTTCGTTCCGAGTCCACCATTCGTGCAGGCGCTATGTGCGGCGAAAGCGCGCGGTGTCGACGTAAAGGTTCTTCTCCCCGGTCGCTATCAGAACCAGCCAGCGGTTGGGCGAGCCAGTCGTCGCACCTGGCAGAAACTGCTGGCAGGCGGAGTGGAGATCTACGCATACGAGGCCACGATGATTCACGCCAAGACGGTGGTAGTCGACAGCGTCGTCAGCTCGATTGGGTCGATCAACTTCGATCCGCGCTCGTTTGCGCTGAACGCCGAATTCGGAATCGTGACGCTCGACGCTCTTCTCGCCGGGCGGTTCGAGGACGCGTTCAGCAATGATCTTCGCTCGGCGCGGCGGGTAGTCGCGAGCGACCTCGGTTGTCTGTCGATCGGCGATAAGATCCTCGACGTCCTCTGTTACTGGATTCGCGCGCAGCTCTAGCGATTCGCCCTGGGCCCGACATATCGGACTTGGCCCAAAGAGGGCGGGGCGTCATCGTGCCACTCACCGGCGGAACATGGGAAACGCGAGCAGGATTGCCGCAATGACGCCCAGCGCTACCGATCCATACCAGACCAGTCTGTATCGCGTAAGCGCGCCGATAGCACCGAGCGCGATGGCGATCTGAAGGAGCGCGACCGCGGCTGCGTAGATCTCGTGCTGGGAGAGAAGCGCCTCGGCCTCACGCGACTTCTCGTCCCTTTGATGCTCCAGCTCTCTGGCTTGTCGGGTGATCGAATCCTGCTGGGCGATGTACCGCGCGGATTCCTGTGACAGTTGCGGGGGAGCGGTTTTCCCCGCCGCCTGCCAGGCGTTGATCGCGCCCAAAGCGACGGCGCTCTTTATCCCTTTGGCCTGGTAGTACGCCCACTGATCCGACGCCTGTGCCTGGAATCTGGTGGCGTCGGTTTTGAGGACCAGCGCTTCATTTACGGTTGAACCGGCCTTGAGAGCTGCAATCGCCGCGAGCGCTGCCAGGATGGCCGTGGTAAGCGAGATCCAGCGCAGCAGTGAGCCCCTGCTCTTTTCCAGCTCCTTGTCTATTTCCTCTCGCAGCGAATCGGTATCGATTTCGATTTCTTCTGGCATTTATTTCTGACTGCCGGGGTGGGTGACGGCAACGCCGGCCGCCGTGGACAGGACCGCCCGCGGCGCGAGCCGGTGCACTAATATAGGATCCCACACATTCGAGAGTCCCATGCAGCTGCGCGTCGTTTCGGTGATCCTCTTCGTCGGCTATGCGTGTTCGTGCGAGCGACCAAACGCGCGGGACGTCCTCAGGGGCGAGAAAACCGAATCACCGCAAATCGCGTCGGATGGCTGCGATCGCTCCCTGTGGAATCATGTGTACGACCCGAGACGATTGCGCCAGCTCGCTCCGTGTTTGAGCGTTACGGGTGTGATCGACGAATCCGATGCCGATCCTGACGGCGACCAGCACTTTCTGCTCAGGCTCGACCCGGGTCAGGACACTCTGGTGAACAAGCGGAATGACAAGAAAAAGGGCGCCGACATGGTGGTCGAGATCGTGTGCGCCAATCCTACGACGAAGAAGAAAGCAAGATCAGCGTGCGCCGGCTACACCAATCGCATCGTCATACCAGCGGTGGGCGCGCACGTCAGAGTGACCGGCGCCTATGTCATTGACTCCCACAACGGATGGGCGGAGGTCCATCCCGTTTCGAGGATTCATAGCATGTGACGGGAGCGGACATCCCGACTGTGCCGTGATAGCTAATTAGCTATCATATGACATGGCAAAATCATCCGCCGCCGACCGGAATCTGACTTCCAATGTCGCCGACGATGAGTTCGAGGGCCGAATTCGGCGAGACGGTTCGGGAGCCTGGTCGCTAACTTCGACGAGTATCTATGCGCACCGCCATCGTCCTGGTCCTCCTCGAATCTCTAATCGTCTCTGCCCCTCATCTCCCGGCGCAGCAAAGCGCGGCGACGAAACTCGTGACGATCGATGGCATTGTGGTGGACGGTGCGAACGCTCCCGTTCCAAGCGCCGAGGTCGGTCTCACTCTCGAGGGCATGAAGAACACGTTTGCCAGATCGGATAACGCTGGCCACTTCACATGATACAGGGTCAGGACGATCACGCTCGACCTGTTCAAGCTGAGCGCCCACGAGCCGGTGAAGGTCGACCTCGAAAGTGTTGCCTCAGATCTGGACACGGTAACCATCGATGCAACGAGCGGCAGGATGGAGGAATTCTATTATCACAAGAACACGAGCTCCTTCGGTTACTTCATTGATGAACCCGAGATCCGGAAACGCGCTCCCAGATTCGTTAGTGAGCTCTTCCGAACGATTCCTGGCGCGAGGATCCAGGTGTCGCGCCGCATCGGCAACACGGTCACTCTGCGCGGCTGCCAGCCGCGCATCTGGGTGGACGGCGTAAAGACGCAAGACACGGAATTGGACGAAGTCGCAAACGTGGACGAGGTGGCGGCAATCGAGGTCTATCCCTCATGGGCTGGAACGCCTCCGCAGTACATGGATCGGGAAACCAGAGCATGTGGAACCATCGTCGTCTGGAGCCGCCGCTAATAGCGGAACCGATGATCGAGTAGCGATCAAAACGTCTCGAGAAGGTCGATCGGTGAGTGCCGGGAAAAAGAAAGCCCCTCGAGCAATCGAGGGGCTTCTCAAAGACGCAATACAGCGGCCGGATTTACGGCGCCGGTGCACTCCCACGTAGACCGCAGGTAAAAGTCGTCGGGTACGTCGGAGCCGCGGTAGGCGCGGTATCCCAATACATGCGCGTTTCGAACGTATCCGAACCCTGCTGTGCAATAGCGGCGTTCAGATTTGTACCGTTTACCGAACGTTCCGTTGTCGAGTACTGGAAGCGGCGCGGGATGTTGGCTCTACTCGCTGCTGGTCCCGGGGAAACTGTATATGGCACGCAGGTGCGACGCCATTCGGCCCACGCCTGCCCACCATCGGAGAAGAGCGCGATCCATTTCTGCTGTGCGATTCGAATCAATCCCGGCGTGCCGGCTACATAGGCAACGTTCGGCTGCGCAAGATAGGCTGCGGCTCCCGCTGCAGTTCCACCCCACTGCTCGATTGACGCGGTCACACCGGCGTCATAGAAACCGGCTGCCTGCGCCGGGTTCAAACCACCCAAGCTCCGATTGGCCGCCTCGGCCTGGGTCAGAGCAACTTCCGCGTAGGTCATGACGAACGATGGGAAGCTGTTTCCGGTGCCGCCGAAAAAGCCGTAGGCTGTGTTGCCGGGAAACATCTTGGCGGTTATGCGTGATGAGCAGCAGATGTAAGGAGCTGCGGCGTCAGGTGTGAGCGCATTGGGCGCGCCCTTGTATGTCCCGTCATCCGGGCTGGGCTGCGCATACAGCGAAATCCTGGGATCGTTAAGCGACTTAAGGAGATTCATGAGGACAATCGAGACGCGGTTGTCATCGCGAGTCGAAAAGAAGTTCGCCCACGGGTTATTGTAGACCCCGTCTCCGGGCCAGGTAAACACGGCGTTGTCAGCGTTCGACTGAAAAACTCCGCCGGGCGCCGCGAAAGCCGCTGCGAGCTGTGTGTTCGTAGTGGTCGGATCCTTGTTGACAAGACGTAGTGCGTACCTCGCACGCAGTGAATTGGCGAAGCGCTGCCAGTGCAGAAGATCTCCACCGTAGATCGGATCCGCGCTTCCAAGGCTGCCTGCATTGGCTCCAGCCGCCGCGATGTCCTTGCTGACCTTGTCCAACTGCGCGAAGAAGTCAGCGTAAATGTCCTTCTGGGCGTCGTACTTCGGCGAAAGGCTTCCGCCAGCGTCTCCCTTCAGTGCATCGAAATAAGGAATGTCACCCCAGGTATCAGTTATGTATCCGAAGCTCAAAGTCCTCATTGTGAGCGCCGGACCATAGATCCCGGGCTGGTTGGCGGTCACGCCCTTTTCGATGGCCTTCTCAAAGTCTACGAGGTGAAGAGTGTATGGATTATCGAAAAATCCGGCAGTCGAGCCGCCGGTAAGACGCGTGTACTGATCCTCGTTTGGATATTGAACTTCGGCCAGATGCTGCGTCACGAACTCTGTGGCGCGGAGATCATATCCTCCGAACCACCGGCTGACGGCGTCCACGGTTGCCGCTGTGAACAGCGTCGAAGCCGGTACGTCCTCGGGGTTGTTCGGATTCTTGTTGAGATTGGTCAGGTTATCCGTGTTGCACGCAGCCACGCTGAGCGCTACCGCGAGTCCGGATCCGACCGTGAGAAGTTTTTTATTGATCATCTGTCTTTAGTCTCAGAAAGGGCCGGTTACGGCGTGATTCGGAAGCTCAGACCCCAGCTTCGCGTGTTAGGAAGCGCACCAAACTCAACGCCCTGGAAGTTCCCAACCGTATAGGAGAACTCAGGATCGATGTTCGGCACCTTGGTCCACGTGTGCAGATTGCGACCGGTAAGGGCGATGCTCACCCCGCGCGCGTTGAAACGGTTTGCCCAGGCTGCAGGCAGCTCGAGCCCGAAGCGAAGCTCACGCAGCTTCACGTAGCTCGCATCGTAGATGTAAGGTTCCGTTACCGGAAAAATGTTTTGGAAGTACTGCTCCGCCGTCACGTTTATGGTATTGGGCTGGCCCGTATTGATGTCGATTCCGTCGACAACGATTCCTGGGTTATTCCAATCCACCTCGCGTCCCCGCAGAGACTCCTTCGTGACACCTGAATAATCGCCGAAGAAGTTCGTGATGCTGGCGATTTGACCACCGCGACGGATGTCGAGCAGGCCACTTACCGTCAGACTTCTATAGTTGATCGTGTTACTCCACCCGCCTGTCCAGTTGGGCTGGATGTTGCCGAGGATCTTCCGGCCTCCAATCACGGTGAGACCCCCATCGGTCAGGATCTTGCCAGTGGCGGAATCGCGAGCGAACCCGTAAGCGAAGATGGAACCATAGGGCTCACCCTGTCGCGCCTCGATGTTCGTATACCAGGAGCTTCCGATCACAAAGGTCTTGATGCCCGGCGCGAGCTCGTCGACCATGCTCTTGTTGTGGGAGTAGTTGAACATCGAGTTCCACGTCACGCCACTCGCGGTCTGCAGCGGCGTCAGGCCGAGCAGGAAGTCGAAGCCCTTGTTGCTGATTTGACCAGCGTTCACAGCCTTCGACTGAAAACCGGAAGTACCCGACACTGGAATCGTGAAGATCTGGTTCTTGGTCTTCTTGTTGTAGGCGCTGCCGTCGAACGTGACCCTGCCATCCAGGAATGCCAGCTCGAGTCCCACTTCGTCGGAGTTGGTGCTCTCAGGCTTCAGATCGGGATTGGCGATGAAGTTCTGGATCCTGAACTGTGGGAGGCCGGCGAATTTCCCGGCGAGCCCTGTATACGTCGGGCGCAGTTGATACGGATCCGCATCGTTTCCGACGCGAGCCGTCGAAGCGCGAAGCTTGGCGTACGTGAGCACATTGTTCTTGAGCGCCGGGATCGCATCAGACAGCACGATCGACGTGTTGACCGAGGGATAGAAATAGGAATTCTTTCCCTTCGGCAGTGTGGATGACCAGTCATTCCTGGCCGTGCCTTCAACCGTCCACCAGTTGTTCAGTGTGAACGCGGCGGCGCCATAGACGCTGTTGACCTGCCGGCGCGAGGAATACTGACCGAGTGTTGGCGTTACAGCGGCGTTCGAGACGTTATAGATACCGGCTACTGAGAGACCCGGCGTTGCTGTGCTCGCATTCTCAAAGCGCTCCCGACGAACCGTTCCACCAAGGGTCGAGTTGAGGCTTAGGTGGGTGCCAACGGGCCGGCTGATCGTTAGCAGCAGGTCGCTGTTGTTCTGATTGCTATAGTCGCTGATGTCCTGGAAGCCACCGAAATAGTTCGCGTCGATTCCGTGTCCTGCGACAACATCCTGGATGTTGCCCTGCGCGAAACGCTCGTCGATGCCGAGTCGGTAGATGTCAGATCCGGTGCGGGCAATCAGGTTTCCACCGTCGAACAGCCTGTAGTTGGCCGATACCGTTCCAATGAACCGATCCCGAATGTCGCCGACGGGATTCTCGAACTGTCTCCAGAACGGATTGTTGTGGAAGTTGTAATTCCAGTTGAACTCGCGGCTTGCGGGACCATTGTTCATGGCGCCGCCCTGCGAGTAATTGCGCAGCGCGTTCATGTCGATTTGCCGGCCGAACCAGACGAAGGTCTCGAGAATGCCGGTGTTGTAGCCGGTCCCGGGACGGTTCATCGCTGCGTTGTGTATGTATTGCAATGTTGCGTCGGTGCTCAGGTTCGGAGTAACCTGGAGCGAGCCGTTGAGCAGACCGGAAGTCTTCGAAAAGTTGTTGTTCGGGATGTAGCCCGTGATGTTGTCGCGACCGAGCGAGACGCGCGCACTGGCGCGGTCGTTGCCGCCACTGACGGCGAGAGTCGTCGACCGGGTGTGACCGGTGTTGAAGAAGCTCTCGACGTTGTCCGGGTGAGCGATCCACGGCGTTGCGACTGTAGGACTGGTGAACTGCAGGCATGGCGCCGACTGGTCATAGGTCGTCGTGTTCGCAATGAAAGTGCAACCGTGGGTGCGGCCATCCAGCTTCGGTCCGAAGCTCTGGTCGGCCCAGTCGTTCACGCCGTTGCCCGCGCCGTCGAAATACTGGAACTCACCGCCAGCGCCCTGACCATACAGATTCTGGTAATTAGGGAGAATCGAAGGCTTGTCCCACGTATAAGTGGTGCTAATTTCGGTGCGAGCTCGATTTCCACTCGACGCGCCCTTCTTGGTCGTGATCACGATGACGCCGTTCGAGGCGCGCGAGCCGTATAGCGCGGCCGCGTTTGGACCCTTCAGCACGCTCATCGTCGCGATATCGTCCGGATTGAGATCCGAGATTCCGCTTCCGAAGTCGTAGCCGCCGTTCGGATCGCCGCTGTGGCGTGATCTCGAGTTTTCGTTATTCGAGATCGGCGTGCCGTCGACGACGAAAAGGGGCTGGTTGTTGCCGGTGATCGAGTTCGCCCCGCGAATC
This sequence comes from Gemmatimonadota bacterium, assembly GCA_003223425.1. GTDB lineage: Bacteria > Gemmatimonadota > Gemmatimonadetes > Gemmatimonadales > Gemmatimonadaceae > UBA4720. Next base: position 31,068 of record QHVA01000113.1, read on the forward strand.
ACGATGCGAGCCGATCCGCCCTGGGTGTCTGATTGATCTCGGTGTTGCTAAGCTGCTGCTGCGCAGTTCCGAGCTGGCTCTTCTCTCTCGTCAGACCGAGCGCCGTTACGACGACGCCCTGCAGCTGTGTTGCCGCGGTCGAGAGACTGAAGCTCTGGGTTAACGGTGCACCCGTGAGCGAAACAGACGCCGAGCTTGGCTGAAAGCCGAGGCGCCGCGCGAGCAGAGTGACCGTCGTGCCGTTCGCCGATGCGGGGGCGGTGAAGCTGTAGTGGCCCGTCTCGTCGGTAAATCCACCAGCGCGCAAAGTCGGTATACTCACGCTCGCGCCGACGACTGGTGCTCCACCCGTGCCAGTCACCTGGCCACTGATGGCCGTTCCCTGCGCCTGAGCGAGTGCCGGAGCGAGCCCGAGCACGACACCCGCTACCGCAAGGAAGCGAGAGATCCTACCTGTCATTCCCATACAACACCTCGCTGAAAGTGAAACTGTGATGTGGCGTATCGCGCATCGCGGGAGATGTCGTTCGAGCTTCTCCGCGATCGCGACTATTGTGGGCATGATAGAGTGGCGTGAATCCGAATGCTGGCCAGATACGGACTCCGAATCGGTGCGATCGAGCGCAGATGATTCGGTACCGGGTCTCCGCGATTCCACGTCCGGATTCGGCTAGCATGAAGCGCCGCGCGGATCCTAGATTCCCCACGTGACCCACCCGATCGCCTGGGCGCCTCTTCCTCCTGCCGACATCTGCGAGCGTGCGCTCAATGCGCGCGACCCGCGATTCGACGGCATCTTCTTCGTCGGTATCACCTCGACGAGGGTGTACTGCCGGCCGACCTGCCCAGCGCGGGTGTCCTATACGCATCGCCGTCGGTTCTTTGACTCCGCGGCGTCCGCCGAGCGGGCGGGATTCCGGCCTTGTCTCCGGTGCCGCCCGGAGCTCGCGCCGGGACGCGCGCCGATGGATGCCGTGCCCCGCCTCGCGCGAGTGGCGGCGGATCGCATCGGCGCGGGCGCGCTCAACGGTCGCACCGTTGCGGATCTCGCCCGCGATCTTGGCGTCAGCGAGCGACACCTGCGCCGTGCGGTCGAACACGAGATCGGTGTCTCACCACTCGACCTGGCGCAGACACATCGCCTGCTGCTCGCCAGGCGTCTCCTCGGCGACACGTTGCTGTCGGTGACCCGCGTTGCGTACGCCAGCGGTTTCCAGAGCCTGCGTCGCTTCAACGCGGCATTCCGCGAGCAGTACCGGATGGCGCCGAGCGCAATCAGGCGCGCCGCGCGCGCACACGGCGGCGAGAAGGTCGCGTTGGAAGAGGACGCGCCGCTATGCCTCAGTCTCTCTTACCGGGCTCCACTCGCCTGGGACGCGCTTCTCGCCTTTCTCCGGCGTGACGCTATCGAGGGCGTGGAGATCGTGGATGGCCGTCTCTATGGCCGCACGATCCACGTCGCAGGCTCCAGCGGTTTTGTCGTCGTCGAGGATGCGGCCGTGCGGCCAGATGATTGGGGAGCGGACGTGCCTCTCCGCGCACCAGCGACGCTTGCGCGACGGCCGGCACACACGCACGCGAATCCGACAGCTCTTCGACCTGGACGCCGAGCCCACAGTAATCGACGCGCATCTGACGCAGGGTGGGCTCGGGGCACTTGTCGCTAAGCGACCCGGCGTGCGCATCCCGGGCACGATCGACGGATTCGACGTCGCGCTCCGAGCGATACTTCGTGGTCGCGCGCGCGCCGGTCGCGGCAAGGCATCAAGTGATCCGGCACGCCGCGTAGCATGGGCGCTCGGCGAGCCGCTCGAGACGGGCATCCCGGCGCTGTCTCGGCTCGCACCAAGCGCGACGCGGGTTGCCGACGCCGGCAGCGCCCGGCTCGAAGCGCTCGGGATTCCACGACGCCGGGCAGCCGCGGCGGTCGCGGTGGCCCGGCTGGTCGCCGACGGTACGCTACGCCTGGAGCGGGGGAGTGACGTGGCCGCGACGCGGCGCGCACTGACAGAAATCGCCGGTGTCACCGATCAGGGCGCGACGACGATCGTGATGCGCGCGCTATACTGGCCCGATGCTTTGTCAACCACGGATCGCGCGCTGCAACGCGCGGCGGGAGTCTCCACGGCGCGTGAGCTCCGCGCGCGCGCGGAGCGGTGGCGCCCCTGGCGCGCATACGCGGCGATGCATCTCTGGCTCGAGGAAGAGGCGCGCTCGCGACGCTGAGCCGTCGGTGAATGGAATCGTTTAATGGCTGTACGCCCAGGAGAGAGACGAACGCGGGCGGCAGTCATCGGCGTCGGTGGCCGAATGATAGTAGAAGTCAGAAAGTACACGATCAAGCCGGGGCTGCGCGCGAAGTTCATCGAATTCTTCGAGACACGCTCGGCGCCGGCGCAGCGCGAAGCGGGGATGGAAATCCTGGGGCCGCTGCTCGATGTTGAAAATCCTGATGTGTTCGTTTTTCTTCGTGGATTTCCATCACTCGAAGAGCGCGACCGAATGAAGAAGGAGTTCTACGAGGG
>QHVA01000175.1 GCA_003223425.1 Gemmatimonadota bacterium
CTCGTGCACGGTAATCGTGAGTGTGCTTGTCGCTACTCGTGAGCTGAGATAGCGAAGCCTGCCCTCGTAACGCTCGATTTCTTCGCGCACGCGTGCCAGCTCGCGCTCCACGCGCAGCACTTCATCGAGCTTTCCCGTTCTGGTGTTTAGCAGCGTAATGAGCCGGTCTTCCAGACGGCGGGCGTTGTTCACCCGAGCAGTCACATCGACAAACTCTTCGCCGACGTCCTGAGCCGTGGAGTTGACGGTCTCCACCTTGCCGATCGTCGAAAGCGATCCGACCGCTTGATCGTACTTTGGCGCCGGAATCTTCAGCTCGAGAGTCGCCTGGCGAATCTGGTCGCGACCGCCGCTTACCGAGGAGTTGGTGATGTATCCGCCAACCTGGGCGGCGAGCTGGCGGATCTTGAGAATCGCGGGATCGACCTTGTCTACTTCGATAAACGCCTGCCCGGTGCGAATAACCATCGTGGGCGCAGCTGTAGTCGCGGCATTGACGTTCTGTAGCGCGTCGTCGGCCGTCGATGTCTGAGATGCACCGTGATCAGCGGACGCGCCGCCGAATTCAGCTTCGGGAGACGATGGACTTGCCGCGTCGCCGAAGTATCCGCGACGAGCACTCGCTACTGCCCCTGCCGTCGCCGTCGCGGCAGGCGGATTCAGTGCCTTCGACTGAAGCCCCAGTCTATCAGCAGTAACGGTGGTGGTATCAGAGCTTGATGGAGCTCCGCCCTGACATGCGTAAACGGCGCAGGGCAGGATCAGCAGGAGAGTCGCTACTTTCATTTGTGACTCGGTAGGGGTCTCAGTGGAGACGCAAGCCGAGCCAGTTGTTGCACACTACTCCATCAGCAGCACTTCGATCCGGAGCGGTTGTAGCGGTCGTTCATGCGAGTGTGCCTGAACTCCGTCTCGCTCATCACCCGATCGCCGGGGTGAGCCGTGCGCATGTGCGCGAGATATCTCTCGTAGTCCGGAACCCCGAGGACTGCTCGGACAACCGAGGCTGTGCGCGAAAATATCGTGCTGATGTAGTTGATCATTTAGTCGAATTACGAGCCGGCAAGTATCGCTCGAACAACTCGAAGATGCGGCGGTACTCGTCGGCCCACGACGAAGGTCTCACGAATGCATGATCCTCGACGGGATAAACCGCAAGCTCCCAGCGCGTCTTGCCTAGCTCGATGAATCTTTGGGTGAGCCTTACGATATCCTGAAAGTGGACATTGGTGTCTACCATACCGTGTGCCATCAGCAACGGGTCCTGGAGACCTTCCGCGAAGTAGATAGGAGACGATTGACGGTACGCCAGCGTATCGTTTTGCGGGAGATTCAGGATGTTGGCGGTATAACCCTGATTGTAGTGGGCCCAATCCGTGACGCTCCTGAGGGCCGCCCCGGCCCCGAAATGGGAGGATTCGGTGAACAGGGCCATCAATGTGATGAATCCGCCGTAGCTCCCGCCATAAATACCGATTCTCTTGGGGTCGATCTGGAGATTCTTGACGAGGTACCGTGACGCATCCACTTGGTCCTGCAGATCCCGGCCTCCCATGTGTCGGTAGACCGCCGTTCGCCAGTCGCGCCCGTACCCGTCTGACCCGCGGTAGTCCAAATCAAGGACTGTGTACCCTTTCGACGCGAGGAACTGGTTGAACATGTACTCGCGCGGATATTCCGACCAGAAATTCCCGACGTTGTGCAGATATCCGGCGCCGTGCACGAAGACCACTGCTGCTCCATTCGGCTCCGCGTGCATGTCACTCGGCTTGTAGACGTGCGCGGGCACGCGGACGCCGTCGGACGCAGGCACCATCACGATCTCGGGCACGGTCCACGGGAAGGACAGCCAGTCCGCACTTGGCGACAGCGTGAGTTGTGACATCTCAGCTCCCGGCCTGTCGCGGATCAGGAAGAGATCCGGCGGGCGATTGACGTACGAGTATACGTCGGCGACGAGAAGACCATCCGGTGAAACGACCGCCGTGTGCTTACCGGTTTTGGCGGTGATCTTTTCCATCGGGCCGCCGGTCGTCGGCATCCGATAGAGATGCTGCTCGAATGGCGAGACCTCGTTCGTGAGCAGGTTGAACCAGCGATCTTCCGGTGAGAGCGCGACGCCGCGCACTTCCCACCTGCCTTTTGTAAGCTGCTGCTTGCCCGTTCCGTTCGGAGCGATGGTGTAGAGGTGTGAGAATCCATCCGCCTCCGACACGTACCAGATTCGTCCTTCGCCCGCGCCGTACCAGCCTCCGCAGTCGCTGCAAGGACCACCGACCCATGCGGCGTCGCGAAGAGTCTCGAGGATCGTGATTTTCGCGCCTGGATCGACGGTCTCGAGTAACCGGGTCTTGTTGTCGTCGCTATAAGCGTAGAGCAGCGCCCTCGTCCCAGTATCGTTCCACCCGAGCAAATCGAAGGAGCCGGTCGTCGTATCGGTAGAAAAGGACTTGAGCCAAGTCACCGAGGCAGCTGGTAGGGTGATCAGTGCAGCGCGTCCACGTTGCTCGACATCGCCAACTTTCGAGCGCACGCGAAGCTCCTCGGTGTAGCCGCTGCGGGTGACGTACTGCGGAATGTCAGTCGTGCGCGTTCCGGTTGCCGGTGTCTTCGTAGTAACGAGTAGGGATGTCCCGGTGGGCGAGATCGAGAAGTCCGACACCTGCTCACCGCTTTGGAGATAGACGGGCTTCAGGCCAAGAGAGTCGCGCTGTAATCTTTCCGCTCGCGCGATGCTGTCGGCGCGAATGCGGTCGCGTATGGCCTCGAACAGGTCGCGTTGCTGTTGCTCGAGACGACCGCGCTGTCCCTGTGCTCGCGCCGAATCCGTAGGCTCGGGACCCTGCCGGATATCGGTAAGTTGCCGGAGCAAACCTGAGGATAGATCGATCGAGTAGATGTTGTTGTTGCGAACGAAAAAAATCTCTCGGTCATTGGCCGAGAACTGAGGATTGCGCTCGGCTTCGACAGTCTGGGTGAGGCGCCTGGCTGTACCTGTGGCGAGGTCGTTGATGTAGAGATCGCCATTGAATTCGACCGCAGTATAGCGTCCGTTGTGCGAGCGATTGCCGGCAGCGAATCGAGCACCTGTTGTATCGGCTTGCCTGATCGAAACGCGCTCGGGCTTGGCGCCGGGAACCGCGCGGACGCGGAATTGTTTCGGAGTCTCACGCCAGTCGGCGCCCGGCTCGAGCCAGGTGAAATAGATCCACTTGCTGTCGGCGCTCCAGTGGACGTTGCCGGGTTGTCGGCCGTACAGCTCCGGCCCGCGCATGATGTTCTTGATGGAGAAGTCGAAGGGCTTGGCGGCCTGGCCACTGAGTGGCGAGGCTATCAGTACAAGGAGTAGTGCTAGGATTTTTCGCATGGGCGGGAGCTATTTCGCGGACGACTAGGGTCGTCAGATTAGCTATAAGGACTTACCGCCGGAAGTCTGAGCTCGAACGTCGCACCTCCGCCACTCCGATCTTCATACGTAAGCGCTCCACCCTGGGCTTCTGCCAACCTACGCGCGATCGAGAGACCGAGCCCGGACGATTGCTGCCCGGATGCTTTCGGCGAGCGATAGAACGGAGTGAAAACACGATCTCGTTCTGAGGCCGGAATCCCATTCCCGTGATCGGTGACTCGAAAAATAAGCGCGTCTCTCTCGACTCCGCCGGTGAGCTCAATAGGACTACCCGGCGGAGCGTACTTGAAGGCGTTATCCACCAGGTTGCCAAGAATTCGCAGCGAGTGGACGAAGTCGAATCGCCCGACTGCACGACAGCACCAAGCAAGTCATCTGCAGCGTTGATCTGGATGTCGAGCGGTAGTGCGCCGCCCTCGAGGCGAGCGACCTCGAGCAGGTCGGTGACTAGCCGATTCAACCGATCGGCCTCTTCTTCGATAATCAGAGTGCGCTCGTCGCCGAGGGTTTGCAGCTCGTGAGCGAGACCCTTGATGGTCGTCAACGGCGTGCGGAGATCGTGGGAGAGCGACGCAAGAAGCGCATCCTTCAATTTGTCCGCCTCGCGCAACGCTTCTGCTCTCTCGACGGCTGCGCGTTCGGCACGGCCCGGTAAAGCAATGGCGACCTGCGAATATCGCTGACCTCCTCTATGCTGCCCGCGTCGTTTGCTCGAACGGTATCTCGGTGGAACGCGCAATCTTGCGACCGCTCAGGACCGTAAACCACTCGTGTGCAGACGCGACCAGTATCACGACTACAGAGACAAGGAAGAAACCAGCCACCAGAGCGTCGATCTGATCGTTCAGGATCAGCCGCTTTGCATCCGCCAGGTTTTGCACGCCGGTTGGCAGCGCGCCGATCGCCAACCTGTCTCCGACCATTCGCGCGTGTGACAGAAATCCGAGTTTCGGATCCGCTGAGAAGATCTTTTCCCACCCCGCCGTCATTGTCACTATCGCAAGCCAGGTGAGCGGCAGGATCGTCACCCACGCGTATCGCGCCTTTCCCATCTTGATGATGACTGTGGTGCCAACGCACAGCGCTACCGCGGCGAGCAACTGGTTTGAGATTCCGAAGAGCGGCCAGAGAGAGTTGATGCCGCCGAGCGGGTCCATCACTCCCTGGTAAAGGAAGTATCCCCACATTGCGACGACGACGCCGCTCGCCATCACGACCGCTGGATACCATGACACGCGCCCGATCGGCGCCCAGACGTGTTTCAACAAATCCTGCAGCATGAAGCGTCCGACTCGCGTTCCGGCGTCGACAGTCGTCAGAATGAACAACGCCTCGAACATGATCGCGAAATGGTACCAGAGTGCCATCGCGGTCGGGCCGCCCAGCACGCGGGAGAAGAGATGCGCCATTCCCACCGCGAGACTTGGCGCGCCACCGGTGCGTGACAGTAGCGTCTTCTCTCCAACATCCTGCGCCAGCAGCTGCATCTGCGCTGGATCGAGCGTGAATCCCCAGTGCTGCACCGCTGCGGCTGCGCTCGCCGCCGTCGTACCGATCGCGCTCGCGGGCGCATTGATCGCGAAGTACACGCCGGGAGTCAACACGCACGCCGCGATCAGCGCCATGACCGCCACCAGAGACTCGGTCAGCATTCCGCCGTAGCCGACCATTCGTGCATCAGCCTCATTTGCTAGGAGCTTCGGCGTCGTCCCCGATGCGATCAGAGAATGGAATCCACTGATCGCGCCGCAGGCGATGGTTATGAACGCGAAGGGGAAAATCTTTCCCGCGAACACGGGACCGGTCCCATTCGTGAACTGCGTGAGCGCCGGCATCTGAAGCGGCGGTAGCACAATTACAATTCCCAACGCCAACGCCAGCACCACCCCGATCTTCACGAAAGCGGAGAGGTAGTCGCGGGGTGCCAACAGCAGCCACACCGGCAGCACCGACGCGAAGAAGCTGTACGCCATGATGAGCAGCGCCAGCGTCCTTCCGGTGAGCGTGAACGTCGGGGCGAGTGTCGGATTCGCCGCAACCCATCTCCCTGCCAATAGTGCGACCACCAACAGAACGAGGCCGATCGCGCTCGCCTCGAGTACGCGATGCGGCCGAAACCAGCGCATGTAGATGCCCATGATCAACGCAGTGGGAATCGTAAGCCCAATAGTGACGACGCCCCACGGGCTGGCCTTGAGCGCGTTCACGACCACCAGTGCCAGTACCGCGATCAGAACGATCATGATTCCGAGCACTGCGACGAGCGCAGTGTAGCCCGCGACGGGCCCGATCTCTTCCTTCGCCATCTGGCCCAGCGACTTTCCATCGCGCCGCACCGATGCGCAGAGAATCACAAAATCCTGCACTGCGCCGCCGAGCGCGACGCCGATGATTATCCAGAGCGCACCGGGTAGAAAACCGAATTGTGCGGCGAGCGTCGGGCCGACCAGCGGCCCCGGACCTGCGATCGCCGCGAAATGGTGGCCAAAAACAATCCAGCGATTCGTCGGCGTGAAGTCGCGCCCATCGTTGAGACGCAGAGCAGGTGTCGGTCGAGCTGGATCGAGCGCGAAGATTTTGGTCGCGATGAACTTGCTATAGAACCGGTAGGAGACCGCGTACGTGCATAGCGCCGCGACAAGGAGCCACGCGGCATTGACCGGCTCGCCGCGCGAGAGCGCGAGCCACGCAAAGCTGGTGGCGCCGAGGGCCGACACGAAAGACCAAACGAGAATGGCGCGAAGTCGTCGCATGCGATCGTTAGCTGCTTATGCCGATGAAATTGAGTATGCGTTAACTTTCCCCGCAATCCAAACCCAACACCCTCCGACCGCCACCGCCTCCGTCGACTGCCCGCTGCCCACATCGCCTTTGCGAAATCTTTTTCTCGTTGCTGTCGCCGCGCTTTTCACGGCGTGCGCTTCACGAAGTCCGGAGCCCGGCGCTTCTCCCGTCCCAGCCAGGCCACTGGAGCGCATGACGGGCCAGGAAATTGTCGTATTTCCCGTTCAATATCTCGCCCCCACCGACAGCCTCGGCTGGCAGCAACAGATTCCCAACCGAGCCGCCTTTCTCGCCGCGCTCGACGATCAGATCGAAGCGGTCTTCACAGCTCGCGGACTCGGCCAGACCTGGACGTTCGGCCGCGAGATCGAGCGGGCCTCGAAACTCAACAGCATCGTGATGGCCGACGCGCGCTCACTCTCGGCCGAGTGGTTGCGCGCGCGGGTTCTTTCAGACCAATCGCTGCGAGAACCGCTCGCGTCACAAGTGCGCGGGCTCGTCGGTCTGAAGGGACAGCGGTACGCTCTGCTTCCTGTCGAGCTCAGACTCGAGAGCCATGGTGGTACGGGCGTTGCGATTTTGCGCGTCGTAATGATCGACGCGCGCATGGCTAAGATCCTCTCGGTGTTCGAAGTGTCGAGCGATCCGATGACTACCCTATCTCCCGCGCTCACGGCCAGCGTCGCGAGGCACTTCGCGGATCTCGTCGTCGCGCCCTGACCCCGCCGGGATCAAGAGGCCGATGCCGTGACCAGTGTCTTCCACGTCTCGGATCTCCACTTCGGTTGGCCAGCAGTGCCCGAGCAGATCGAGGCCATTGAGCTGATCATCCATGAGGGAAAGTTCGACGTGGTGGTGATATCGGGTGATCTCACCCAACGCGCCAGAGCCGGGGAGTTTCAGAGGGCAGCTGCATTCGTGCGTGACGCTAGAAGGGTGAGCAGGGTCATCACAGTTCCCGGCAACCACGACGTCGCGTGGTGGAAAGCGCCGCTTGGCTTCGGCCACAAGCCGAAGGTCTACGAGAACTATCGCAAGTTCATCGATCGGAATCTGGAGCCGGTTCTCCACGTTCCGGGCGCGACGTTTGTCGGGATCAACACCGCGCATGGAGTCACGCGCCGCACTCTGACCTGGAACCTCCGCGATATCTCAATAATCGGAGACATCCACAAGCATCAACTGGATAAGGCGAAGGAGCTATTCGAGAAGTCCGCACCTAGGGACGCGCGGGTGATCGTGATGCACCACAACCCGGTGCGCGGCGAGCTGTCCCAGCGCCACGGGCTGAAGAACACGCAGAAGATTCTCGGGGCTTTCGCCGAGATGGGGGTCGATTTAGTGTGTTGTGGTCACGATCACCAGGAATCGGTGCATTACATCGAGCACACGAGGAAGGGCACGGTGATCTCGACCGCGGGTACGATCTCGAACAGATCTCGAGGAGGCAGGCCTTCTTCAGTCAACGTCATCAGCATCGGGCTCGAAACGATCGATGTGACTACGCACGTGTGGTCAAAGGAGCATCGCACGTTCGTGAAAGGTCCGCACAAATGCCTCAAGCGATCGGAGTATGTGGCGGCT
>QHVA01000173.1 GCA_003223425.1 Gemmatimonadota bacterium
GAAGCGCAGCCGGCGGCAGACGCTGAGCCACATCGTATGCCGGGCGGACAGAGTCGTTGGAGTCAGGGAAAAGACTTGTCGTGGGAGCCGGTTCGTCCGGAGCTCGTCGTCGAAGTTGCGTACGACCACATGCAGGGAAATCGATTTCGCCACACGGCGCAGTTTCGCCGCTGGCGTGACGACAAGCGACCTCGCGATTGCACCTTCGATCAGCTGGAAGTCGTACCGCCGCACGAGCTCGCTGCGATCTTCGCGACAGGCCATTGACAGCGAACAGCCTGGCCGAGCGCAAACCCGTTGATCGCACACCATCATCACCGCAGCCCGGTGCGGTGCGCGCCATTCGTCCTCCTCTACCTAACGAGGAGATGTAGTGGACGCCGGGAATTCCAATGACTCTCTGATGCGTTCAGCTTGCAGCAGGTGCCGGCGTTGGTGCTTCGACAGGATCTCGAACCCCGTTCCGACTGTAAAACGGACCACAGAAATGAAGGGATTCCTGAATCGGATGCGGTTGATGTCGTAGTTCCTGGCGCGATGAACGAGCTCACGTGCCTTGTGGTTGCTGGCGAGGAACCGATCGAGAATGGAGGGATCGACTTGTGCGCCCGGCCTGATCTTCCTGGGTGCACGGGCTCGTCTCGTTTTTGACGAGGGTTCGATGTAGTTGCGAATGAACCAGCGGCCGAACCAGCCCGGTTTGATGTCCTGAACCCCCGCGTACTCAGCACCCATCAACGAATTCGAGATCGGCTCCAGGTATTCCCGGTTGGTGAGGTACAGGTGTTCGAGGCACTGGCCAATGCTCCACACGCCAGGAGCAGGAGTCCAGTTGAGTTGGCCCGGAGTAAGCGTTTTCGCGAGCGCGGTCGCGCGCTCGTCGGCGGCGTTGAGCTCGGAAATCAGACGGACGCACCATGCAGGCAATGCTTCGTCAGGTTTGGTCATCACGCCTTACAATAAAGCCGTACAATGCGCAGAAAACCATCGTGGACATCAACATCGACTACGTACTGGACGCGCGATGGGGTTGGATCCCACGCGATAACGACGCATCGATTAGGCCTTGGTCGACGCGCGTGCAAGCCGCCGTTAGATTCAACGCCAACGGCTGGAGGAGTAAACCACGATGACCGATACGAACATTGTCACGCCCGCGGAGCAGCGGGTCGCTACCGCAGCTCCAACGAAAGTGACCCGAGCTTATGCGGCACAGGCGCCTGACGCACGTCTGGCCCCTTTCCAGATCGAGCGCCGCGCCCTGCGGCCGCGCGATGTGCAATTGGAGATTCTGTACTGCGGAGTGTGCCATTCCGATATCCACATGGCGCGCAACGAGTGGGGACAGACCATCTATCCCGTAGTTCCCGGCCATGAAATCGTGGGTCGAGTAACTGCGGTTGGCGACGACGTCACGAAGTTCCGAAGCGGCGATCTCGTCGGCGTCGGATGCATGGTCGATTCGTGCCGCGAATGCGTCAACTGCCGGAAGGGCCTGGAACAGTACTGCTTGGTGGGCATGGTCCTCACCTATAGCGCCCGCGACAGAATCAGCGGCGACATCACCTACGGCGGCTATTCAAAGCAGATCGTGGTGGACGAGGATTTCGTGCTCAGAGTCTCGGATAAGTTGCCGCTCGCCCAGGTAGCGCCACTTCTTTGCGCCGGCATCACTACCTACTCGCCTCTCCGCCACTGGAATGTCGGCAAAGGCCACAAGCTCGGCGTGATCGGACTCGGTGGGCTCGGTCACATGGCGCTCAAACTCGGAGCTTCATTCGGAGCGGAAGTGACGATGCTCAGCACGTCGCCTGAGAAGGAAGCGGATGCTCGGCGATTGGGCGCGAACAAGTTCGCGCTAACGCGCGATCAAGCGCAGCTCAAGGAGCTGGCCGGATATTTCGACTTCATCATCGACACCGTTTCGGCAAAGCACGATTACAATATGTATCTGGGCTTATTGGCCACCGATGGCGTGATGATGTGCGTCGGCGCACCACCGACGCCAGCCGAGGTAGCAGTGTTCACTTTGATCACCGGCCGTCGCAGCCTGGCGGGGTCTGGTATCGGCGGCATTCCCGAAACGCAGGAGATGCTGGATTACTGCGCCGAGCATGGGATCAGCTCTGACATCGAGCTGATCGACATCGCATACATCAATGAAGCATATGAGCGCATGTTGAAGAGCGACGTACACTACCGGTTCGTCATCGACATGGCGTCGTTAAGCTGATTGTCACCAACCCGGAGACGCGCCTAACTCCGTGGGAACGCTCAGCGATGGAACGAGCAAGCCAGAGTAGCGGCGTTCTTTCGCGAGCACCCGCTGAGTAGGAATTAGCAAGACTCTCCCCGCCTAAGGAGGAGTCTCTCCCGTGCCCCTGGGACGTTCGATTCTGTTGGCCGCAGCACGAAGCCGGAGACTTAACGACTTCGCTTTGCGCAGCAAATTCGTGAAGCGGGCGACGCGGAAGTTCATGCCGGGCGAGCACGCTGATGACGCACTCGCCGCGGGTGCCACCATCGCTGCAAGCGGTCGTGGGCTGATCTTCACCCAGCTTGGCGAAGCGATCACAAGTGCTGCGGCTGCGAGGGCGGTGCGCGATCACTATCTCCGGTTCTTTGATCAGATTCATGCGCTGAGGCTTCCGGCACAGGTCAGCGTCAAGCCCACGCAACTGGGTCTCGATCTCTCCATCGCTGAATGTGAGCGCCATCTGCTCGCGCTGGCGGCCAAAGCGGAGGAAACGGGATCAGCGCTCTGGCTGGACATGGAAGACTCGAGCTACGTCGACCGAACCCTCGAGCTCTACGTCACGTTGTTGAGAAATCATCCTTCTAGCGGCGTCGCGCTTCAGGCGTATTTGCGTCGCACGCCAGACGATCTTTCCCGCCTGATGCCGGTCAAGCCGGTGATCCGACTGGTGAAGGGCGCATACGACGAGCCCAAAGCAGTGGCGTTCGAGAAGAAGAGCGACACCGACCGCGCGTACTACTCGCTCGCGTCAACGTTGCTGGATGGAGCTCGCGAGGGCGTCTGCACTCCCGTTTTCGGTACGCACGATCTCGGGCTGATCGCGCGGATCGCCGCGCGCGCGGCGGTGTCAGATGTCGGGAAAGACAAGTATCAGATTCACATGCTTTACGGGATTCGCGACGCCGCGCAGCGCCGGCTCGTGGCTGAAGGGCACATCGTCAAGACGCTTATTAGTTACGGAGCGGCATGGTACCGCTGGTACATGCGGCGCCTGGCCGAACGTCCGGCGAATGTTTTGTTCGTCTTCAAGTCATTGTTCGGGTGATATCTTCTCGGTATGCCATTCACTCCGCGTGCGCTGAGCTTCTTCCGGCAGCTTGCCCGGCACAACGAGAAACCCTGGTTCGAGGCGCATCGCGACGAATACGAGACCGAGGTGCGCGCGCCAATGCGTGAGCTGATCGAGGATCTCGATACGCGCTTTGCGCAATTCGCGCCTGAGATAGGTGGTGATCCCAAGAGATCGATGTTCCGCATCTACCGCGACATCCGATTCTCCAAAGACAAGTCGCCGTACAAGACACACGCGGCTTGCTGGTTTCACCATCGCAACGCAGCTCGCAAGGTCGGATCCGAAGCAGATGCTGGGAGTGCCGGCTTCTACTTTCATCTCCAACCAGGGAAGTCGATGATCGGCGCCGGCGTCTGGATGCCGCCGCGTCCGCAGTTGAACAAGCTGCGCCACGCCATCGCCAATGATCCCCGAGGGTTTGATCGGATGGCGCGCTCAATTCAGCCTCGGTTCGGTGGGCTCGATGACGAGGCGATGCTGAAACGGATGCCGCGTGGCTACGCCGAGGACCATCCCGCTGCGAAATGGCTGCGCTACCAGTCGTTCACCAGCGGCCGCACGTTGACTGATGCGCAGGTAACAAGTGCATCGTTGGCGCAACTTCTGGCGAGCGAGTTCAAGACGCTCCTTCCACTAGTGCGCTGGCTGAACGGGGCGCTCGGTTTTCAGCCAGTTTCGAGACGCTGAGCAACGCTCGCGCAGAAACTTTGACTCATCCGGCGCGTAGGTTCTAGACGAGGAGGGCTTCCTCATGACTCGACGCTCCAAGTGGTGGCTCGGCGCGGCGATCTTCACCTTCATCAATTTTGCCGGCGGCGTGTACGCTGCGGGGATGGGTGAGGTGATGCATACCGCCACGCATGTCGTGCTCTTCTTTGCCGGGGCATACCTGATGTGGCGGCTCATCCCGCGTACAGAGCAACAGGAAGTGCCTGGCGCGCGGGAGGTCACCGAGGGCCTCGACCATCTTCAGCTGTCGCTGGATGCCATTGCGCTCGAGGTCGAACGCATCGGGGAGGGGCAGCGATTTGAGTTCAAACTTCTCGAGAAACGAGGCGAGATCT
>QHVA01000054.1 GCA_003223425.1 Gemmatimonadota bacterium
TGAATTACTTCTTCTTCGTCGCGGAGGAAGTGCGTGAGCTGATGGCGCACCTCGGCTTCCGCACGATGGATGAAATGATCGGACGCACGGACGTGTTGCGCGCACGGCCGTTGTTCGATCACGCCAAGGCCAGTACGCTCGACCTCTCAGCTCTTCTACATCTCGCGATGCCGGCGGCGATGACGCTTGTCGACCGCATTGAACGGCGGCACGTCAGGCCGAGGCGGCGGCGCTCGGAGGCGGTTGGCAAATTGAACGAGCAGCTTGTCGCGCTGGCCGAGCCAGCGTTGGAACGCGGCGAACGAGTGAAGACTTCGCTGTCGATCAGCAATGCCGATCGCGCTGTTGGAGCAACACTCTCTGGTGAGATTGCTCGGCGTTATGGCAACGCCGGCTTGCCCGAGGAAACCATCTCCTTCCGCTTCACCGGCTCGGCCGGTCAAAGCTTCGGCGCGTTTGCCGCGCACGGGCTGTCGCTCGAGCTGGAAGGAGAAGCCAATGACTATGTCGGCAAGGGACTCTCCGGCGGACGCCTGATCGTGCGGCATCCGCGCGACGCGCAGTTCATCCCCGACCAAACAGTTCTGATCGGCAACACGGTGCTCTACGGAGCAACGTCGGGCGAAGCGTATTTCGCCGGAGTCGCGGGTGAGCGGTTCGCGGTGCGGAACAGCGGGGCGATCACAGTGGTGGAAGGCGTCGGCGATCACGGTTGCGAGTACATGACCGGAGGAACCGTTGTCGTGCTTGGGCGCACGGGCCGGAATTTCGGCGCCGGAATGAGTGGCGGGATCGCGTTCGTGCTGGACGAGTTCGGCGAGCTGGAACGGCAGTGCAACATGGGACTGGTCGAGCTCGCGCGCGTGACGGATTTCGGCGACCGCGACGTATTGCGTCAGCTGGTAGAGCAGCACGCTCGGTACACCGGGAGCGCACGCGCCAAGCGCGCACTCGGACATTGGGAGCGCGCGCTGCAGCACTTCGTTGCAGTGGTCCCGCGCGAGTACCGGCAGGCGCTCGAGCGCGGAACGGTCGCTGGGTGGAGCGCAGCGGCGGTTCCTGCTGCACGTCGCCAGCTGGCGATGGGCGACGATATCAGGAGCGCTCGCCATGGGTAATCCGAAAGGATTTCTGACGCTTCGTCGAGCGACGCCAGAGCGTCAGGCGGTGGAGGAACGCACGCAGCACTGGCGAGAGTTTTATCGTCCGGCTCCAGAATCTGCCGTGCGCACACAGGCCGCTCGCTGCATGGATTGTGGCGTACCGTTTTGTCAGGGCGACACTGGTTGTCCGGTGCGGAACATCATTCCCGAATGGAACGATCTGGTGCAACGCGGTGAATGGCGCGAGGCGCTCGAGTCGTTGCAATCAACGAATAATTTTCCGGAGCTCACCGGTAGGCTTTGTCCGGCGCCGTGCGAATCAGCGTGCGTGTTAGGTATCGTCAACGAGCCGGTTGCGATCCGTCACATCGAGCAGACGATTGCGGATCGTGGGTTCATGGAAGGCTGGGTGGTGCCTCATCCTCCACGGAAAACGTCCGGGTTCCGGGTGGCGGTGGTCGGGTCCGGACCTGCTGGTCTCGCCGCTGCCCAGCAGCTTCGCCGCGTCGGACACGAGGTTGTCGTGTTCGAGAAAAACGAGCGCATTGGCGGATTGCTTCGCTACGGAATCCCGGAGTTCAAGCTGGAGAAGTCAGTGCTCGATCTCCGTCTGGCGCAGCTCGAGGCGGAGGGAGTGCGGTTTCGCGTTGGAGTCGATGTCGGCGTCGATATCACCGTCGACGAGTTACGCGCGAAGTTCGATGCCGTCTGCATTGCTACGGGAGCAGGTGCGGCGCGTGATCTTCAGGTACCGGGCAGAGAGCTCGCCGGCATCCACCTCGCGATGGATTTTCTGACGGCGCAGAACCGCCGCCTCGAGCGCGATGGGCTTTTCGAAAAGATCGAGGACGCGCGCGACCGGCGTGTAGTAATCATAGGCGGCGGTGACACCGGCTCCGATTGCGCTGGAACGTGCGTTCGTCAGGGGGCGCAAAGTGTGAGACAATTTGAGCTATTGCCGCAACCGCCAGCTGATCGCGCCGAGACCACACCGTGGCCGCTATGGCCGATGCAACTACGTACGAGTCACGCGCATGAGGAGGGCACCGAAAGAGAGTGGAGCGTCGCCACGATCGGATTCTCAGGCGAGAATGGAAGAGTGCGGCGGCTGCACGCCGTGCGCCTGGAGAGAAAGGTGTTCGCCGACGGGCGCGCTGAGTTCGCGCGCATTGCGGGCAGCGAATTCGAGTTGGAGACCGAGCTGGTTTTGCTGGCGATGGGATTCATGGGCCCGGTCAGGAGCAAGCTGCTGGTCGATCTCAAGGTCGAATTCGACTCTCGCGGCAACATTGCAACCGATGCCGCGCACCGCACGAGCGTACCGGGAGTTTTTGCCGCCGGCGATGCGCACCGCGGCGCGTCCCTGATCGTCTGGGCGATTCGCGAAGGCCGCGACGCCGCTGATGGTATCGATCGGTGGTTGCGCGACGCCTCGAGTTCGAGAACACAGAAGCGGGGAGCGGCAAGCTTTGCAGCTTCGTAGCGGGGAGCTGTCATACCTCCGTCTGGGCAGACGCCTCCAGGACAACCCATCGCGCCCCGGGAAAAGCTCTTAGCCAAACAGCTGCGAGGCTTATCACTCCCCGCTTCAGTTCTGTTGATGCCAGCTCGGTCAATGATCCGTACGCCGCCTTCCAACGTCGGACTATAGCTCCACCACTCGCTGTGACGTATGTTTGCCAAGCTCCACTCAAGCTGTGGCGAAGTTGTGGAGCTGTCTCGAAGTAAAGCCCTGATTCACGTCCCAGCAGACGGATGAAGGGAGGAGTCTGCGTGACGAATCCACTCGCTTCGACCGACCCGATCGGCCCTCTTAGGGCTGCGCTTGCGGGGCGATACGAAATCGGGCGCGAGATCGGACAAGGAGCGTTTGCCACAGTCTATCTCGCCAACGACTCCAGGCACGAGCGTCAGGTCGCTCTCAAGGTCCTGAACGCAGACCCAGGGTCACAGATCGGCGAATTGCGATTCATCCGTGAAATTCGCACGGTGGCCCGCCTGCAGCATCCGAATATCCTCCCTCTCCACGATTCGGGTCACGTGGAAGCGCTGCTTTACTATCTCATGCCGTATGTAAGCGGAGAGACGTTGCGCGCGAGAATCGACCGTGAGCGACAGGTTCCGATAGACGCGGCCGTACAGATCAGTTGCGAAGCCGCAGATGCTTTGTCGTACGCTCATCGTCAAGGCGTCATTCACCGCGACATCAAGCCCGAAAATATTCTGCTCTCTGGTGGTCACGCGGTCATCGCCGATTTCGGCATCGCGCGCGCCATTGACCTGGCTGGTGTCCAGGCACTGACCCGCACCGGCATGGGAGGACCCGGGACTCCTGCCTACATGAGTCCTGAACAGTTGCTGGGGGATCGCCAGCTCGATGGCCGCAGCGATATCTACAGCCTCGGATGTGTTCTATACGAGATGCTCGTCGGGAAGCCGCCCTTTGCTGGTAAGGAAGGTTTTGTAAAGCGGTTCACCGAGCCTGCCCCCGCGCCTTCCAGTCTGCGCAAGGATGTTCCCGATTGGCTCGATGGAGTGGTTGGCAAAGCGCTGGCCCGAAATCCCGAGCAACGTTACAGCCGCGCGGAAGAATTGGTTCGAGACCTCTCCCGGCAACCGTCGGTCGAACGCGCTTCAGTCGCGATAGTCAGCGATGCAATTGGATTGTCGGATAAGCCATCTGGTCGCTCAAAACAGGTTAGCGACAGCCGAGATACTGAGCAGCCCTCGATCGCCGTTCTGCCGTTCGCGAATATGAGCGCCAGTCCGGACAACGAGTACTTCTCCGACGGAATGACCGAGGACATCATCAACGCGCTTTCGCGGATTCCTACCCTCAAAGTCGCCGCGAGGACCTCGACTTTTTCTCTCAAGGGGAAATCACTGGGCGTTGCTGAAATTGGACAGCTCCTGAATGTGAAGACCATTCTCGAGGGAAGTGTGCGCCGAATGGATCAGCGCGTGCGCATTAGTGCTCAACTCGTCAACACCAGCGACGGTTATCAGATCTGGTCGGAACGCTACGATCGAGACCTCGAGGACGTTTTTAAGATCCAGGACGAGATCGCGCGAAACATTGTCGATCAGCTGAAACTCAAACTGACCCCGGCGCAGCACCAGGCGCTCGGCAAACGTCACACGGATAACGTCGAGGCGTACGAGCTCTATTTGCGTGGCCGGCACTGCTGGCACCGCTGGAACGTGAAGGGAGCACTGGAAAAGGCCATTCGCCATTATGAGGCTGCGCTCGCCAAAGATCCTGATTACGCACTGGCGTACTCCGGACTTGCCGACGCTTACAATGTGCCTGGCCTCTGGGGAATGCTCCCAGCATCGGCGGTCCTCTCGAAGGCACTGGCGGCAGCGACACGCGCAGTGGAGATCGCCCCGGATCTCGCCGAGTCTCGCACATCCCTCGGCTTCGTTCAGCTCCTGAACTGGGATTGGGAAGCGGCAGAGTCTTCCCTCCTTCATGCAATCGAATTGAACCCGCGCTACGCACTCGCGCACAGTTTTTACGCCTGGCTTCTCAGCATCGTCGATAGACCGCGTGAAGCCGCCGAGTCAGCGCGCATCGGCCAGGAGCTTGACCCGCTGTCACCAGCTTCGAATGGGATTGCGGCACTCGTATCTTATCATGCCCGACGGTACGAGCAGGCCGTTAGCGAATGCGAGCGGGCACTGGAGCGCGATAGCACATCATTCCTTGGCCTGCTGGCCGTCACTCTCTCGTACGCCGCGCTCGGAAAGTACAAGGAGGCGATAAGTCACGCGGAACGAGGCGTTGAGCTTTCGCCTGACCTCAACTTGCTCCGCGCACTTCTCGCTGCCGTCAACGCGATGGCTGGCGACCGAGCGGCCGCAGAAAGGATACTCGGCGAATTACTTGAGCGCTCGAAGCAGGGATACGTAGGTCCGACGATGATCTCCTGGATCTACGCCAATCTTGACGACCCGGACGCTGCTTTCGAATGGCTGCGGAAAGCGTGTTCGACGCACGACTGCACGTTGGCGTTTGGAATCAGAGTGCCGCTCTACGATCGAGTAAGCGCCGATTCGCGGTTCCAGGAGTTAGTGCGTTGTCTTCACCTGGATTGAGGCGCACGGTCAGGCGTTAGCCAAGGGGCAGGTCAATGCGTAGACCAATCCGCCGCCTTGTAGTGTTGCTCCTGCTACTGGGATGTCGCCCTCCGATTACGATTTCTAAGCAAATCCAATCAGGGCCGCGCACGGTTGGGTGTGAACCCGCTGATTGCGGCGATCCGGACCGCGTCGTTGCCATCACCTTTCTGGGAGTTGCCGGACTGCTGATCGAGCACCAGGGTCATGTGTTGCTGACGGCGCCTTTTTTCAGCAATCCATCCTTCGGACAGGTCAGGCCACGAATAACTCGACTGCTTCGCAGCACACCGCGAATCTCCGCCGATACTAACGCAATCGAAAGGCTGCTTCCGCGCGCTGCTGATCGAGCGATCGCAATCCTCGTTGGTCATGGTCACTACGATCACCTGATGGATGTACCGTACATAGCAACACACCGCGCGACGTCAGCCAAGATCTACGGTGGCCCTTCCGTTCGGCACATGCTGATGGGTGACTCCACTTTACGATCGAACGGCGGAGCGCGACTTATAGCTATTTCTATGGCAGCGGCGGGGAGTCCTAAGCGGGGAGGCGTGTGGAACTATACCGCGGACAGCGCTTACCGCTTCATGGCTGTGGTTGCCGGTCACGCACCCACTTACCGCGCGTGGAAACAGGTCTACACGTATACGATCGGCACGGTCGACTCGGATCTCGACAGCCTCCCTCACACCGCCGCCGAATGGAAACTCGGCGAGCCTTACGCTTACATAATTGACGTGCTTTCGGCTGTTAGCAGAGGGCCAGTCTTCAGAATCTATTTTCAGGATGCTCCGAGCGAACCGCCGCTCGGATTTCCGCCGACCGCTCTGCTTGCCGAACGTCCGATCGACCTGGCGGTGTTGTGCGCGGCGACATCCTCCAACGTCTCGAATACCCCTGACAGTCTTCTCACGATTCTGAAGCCGTTGCACGTGATCGTTGGTCATTGGGAAGATTTTTTTCGATCGCAGACTCTGCCGATACACCTGAGCCCTGGTACTGATCTCGAAGCGTTCCGGAAAAGTCTGAGAACCGCACTCCTACCATCAACGGATTGGGTAATGCCGCTGCCTCAGACGACGTTTCGATTTCGCGAAACAAGGCCGTAGCGCCGAGGCATCTCGCCGAGCTAAACTGTTTCATGCGCTTCTCGTTCCGCGAGCCCGTTAACGGCCTGACTCACCTGGCAGGCGCCATTCTATCGACTGTAGGGTTCGCCGTGCTGCTGGTGATCGCCGTCGAAAATAGAAGCGCTCGACAGGTCGTGGCGTTTTCCATTTTTGGCGCCAGCCTCGTGGCGATGTACTGCGCCAGCGCATTCTATCACTCGCTCAAACTCTCCGAGCGGGGCGTGGCACATCTCCGGCGCATCGATCACATGATGATCTACATCCTGATCGCCGGAACCTACACGCCAGTGTGTCTCGTGCTGTTGCGCGGCCGACTCGGTCTCGGACTTCTCATCGCGGTCTGGTCGCTCGCCGCGGCGGGAGCGTTACAGACGATTGCGTGGATGCACGCCCCTGAGTGGCTTTCTACGGCGCTGTACATCGGGATGGGTTGGATTGCGCTTGTCGTCATCCGCCCTCTGCTCGCCGCAGCCCCGCTGGGCTTCTTCTACTGGATTCTCGCTGGGGGAATCATCTACACGATTGGCGCAGTGATGCACGCGGTGGATTGGCCGCGAGTGCGAGAAGGTGCCGCACGTCGTCTTTTTGGATCACACGAGATCTGGCATTTGTGCGTGATGGCGGGCAGTTTTGCTCACTACTGGGCAATACTCGCGTACGTAGCCAAGGCGGTTCGCTAGAGAGCTCGAGGGAATGCAGGAAAGGAGGGAGATCCAGCCGATGCACGCATGACGCAGATCATCTTCCTCTACGGGCGGCCCGGCGTCGGCAAACTGACCGTCGGCGAGCATCTCGCCGCCGAAACGGGATTCAGTCTGCTCCACAACCATGCAGTGGTTGATCTCGCGACCTCGCTGTTCCCTTTCGGTACTCCGGCGTTCATCGTGCTGCGCGAGAATCTCTGGCACGTGACGGTCGAGGCTGCGCTCAAAGCGAAAGTAGGCGGAGTCATAATGACGTTCGCGCCCGAGGCGACGGTCACCGACAATTTCATTCCCGCGCTGCAGAAGCGAGTGATCGCGGGGATGGGAACTCTTCACTTCATCGAGCTGCGCTGCAGCAACGAGGAGCTGGAGAAGCGTATCACATCAGAGCCGCGCGAGCGCTTCGGCAAGTTGCGAGATGTGTACAAGTATCGGAAGCTCGACGAGTCGGGCGCCTTCGATCGTCCGAAGATGCCGACGCCGGAGCTGGTGGTCGACACCACGAATCAGAGCCCGCTCGATTCGGCGCGGACGATCGCGAAGCATCTGCGTCAGGCGGTCCTGCGCTAGGTAGATCTCGGCCGCGGTACGAATCCACAAAACTGAAGCGGGGAGCGCTCAGCGTTGCAGCGGTTCAAGCTGGGAGCCTTCATACCGGTGCTCGGGCGCTTTGATCATGTCAGTATTGCCCCCGGCCGTGGCAAGCTGTACGTTCAAAAAGGCTCACAAAAGCCAGCGCGGGGCTTAGGCCACCAGCCCGTGCTCCTTCCGGTTCCTTCGGAAGATCAGGCGCTACTGGCGACGCCGTTCCGCACGATCCGAGGATCGACATGCCAGAGATGCGCTCGCGAACCCAGATTCAGCCCTCGTTCATTCCCGACGAGATGGCGCGCCTGTTTCACGTCGCCCTTCACGACGTCGTTAGAACCAGCGCCGTTTCGATGGCCGAGCTGCGCGAGTGCGTCGGAGCATGTGTCAGATCACTAAGGGATTCCGGCGTTGGTCCGGCCCAAATGATCATCGCGATGAAGGCCTGCGCGCGGGAAAGCGCCCGCCGATATCCAGTCCTTCTCAGTGAGCACGAGCTAACGAACGCCGATTTTCTGATGGAACAGATCGTTAAATGGTCGATTATCGAATACTATAACGACGCCTAGCACGCGTCGAACCTCGCATGTTCTGGCACTGCGGAACGCCACCAGATCGCAGTCGGCCGCATGCGTGACGCACGATACTTTGGCGATTCTGGCGACGCCTTCCCTCTTTCAGGGCGCCGCAGATGTCACCAGCCAACGGACCAACCAACCTACTTCCCGACGAGCTCGACCGCGCGCTGCGACGAGCTACTGGTTCTACGCTCACCGCACTGACCTCACTGCGTAAAGCCGTGCGCCAGCACGTTCACACCGAGCGGAGCCGCGGCACGACGCTTCCCGAAATCGAGACCGATCTACGCGCGCTCGTTGCGCGCGCACAGAAGGGACTCTCGCAGAGCGACGGAGATGGCGACGGGCACCACGACGCACTCACCGTCCAGGTAGTCAAGTGGAGCGAGGGCTTTTATAACGGGGATTAGCAGCGAACTTATTGAGGGATGAGTTCGCGATCGCGGGCCTTCGCTGCACTCGCTGCGGCCGGCTGCCTCTGGGGAACGGGATTTCTTTTCGGCAAATGGGCACTGACCGAGCTATCGGTCGGCCACATGGTGCTGTACCGATTCCTATTCGCATCACTCGGCTTCGCCCCCGCAACCTTCCGTGGACTTCGACGCGCCGAGTCACGCATCGCGCGACGTGACATGCCGCTTTTCTTCGCGGCGGCACTCCTCGGAGTTCCGGTTCAGTTCATCGTTCAATTCGCGGGACTCGATCGCACCACAGTCTCTCATGCGTCACTGATGGTCGGCAATCTGCCCGTGCTGCTGGCAGCGGGAGCAGCAATCTTCGCTCACGAACGCGTGGCAGCTGGACGATGGATAGCACTGATTACATCGACGGTTGGCGCGGCGCTGATTGCATTCAGCGCATCGACGGGAGAAGCGGGCGCTCAAGCAACTGCGGTAGGCGATTTATTGGTCGTCGCTTCGCTGATTGCGGCGGTCGCCTGGATTCTCCTCAGCCAGCGACTGATGCGCGCGGGCCGAGGCCAAGATTACTCGCCGATGATCACGAGCGCTTATGTCATGACTGCCGGTACTGTGCTCCTCGCCGCGTGGGTCGTCGGGACAGAGGGTTTTCCAAGCGCGCATCTCTCATTTCGCACCTGGGCGTCGGTCGCTGCATCGGGGCTGTTTGCGACGACGGTCACCACGTACCTCTGGAATTGGGGACTCGCTCGAGTACCCGCGTCGCAAGCCGGCGTGTTCGTCAACCTCGAGCCTGTTGTCGGGGCGATACTCGGCGTAATTCTGCTCCACGACATTCTCGGGCCGTACGCCTTAATCGGCGGCTTGCTCGTTGTCGACGCCGCGGTTTTCGTCGCCCTAGCCGACACCGAGATCGCTCAGCCGGTTAGATCAATCGATCATGTCGATGGTCCATCAGGCAGCGCGTGACAAGCGAACTGACGCCAAACAGCGACGGCTAGTAGTCCCATGCCGCGCAATGACTTTGCGCGCGATCTGTCCTGCTCTACGTTTCGAGACTCCTGGCGTACTCGTACAAATCCATGCCGAAAAAATCGCTCACCCGACCTGTGCGTCGGAATCCATTCGATTCGTAAAAGTGCATTGCCTGGCTGAGTGGCGCAGTCGTATCGAGCGTTACTCGCTTGCAGCCATTCGCGCGAAGGTCGTCCAGCGCCGCCGTCAACAACTCCTTTGCAATCCCGCGGTTGCGAAAGTCTGGGTGCACTGCCATGCCGCGAAGATGTCCCTCACGTTCGCCCGTCAGCGCGGCAGCCAACGTTCCAATGATCTCGCCGGCGTCGGAAACCGCGACGTAAACCAACATCGTGCGGAGCCGATCCTTGAGCGACTCCAGATTAGGAACCGTATCAGCGAACGCGTCAGCGGTATACTGAGCGCGGTACTCGTCGAAAGCCGAGACCAAGCAGGAGAGAATGTCGCGCGCATCGTCCGTCTGCGCTCTACGAACGCAAAAATTTTTATTCATCATTTTCAGACTTGCCGCGCCGCGGTTTACCACGCCTATTAATCTGGCTGGGCCGACCAATCTTGGCCTCCTCCAATCCCCACCCAGGGAGGGTATGCATATGCGTCTCTTCGCTCTCGTCGCTGCCGGCGCAATTCTCTACCTCCCGCTGACTGTCCGATCTCAGACCGACACCGCTCTCAAGTTGAGTACCTCGAACCCGCGAGCAGTCGCCGAATTCCGAGCGGGAGTCAACGACCTCCAGAACATCTCGTTTGAGTCCGCGGCTTCGCATTTCAAGGCGGCGATCGATGCGGATCCGAATTTCGGGCTCGCCCGTGTCTTGTTTGCCAGCACCGATGGCACGCTCACTCCCGCGCAGCTGACCACCGAAGTGAATCGAGGCGTCGAGGATGCCACCTCGCACGGCAACACTAGCGAGGTCGTACTCGCTCTCGCTTATCGCGAGGCAGCGCTCAACCACCCCGAGCCGATGAAAGTTTTCTTCCGCACCGCGAGTCAGCTGATGCCATCGGATCGTCTCGCCGGGTTCATGGCAGCCGGTGGTATTTTCGCCACGACTTTGCCGGCGATGCAGGAGTTCGTCGCGCGCTACCCGGATTATCCGGTCGGCTACAATAGTCTTGCGTACCTCTCGTGGTTCGCAGGAGATCGCGCCGCCGCGCTCGCAGCGGCGAAGAGACAAGTGGAACTGAACCCAAACGCGCCGAATCCGCACGATACGTACGCTGAGATTCTCCAGTGGAACGGAAATTTTGCCGAAGCGACTGCGCACTATAAACAGGCGGCATCGCTCTCACCGAGATTCCCCGAGGCTTACGCTGGACTCGCCGAGGTGGCGGCATTGCAGGGACAATACGACCAGGCGAGAGCCTATCTCAATCAGGCAATCGCCAATGCGTGGACCCCGTCGCAGAAACTGAATTACATGCGGCAGATCGCCGGGACCTACGCGCTCCAGGGTTCCGGCGCGGCTTTGGCGACACAGCTAGACGCGATCGCCACCGAGGCCAAGGCGCAACACAATCCACAGGTTGCCGCGATCGCTTACGCGCAGCTCGCGGCCGTGCAAGCCAACGCCGGCAACGCGAGCGCTGCGCATCAATCGCTGGCGATGGCGAAAGCGGCGAGCGCAGATGTGCCGTGGGCGGTTTACTACTACGGTGCGATGAGTCACGCTATGCTCAAGCACTGGTCGCCCGCGGCACAGGAGCTCGCCTCACTCAAAGCGAGAGCGGACGCCGATGCGAGTGTGTCGAACAACATGGTTGCAGCGGCCGAGGGGTTTCAATTGACGCAGCAAGGCAAGGCCGCAGATGCGCTCAGGATTTTGATGGCGGCCGATACGACGAACCCGCTGGTGATGAATCGCATCGCGGAGGCGCACGCCGCCCTCGGGCACACGTCGGAAGCAGCGGCGTGGAATAACAAAGCAATTTCGAACTACGCGCTCAATCTTGCCGACTTCACGATGGTGAATTCGCGGAGACGGGCGCGAGAGGCGGTTACTGGCGCGGGTCGACAGTAAGAGCGACACGTCGGGATCTATGCGCCGGTTAGAAATAATCGGCGCATATTGCTTTTGAAAGCTGACATCCAGCTTACAAGAATTCTCTC
Organism: Gemmatimonadota bacterium; assembly: GCA_003223425.1. Lineage (GTDB taxonomy): Bacteria > Gemmatimonadota > Gemmatimonadetes > Gemmatimonadales > Gemmatimonadaceae > UBA4720. The sequence goes on from QHVA01000054.1 coordinate 11,793, forward strand.
CGCGAACCAGAGCAGCAGGTGACCTTTGGGCCTCGCTCGGCAGTCTTACTTAGTGAACGCTAAACCTTGTTCATGATGGAGAAAACTCTGATGAAGCGCCTATTGATTGCGGCTACGCTGATGCTCGCCTCGGCGGCATCTGCTCAAACGCCCAAAGATCCTTCTGCCCGACTCCGGCAGGTGCTCCCGGCAAAAGTAGCTGACCATGTGCTGGCGACGATTGCCGATGCGCGCTCGCATTCTCTTCCCGCGAAAGCTCTCGAGCAGCAGGCGTTGAGACTTGCGAACAAGGGCACGAAACCGGCCGAGGTCGAGAAGTCGATCGACGAAAGCGCCGAGAACATGAAGAAAGCAAAAGCAGCACTGGAGAACGGCGGACGGAAGCCTACGAGCGACGAAGTGGTCGCCGGCAGCCAGCTCATTGGCCGCGGTGTCGATGGCTCCAAGGTCAGCGATTTCGCGAAGACTGCTCCGCACGACCGCTCGCTCGCAGTTCCGCTCTTCGTGACGGGGAGCCTGATGAATCGCGGGCTCAAGTCCGACGCTGCACTCGCGCGCGTTCATGCGCGACTGATGCAGAAGGCGACCGACAGACAGCTCACCGCCGAAGCGAACGCAACGGCGAGTGAGAAGCGTCCCGAGACCGCCAACAAGGAAGGCGGACTGGCGCACCGCCCAGTGACGCCGGGCGTCTCCAATCGCCCGGTAACGCCACCGGGTCCTCCGGCAGCGGCCGGCAGAAAGCGCTAGAAGGTCGAGTTAACGTAGAAAGACGCCGGCTCCGAAAGGGCCGGTGTTTTTCTTGGTTCTCCAGCATTTGCTAGCGAGCGCGACTCGCGACGTTTGTTCCCGCATTTAGAACGCCGTTCGAAAGGCTCCGAGCTAAACAGCTGCAAAGCTGAACGCTCCCCGCTTCAGTTTTGTGGATGCCTACCAGCGCCTGATCCATACGCGTCGCTTTCAGAATAACTCGCCACAAGAAACCGCCGGAGTTACGTTAGATCGACCACAAGAGACTTATAGAGTCTCGAGACCCAGCCACCTTCATTACGGAGTTCCCGCATGAACCGGCGCGCTGCCTCCACATCATCACTGCGATTTCCAACCATCCTGATCGCAGCGCTCACGATCTTTCTAAGCCCATCGCTGCTCAACGCTCAAGCGCAAGCGACGACGGGCGTCCTGCGCGGCACCACCACCGACTCGAGCGGCCGCCCAATCTCCGCCGTCGTCACCATCCGAAATACCGAGACGAACTTCACCCGCAGCATCAAATCGACCGACCAGGGTATCTTCGTAGCGACGCTCGTCCCCCTCGGCAATTACCAGGTCAGCTCACGCGCCGTCGGCTACGTCCCCGACAACAAATCGAACATCATCGTCAACGTCGGGCAGACCGTCGAGGTCCCGCTCGTGATGGCCAGGGCGGTGACGACGCTGGCCGGCGTCACCGTTCTCGGACAGACAGTCGTGGAAGCAACGAAGACAGCCGAGGCGACACGACTGCCTGCTATGGTAGTGAGCGCGCTGCCGAACAACGGCCGCAATTATCTCAATCTCACGCTGCTCACACCGAACGTCGCAGTCACGCAGGGACCGGACGGCGACGTGATCTCTGTCGGTGGTCAGCGCGGCATCCACAACAACGTCTCCGTCGATGGCGCCGATTTCAACAATCCGTTCTTCGGCGAGCAGCGTGGAGGTCAACGTCCGCCTTTCACCTTCAATCTCGACGCCGTGCGCGAGATGGTCGTCACTGCGCAAGGCGCAAACGCCGAGTTTGGGAGATCAAGCGGTGGATTCGTCAACGTCGTCACCAAGAGCGGCACCAACGAGATGCACGGCACTTTCCACTACTTCGGAAAGGACGGCGCAATCTCGTCCGACGCGACGCACGCCGGCCTTACTCTCAAGCCCGATTTCCGACAGCACCAGTTCGGTGCCACGCTTGGCGGTCCGATCGTCAAGGACAAGTTCTTTTACTTTGCCGCCTACGATCAGCAGGTTTATACGGAGGTCAAGCAAAAGAATCGTCCGAGCAATCCCGCGTTCGATTCGCTCAAGACTTACCTCGCGACTGCGTTCACCGGCGTGCTCGCTGACGATTTCGGCCCGATTACGCGCACCAACGACGCGCAGGTTGCAATGGTCAAGCTCGATTGGCGCGTCAACCCCATCAACATCGCGTCGCTCAAGTACAACTTCACCAACTCCCGGCAGAACAACGGCACCTTTGACGTCGATACCTGGGCGCGAAGCTCCAATGCGATCGAGAAGGATTACTCGAACGCGATCAACGGCAGCCTGATCTCGAATCTCACCAACAACATCGACAACGAGTTCCGGTTCCAGCTCGCGCGTGAGGATCGCCCGCGGCCGTATGCCGGTCCGCAGATACCGGGGCAAAATCGGCCGTTCTCCGACACCGGGATGGATTTCGCCAACGGATTCAGATTCGGCATGCCGTTCTTCATTCCGATCAAGGCGCACGACACCCGCATTCAGGCGCTAGACAACATCTCATGGGTGCGGGGTAACCATCTGATGAAGACCGGCTTCGAGTGGAACCGCACGGCGGAGACGCAGACGTTCATCGGCTTCGCCAACGGTCGCTTCATCTTCAACTCAGTGACTGGATTCGAGAACTACGTGCGCTTCGGTAACAACTACGTCGAGTGCAGCAACGCGGCGGGCGTGCTGGTCATCACGACCACCACCGGCACCTGCCCCGTAGGCACGTCGATCTCCGGACCGGTGCTGCTCTACCTGCAGCAGGCGGGAGTCGGCGGTCGCTCGGTGGAAGACGCGGGCACGCAGAACATCCCGCAACACGATTTCTCAGCATTCATCCAGGATAGTTGGAAGGCGTCGCCGAATCTCACTGTGAATTACGGATTGCGCTGGGAAGGACAGAAGGAGCCCGATCCAATTACGCCGCCGTCGCAGGTGTTTTTCGCCGGCTTCATCGGAAAGACGGTGACGAACAGCACCGGCACCTACACTTTCCCATCCGACGGCACGATTCCGTCCGACTGGAAGATGTTCCAGCCTCGGCTAGGCATCGCGTGGGATGTGAACGGCGATGGGAGAGATCTCGTGCGCGCGAGCGCTGGACTCTACTATGCGCGCATTCCGGGACTCAATCTCGCCAGCACGCGCAGCACCAATGGCTCGATTGGCCAGACAATATTCCGTAACAGCGCGCTTACCGGAATCCTCGGGCCGCCGCCGAACTATAACTCGCTGTTGCCCGCGCCCGCCGGCGCGCCGTTCCGGCCCGACATTTTCGTCTTCGACAAGGATTTCGAGAATCCTCGGACGATCAGCGCATCGGTCGGCTACGAGAAGGAGATCATCAGTCAGGTGGCGGCATCGGTGAGCTACACCTATGCGGCGACAGATCATCTCACGCGTTTCATCAATCGCAACGATGCGGTGTTTGGCTCACCCTGGACCAGCGGCCTCAACGGCACTGCCAACGGGGTCGGCACGCTCACCGTCGTCGAGAGCTCGGCGAAATCGCGCTACAACGGAGTCACGTTCGGGCTCGCCAGATTGGCTGATCCGGATTTCCAGTATCAGGCGAACTACACACTTGCAGTCGACAAGTCGGACGACGACAACGAGCGCGACCCGTTCAGCTTCCGCTACGCGCGGGCGGATCGTCTCGATCGCGAGTACAACTACAGCGAGCGGGATCAGCGTCACCGCCTGAACCTGTGGGCGCTCTACAAGTTCCCGTGGGACATTTACGGCAACAGTCGCTTCAGCTGGTACTCCGCTCAGCCCACCTCGGAGAAATGCGGCGCCAACAACCAGGGTACTGGGGAACGTGCGACTTCTCCGGCTGACAGGATTTGCCCGAACGGGAGCATCCTGCTACGCAACACGATTCGCAGAGACAACGCGTTCGCGAGCTGGGACATTCGTCTATCGCGTCCGTTCCGCACGCGCGGCCGCGGACAGGTGGAAGCGCTGGTCGAAGTGTTTAATGTTCTGAATCGCGACAACTTCCGCGATCCATCCTCTACATCACTGCTGTTCAACTTCGATGGCACGATCCGTAACGGACTCGGCGATCCCCGACAGGTGCAGGTCGGGATTCGATATGGCTTCTGAGTAACTGCAACTGAAGACCACCGGCTTTTGATTAACTGCAACTGAAGACTACCGGCTAGGGGCTATGGGCGGAGCGGCTGAGGGCTGCGGGCGGGGCTCAAATGCATTCAAGAAACAGCGCACAGCCCTAAGCCGGCTCGCCCAATGCCCCCGGCCGGTAGTCTTCAGTTGGTTTGCCCCATGAATCGCCAATTACTAGTTTGCTCGTCTCTGGTGTTCGCCCTCGCTCCCCAATTATCGGTAGCGCAGGGGTACCCATTCAGCCAGCGCGGCAGCGTGACGCAGATGATCGCGTTCACCAGGATCTCGGTCGAGTACGGGCGCCCGGTCGCGCGCGGCCGAGCATTGTTTGGTGCTCTCGTGCCGTGGGACAGCGTCTGGCATCCGGGAGCGGATTCGGCGACGCGCATCACCTTCAGTCGTGACGTGCTTATCGAAGGAAAATCGCTGCGCGCTGGTGAGTACTCTCTTTGGCTGATTCCGCGCGAGCACGCGCCGTGGACCGTTATCTTCAGCCGCGCCGCGCACACGTTTCACCGACCGTATCCAGGCGCCAACCTCGATGTGCTTCGCGTGGACGTGACGCCGGAGCAGGTATCGCATATGGAGTCTTTCGCGATCTACTTTCCGTCAGTGCTTCGCGACGAAGCTGTGCTCCGTTTGCACTGGGGCACGACCGCGGTGCCAGTGGGCATCAAGGCGCCGTTCCGAAATTGATGTTGTTCCCGGGTACCACGAGCCGCTCGTGACGCCGCCAGCCGGAGAGACGTGAATGTTGCGACCCTCAAACATGTAGGCGATATCAGCGGCGCGGTACACTTTCTTTGACTGTCGCCTTTCAGCAGCAGCCTTTCTGATCTGGTTGAGTCTGCATCGATGGGCACACGACTGTGCCGTAGGAGCAAAAAACACAGCAGTCGCCGGAGAGAGGCCGGAGCACTTCTCCGCAGTGCGTGCATTGATAAAAGAACTGGCACGCATCAGTCGGCATTTGCTCCTCGCGCTCACCACCGCAGCGAGGGCACCGAATCGTCGAGAGGAGCTGCACCGAATCTTCCGCGGTCATTGTGACCTAAGTACGGCGTTGGTCTGAGCGGCAAAGACATCGGGATCGAGGTATCTGCTGTCGTCGAGGCCGCCGAGCTGGTGCATCCAGAAGCGCGGCTTAGGCGGCAAATCGCCGGTCCATTTCGCCGATCGATCGTAGAGGAGATAGACATCCCACGCGTCTTCGTTCACGCCTAAAACCTGCCGCCACTGTTGCATGGTTACGCCAGTTCCGTCCCAGTAATGGAGAGCGCGGACGTCAGGCACCACGCGTGTGGCTACACCCACGTCTCCTTCCGCTGCACCCTTTTTCGGCACCCAGACTACGTAAGTCCGCAGCGTCGTGTCGGGCTGCTTTGCCAGCAGCGACTTCTCGACTCCGGAGGCCCCCCGGAGACACGTCCCTCACGTTGGCGAAGCCAACATCACGACGCGCACCTTCCCGCTGTCGGCGTTGAACGCTGTGCGGAGCTCCTGCGCCTGTGATCCTAACGAAGTATGGGGTCGATCAGGACCAGGAGGCTGACACGCGACGAGCGCAGTCGCCAACGCAATTCCGGAAAGATGTGATTTGCGTTTCATCGTTTATGCTCTGAACAGCAATGCCGCTGAAACCCAAACGATTGCCGCCACCCAGAGTGCACCCCGCGCAAATCGTCCCACACGAGTTGGGCACGCGGCTCCTTGTCGCCTTCGCGCACTTCCGTACATCCGCCAGAATCCGTAAAGGATCATGGCTAGCGATCCCAATAACAGATACGGTCGGTAAGGTTTGAGCGACGCAGCGGCAAGCGCTCCGCCGGCACCAAACAGCGCCACCGTCGAGGGGCCAACGCAGCAGAGGGTCGCGAAAAAAGCCGCGACCGCCGCTCCCAGGCCTCCAGTTGCCGAGCCGAGCAGCCCGAGCGACTTGGCGCCCGAGCTGTCGCTTGACTCTGGATTTTTTTCCTGGGCGTCCGTCACTTGCTCCCGCAGCAATTACCGCAGCAGGGACTCCCGGGCTCACACCCACAGGTGCAGTTGGGACAGTCGCAGCAGCAAGATTCAGAATTCATGTTCGGATCCTCCGAAAAGAAAAAGAACCAAGGTAAGTACGAGACTCCTGTAACCGTTCAGTCGTGACCATCGGTCAGGGCCTCGATGATCGGACACTCGTGATCTGCGTCGCCATTCCTGCACGCGGTCGCAAGCTCGGCGAGAGTCTTTCGTATGGAGGTGAGTCTCCTCACCCGCCGATCGATCTCTTCCACCTTTGCCAGCGCCAAAGCGCCAGCCCTCGCGCAGTTCTTCGGGTTCTTGCGCAGCGCAATCAATTCCGAGATATCGCGCAGCGTGAAGCCCAATTCCTGGGCGTGCTTGATGAAGTGCACGAGCCGCACGGTGTCCTTATCGTACTGGCGGTAGCCTGAGGACCTGCGACTCGCTTTCGGAAGCAAACCCGTCCGCTCGTAGTAGCGCAGCGTCTGGACGTTGACCCCCGCCAGCTCGGCGGCTTCGCCAATCCTCATCGAAGAAACGCGGGATTCATTCACAACTGAATCCTAACCTTATACGGAGGTATAGGGTCAAGTGCGCGAAGGACGAACCTGCAGATCTCCCAAAACAACGCGTTGATGGCGTTGAAGCTAAGGTCGGTTGGAACCCGCCATCGGTTGTCCTTCCATTCTCCCCTAGCAACAAGCCTCAGCGCGAATTCCCTCGACCCCCTCCCACGCGATGATCGGGACCATGGCCAGAGCGGCAACAGGATCTGCCCACCACCATCCGAGAACCGCGTTAAGTAAGATGCCGACGAGGCCGATCACCGACAGATAGGCACAGAGCGAAGTTTGCGTTGCCTCTGCCTCCAGAGCACTGCTCGTCAATTCGCGCGCTACGCGCTTCTTGCTACGGGCGAGAACGGGCATCACGATCACAGACAGCGCCAGAATCAGTATGCCGAAGGGACTTCGATCCGGCGCCGCACGCTTCACTAGCGTGCTTGCAGCATCGAACAGAATGTAGATCGCGAGCGCGATGAAGCAGATCCCTACGATCCGCATGGTGAGCAGCTCAACACGCTCGCGGTGGGACGGATTCAAATCCGATCGAAGGCGCCATTGTGCGGCGAGACTTGCCGTCACTTCGATGACACTGTCGACGCCAAAACCCACGAGGGCAACACTGCCCGCGAGGACACCAGCGACGAGTGATCCGATCGCTTCGAGGGTGTTATATCCGATCGTCGCGTAGCTGAGCCAAATCCCGCGACGGACTAACGCCGCGCGCTCCGAGGTATGGCGATGAGTCTGTGCGACTTCGGTCAGTGGATCCATCCGGTCATAGCTTCGCGCGACGCAGCAGTTGCGCATTGAGAGCGACTACGACTGTGCTCAGAGACATCAGGATCGCACCTATGGCGGGATTGAGCACGATACCGCGAGAAGCGAGCACACCCGCGGCCAGCGGAAGCGCCACGATGTTGTAGCCGGCTGCCCACCAGAGA
>QHVA01000176.1 GCA_003223425.1 Gemmatimonadota bacterium
ATCCGGAGATGCTCAGGTATCTCGCCGAGCTCTCGATTCTGCCGGGGAAGCGAATCACAGTGAGATCGCGCGCACCGTACGATGGCCCGATCACCCTCGCGGTAGGCGGAGGGGGAATGGGAGGGGCAGCGCGTCATGAGCTATCGATCGGTCCTGCGTTAGCGGTGCAGGTGCTCGTTGCGCCAATTGCAGACAGGGCAGTGAAGCGCGGCTAGCTTTCGGGCGTGCTTCTCACGCTCATTGGCGCGCTGCTGTTATTGCAGACACAGCAGAACCAGCCACGTACAGTCGCCATTGACGAGTCTTTCGCAGCGCGGGCCAATCTAAAGGTAGGCGATCGCGTCACGGTCTCGTCGCGGCCAGGGGCTGATGACTTTGCAGTGATGACTGCGACGCGAACCGGTTACACGCCGATCGCCGCCGCGCCGGAGACTGTACTGATTGCTGCGATTGTCAGGCGTGGCGCCGATCCGTCGGAAGTCGCCCGCGGTGATTTTCTGCTCCGAATGCACCTTGACCAGCTGCAACAAGTTTCTGGCTATGGCGATCGCGTCGACCGGTTCGCAATTGCAACAAAACCCTCCGCGAATATCGGACAGACAGTCAACCGCATCAATCACGTCGCGTTCGGATTCAGGGCGTACCGCTCTCGCGACATCGCCGTCGAAACATCGCGCACCTTTCAGGTTGTGAGTCGATTCCATCGCGCGATCGGAGTCATCACGATCGTAGCCAGTTCCGTGTTTCTGCTTTGCATCATGGTGCTCAAGGTCGAGGAACGCCGGCGCGACATCGCTGCGCTGCGGTTGATGGGTATATCGCGGTGGTCCGTCGTTCAGTCCATCATCATCGAGGCTGCACTCGTCGCCGTCCTGGGCAGCGTGTTAGGCGTCGCGCTCGGCTGGGCGGCCTCGCTTTTCGTCAACTGGCATTACCAGGCGCTGTATAGGACCCCGCTCGCCTTTTCGATGGTCACGCCGCCGATCGTCGCGCTCGCGGTGTCACTATCCCTTTTGCTTGGCATCGGCGCAGGAATACTGGCGTCGCTCCGACTGGTACGTACGCCGCCACTCGTGCTGTTTGGGCGCTGAGTGAGAACAACGCTGGCGCAGGCGTCGCTTATCCGTCATCGCGCAAGAACGCTGCTGGCCGTACTAGGCGTTGCGGTTGCCGCGGCGATGCTGCTCGACATGGTGATGCTGGCAACGGGAATGCGCGAGTCGTTCCGCGAGCTGCTCGTCTCGCGGGGGTTCGACCTCCGGCTTGCACCCAAGGGAACACTGCCCTTCGACACCGACGCGACGATCCCGGGTGTCGCCGCGATTACGAGCGTTCTGCGTAACAATCCCGACATCCGGGAGATCAGTCCCGTACTCGGCGCATCGATTCACATTCCGATCCGTAACCGGGAGGGGGAAGGGCAGGGGGACGTGAGCAGCGCAGTTCTCGGAATCGACCCGACGGTTCAGGGAGACTATGAGTTTCTTTCGGGCCGCGATGTGACGACTCCGGACGCGATCGTAGCGAACGATTATCTGATCAGGCGGCTTCGAGCTCGGATTGGTGATACGCTAGCCGTCGCAACGGGCTACGATCCGCAGACCAGGACTTATTCGGGACAAAGGAAGCTCGTACTCATGGGCAGAGCGCGATTCGTTTACGGGGCAGCGGACCAATCGGCCGCCGCCGTCCGGCGCGAGACTCTGGAGGCGATGGAAGGGCAAGCGCGCCATGACCATGCATCGCTGTTCATGATTCGGGTCCGCAAAGGCGCGGATCCCGATCGCGTACGAGAATGGATAGAAACGTACATCCCGAGCGTGTCGGCGATCTCGATTGCAACGGCGATCGCGCAGGTCGATCAAAGACTCAGCTACTTCCGGCAGCTCGCTTTCATATTGGGCGCGGTGAGTCTCTTCGTTGGTTTTCTGCTGGTTACGACACTTGTTACCGTCTCGGTCAACGAACGCTCGGGAGAGATTGCCGTCATGCGCGCGATCGGAGTGTCGCGAGCGCACGTCGTTCAGCAGGTAGTGCTCGAGGGCGTCGCGATCAGCTTCGCCGGTGCGCTAATTGGCCTCGGACTCGGATTGGCTACCGCGCGCTACCTCAACGCGATTCTGTCGGCGTTTCCGGGTTTGCCGATGGCGATCGACTTTTTTCTGTTTCAGCCCAGTTCAGCGTGGACGGCGCTGGCACTGCTAGTTGCGAGTGGAATTGCCGCCGGCGTTTATCCCGCCTGGCGAGCAGCATCGCTACCGATCGCCGAGTCGTTGCGTCGCGAGGCAATCGCGTGACGGAGCCCACTCAGACTCCAGCGGCGCCTGACGAGCGGCCCATCGTCTCGCTGCGCGACGTGCGTCGCGACTACGCACTTGGTGCGGAGCGCGTACACGCGCTCCAGGGTGTGACGCTGGACGTGGAGCGAGGAGACTACGTCGCGATAGTAGGACCGTCGGGATGTGGTAAGTCGACGCTGCTGAATCTCATCGGCGTAATCGATCAGCCGACGTCCGGAACGGTTGAGATCGGGGGGAAACGCGTCGACGATATGAGCGACTGGGAGGCGACATCATTTCGGTTGTACAACATCGGGTTCGTCTTTCAGCGCTTCTATCTGATGCCGATTCTTTCGGCACTCGAGAACGTCGCGCTGCCGATGGCGGAGGCAAAGGTGCCACGCGAGGAGCGACGAGAGAGGGCGGCGCAACTCCTCGCCTACGTCGGTCTGAGCAACCGCGAGCGTCATCGTCCGTCAGAGCTTTCGGGCGGGGAGCAGCAGCGTGTGGCAATAGCGCGCGCATTGGCGAATCGTCCAACTCTTGTTCTCGCCGACGAGCCAACCGGCGAGCTCGACGCTCACACCGGCGCTGAGATCATCTCGCTCTTCCAACGGCTCAATGCCGACGGAACGACCATCGTCGTCGTTACGCACGACGAAGGCTTAGCCGACGCCGCGAGGCGGAAGATTCACATGCGCGATGGCAAAGTCGTGGACGGCTCCGCGTGATCGGCCAACTCGCTTTCAGAAACATCGCGTATCGGCCGTGGCGCTCGCTGCTCCTCTTTGTCGGCTACGGAATTGGGGTCGCGGTGATGATCGTCCTGCTGTCGATTGGCGAGGCGATGCTGTCGCAGGCCCGAAACGAGAAGCTGGTCGGCGGCGGGACCATAACCGTGCTCCCGGAAGGTCTCGACATCGAAGTGATGAAGACGGGCGGGATCGGGGGTCTATTTTTTTCGATCGATCACGCGCCGTTTCTTTACCGGCAAGTGTTCGCGTCGCCGAGATATCGTGCAGAAATCGAAGCGGTAGCGCCCCAGATCGAGGGGCGGCTGCTCTACGCGCGTACTGCCGATGGACGCGAGTACCCCGTTCACGCGACTGGCGAGATTCCCTCTGCGACCCGATCGGTAGGCGCAGCTGCAGAGATCGTCGCCGGCAAATGGGAGAACGACCACGGTGACAGACGATGGAGCGCGCCAAGCCCACCCGAGTTAATAAACGAGATCGATCACTTCCACCTGCCTTCGGATAGCGTTGCGAACCGGGATACCTGGGCCGAGTGGCACTACTTCAACGTCCTGTCGCCCGATCAGAAGCGGTGGGCGTTCATCTCGTTCATCATCGGGGGGGATGTCACGGGAACAAAGTGGGGTGGAAAACTGGCGATCACGCTCAGAGAACAGAACGGCGCGACACGGCGATTCGGGGCCACGCTCGACCGTTCGCGCATTCGGTTCTCGACCGCGGACGCCAATCTTGTCTTCGGCGATTCGCGCGTCACGGTCCTTCCGGATGGTGACTACGACGTGCGCGCGTCGGCGCGCGAGGAGAACGGTGGCGGCAGCAGATTGTCTGTCCACCTCCGAGTGCGTCCCGCGCCGTACGCTTATTTCCCGGGAATCTCGATGAGCTCTGGAGGGGGAGGGGGAGGGGGAGGGTTCGTTTCGGGCTACACGGTTCCTGCACTACGCGCGAGCGCGATGGGCACGCTGTGCGTCGACGCGAAGTGCGAGCAGTTCATCGACGCGCAGGCGTATCACGACCACAACTGGGGAGTCTGGCGCGGCGTCACCTGGGATTGGGGGGCATCGCGCGCGGGCCAATACACGCTGCTGTACGGACGCGTGTATCCTGGGGGGGGCGACAGCGCAGTTTCGATTCCGCCGGCACTGGTCTATCTAATAGACTCGCTCGGCTTCCGCGCTGTCTTTCGGCCGAAGGTGATCTCTTACGACGATGGTCGGACGTTGAGAGTCGGCTCCGCGCAAATACGGGTTCCATCTCACGCCAGCTTCGAGGACGCGCACGGAAATGACACGCTGCGAGTCGACA
>QHVA01000172.1 GCA_003223425.1 Gemmatimonadota bacterium
AGGTCTGGGGCACGAGCGCAGCCTCTTCAGTAAGAGCGACGGGGAATAAGCGCGGGTTCGATCCATAGGTGTCGTTCATCAGAATTCCCTTTTCTCCAATGAAGATCACGCCGCCTTCGCTCTTCAGAGTGACGTCGTCGGGTAGGACGTCGGGACGCGGCGGATAAAGACCCCCGTCGTACCAGCTCAATTTTACCGGAGGCTGCGCGCCACGCGCCGGGAACTGATAGTGGACCGCCGTCGCGACCGGGTATGACACCGGGCGATTGTATCCACGCGCCTCGCGACTTGCGGCAGGCGCTTTCGGATCTGGCGGCACCGGTGTCGTTCCCCACTGTGTTGATGTCGCCTCGATGCTCGTCGGATAAGTGAGACCGAGCGCCCAGAATGGGTGATCGATCAGATGCGCCCCCATATCGCCGAGCGCGCCGACACCGAAGTTGATCCACCCACGCCAGTTGAATGGGTGATAGATCGGGTGATATGGCACATCCTCGGCGACGGGCCCGACGTAAAGGTCCCAGTGCAGTCCTGGCGGTACGGGATACGACCCCATCGCCGATGCCAGCACCTGATTCACATAGCGGAAGCTCCACGGATTCCCAAACGGACTAGGCTGTGGTGCTGGAGGGGGCGAGCCCGTCGGACGCGGAACGCCCTGCGGCCAATAAACAACGGGACGATTCGTCCAGACGTGCACCTCTCTGACTGGACCCACGATTCCTGCCTGAACCCATTCGTTGACCAGGCGTGCGCCATCGCTCGAATGACCCTGATTCCCCATCTGGGTCATGATCTTCGGGTTGGCCAGGGCCAAATCGCGCAACACGCGCGCTTCGTGAACCGAGTAGGTCAGCGGCTTCTGGACATACACGTGCTTCCCGTTCTGCATTGCCGCCTTCGCGACAACGGCATGCAGATGGTCGGGAGTTGCGATCACGATTCCATCGATGTCCTTCTGCTTGTCCAGCATCTCGCGGAAATCCGAATACCGCGCGGCCTTGTCGAATTTCTGCTTGAGAGCGATTCCTTCGGGGCGGTCTTTCTTCTGATCGTCCTTGAGCTTCTCGGCTACCTTCGACTCGGAGTACGCGAAGTCGACATCGGCAAAGGCGACGAGATTCTCTGTCTTAGCCAACTCGAGGGCGTTCTCGGAACCCATTCCTCCGAAACCGACAACCGCAAAGTTCATCGTGTCGCTGGGCGCCTGAAAGCCGACCCCGCCCAGAACGTGGCGCGGAACGATCATCACACCGAGTCCGATCTTCCCGGTGTCCGCGACGAATTTGCGCCGCGTGACTTTTTTAGCCGTCATGTCGAAGCAATTCCTCCATGTACCCGGTGACTCGCCGGCCCGATCAGAATGTCAGCCTGTGCAGATAGTTGTAGCTGTTGCGGATCGTGGCGATTGGGTCGGCGGGTTGATCATGCTCGACGAAATAATGCTTGATGCCCGCCTTCTGGCTCTGCGCGAAAATGGAGCGGAAGTCGATCGTCCCCTGGCCTACATCAACCATGCGGTTGTCGGGAGGACCCGAGGAATCCTTCACGTGCACCATCGCGAAGCGCTTCGGGTAACGGTTGAAGAAGTCGAGCGGATCGCCGCCTCCGAATTTGACCCAATAGAGGTCCATCTCGAAATCGACGAGCGACGGATCGGTCGATGTAAGGAGAATGTCTAGCGGCCTCTGACCGTCCACACTTCGGAGCTCGAAATCGTGGTTGTGGTAGGCGAAGCGCATTCCGGCTGCTTTCGCCTGTGCGCCGGCCTTGTTGAACGAATCGGCGTGCCGCTTCCAGTCGTCCAGTGTCTTGCGTTTGTCTTCCGGAATCCAGGCGATGGTGGCCCAGTGATGGCCGATTCCTTTAGCATCGTCGAGCTGTTTCTGCCAACCGCTCTCCAGCGACTCGAATGGCAGATGGGTCGATGGGGAACTGAGTCCATCCCGCCGCAGCAGCTCACGGATCTGGACGGGAGTTCGACCAAAATAGCCGGCGAACTCGACTTCCTTGTAGCCGATCGCGGCAACTTTGGAGAGCGTGCCAGGAAGGTCGGTCTTCATCAGATCTCGAACGGTGTAGAGCTGAAGCCCAATTCGTTTCAGCTTTCGGCGCGGCGCCAGAATCTCGCTCGAGGCCATAGCCTCTCGGCTCGCGATTCCGAGGGCAGCGACTCCGAGCGTTGCGATAAAGTTGCGACGGGTCTGCATTGTAAGAGAACCGTGGTGAGGTTCCAGCTAGTATGGAGAAGCTGGGCACGCTACGCAATAAAGCTGCGCACGTTCAGTCAGCCGTGGGTGATTCCTCCGAAGTGGTTTCCGTTGTCTCAAGATCGTCCCAGCGACGCGCCGGAATAGCGAACGCGAAGGTGCTACCTGTCTCTTCCGGAAATTCCGCCCATGCGCGTCCGCCAATCGATTCGACTGTCTCGCGAACGATGCTGAGGCCGAGACCGCTGCTATCGGCGTCGGTCACGGTGTCGCCGTGCGCTCGAAAGAACTCCTGAAACAGCTGCTCCCGCTTGTCCGCCGGAATGCCGATTCCGTTGTCATGGACACGAATAACGACTTCTCTGTCCTTTTCTGTATCAGGGCCTTCGACGGTTGCTACGATCGCGACCCAGCGCTCGCCTTTCGCGCTGTCCGAATACTTGATGCCGTTGGACAAGTAGTTCATGAGGCAGAGTTCCACCGTCGCCGCATCGACCTCGATGGGTGGAAGGTCGCTCGCAACGCGCACTTCGACTCCTTTCGCCTTGGCGGCTTCCTTGAGCTCGCGAACGGCTTCGCTCGCGGCCACTGGAAGAAGCACGTTCCGGCAGTGCCTCGAGTCGGCCTGGGTTCTCGACAGAGACTCGAGGTTCGCCAATACTCGCTTGAGACCGTCTGCATTCCTCGCGATGATCTCCTCGAATTCCTTCCGCTCTGATTCATCGGCCCACGACTCGGCGACAATCTCCGACGCGTTGGAGATCGCATTTACCTTGTTTTTTAGCTCGTGTGCCACGGTCCGATTGAATTTGCGGAGTCGGTTCTCACGCTCGTTGATCTGGGTGGAGAACAAGCGGAGGTAATGACTGACAGTCGCCTGCCGAATCAGCTCGATCGCCTGCGCCGTGCGTTGCCAGCACGCCAGGAAGTCTCTCCTGGGAATGTCTTCCTGGATGTTCTCCGCAGTGTCCGCCAGAAAGTCGAAGATGATCTCTCCGAGCATCTCGTATTCCTTGAGAAGCTCATATGCGTCGAAGCCCTGGGCGTGCCTGAGTGCGCCCAGCTCCATTGCCTTGGCAACGACGGGAGCCTGGGCGGCCATATCCCTTTCCGGGCGCTTGATGTATCCCGCGATGCCCTCGATGAGCAGCGGCACGTGATTGATCAGCTCGTGAGTTGGGAAAACTCTCTTCGAGGAAATCGCGACGCGCGCGGTGATTCGATCGAGCCACTGCGTGACGAGCGCCTGCTTGGCGGTGCGGAGTCTGCCTGCCAGCGTTGAGGCCAGCTCGACGGGGTAAGTAGACAGATCTGTTGCCACGACGTCCCCCAAAGTTTCGTGAAACCGTGATTTTGCTCAGCAAAAAGAGTTCTCATGCAAGGAGCCCGGGGTTGCTGGGCCCTTGCATGCGTCATGAGGCGTTTGGCGATGAGGTGATTATCTGCCGGTCAGCTCCACGCGAGTGTAGAGGAAACGTCCGTTGTAGCCGAACGGCGAAGCCGGTGGCCAAGGGAAGATGTCGAAACCATTTCCCTCATTCATCCGGTCGGGATAAACGTCGAAAATATTCCGCGCACCGAGCGATACCTTGAATCCCAGCAAGGGAACGAAGCCAACCTCGGCGTCAACCAATCCCTTGCCGTTGTAGTTCTGCACGTCGCCGCCGCTGTAGCTATAAAGCGACGAACTGTACTTGCCGTAGTACGAGTAGCGCGCCAGGCCATTCCAAGGCCCTCGCCTGAATTGCCCGGTTACGCTGGTTCGCCAGGCTGGACGCTCTTTGGTCATCGCCAGCAATCCCCCCTCGTCGTATTTGCCGATCAAATCTTCTCCCGTTCCCTGGAGCTCGGGCGGCAGAGGAATGTTGTTCTCATTGGGGATAGTTGTACGAGTGAAATTGAAAACCGCATTCACGTTGGCAGTGCCGCCCAGCGTAGCGATGGTGTAGTCGCCGGTCACGTCGAGCCCGCGTGTCCTGGTATCGATCGCGTTGGTGAAATACTGCGCGGCCTCGGCGCGCGACCCGATGTTGCGAAGTATCGACGCGACACTGTCGGTGTCCAGGAAACCAGTGATGGTGATGCGGTCATCGAGGGCGATGTAATAGAAATCACTCGTGAAAGTCAGATTGTCGACAGGCGTGACGGCGAAACCGGCGCTGAAGTTCCGCGACGATTCGGGCCGCAGCGGACGCGCACCGAGCGCACGGGCTTCCCGGGAGTTTACCGGAAAAATTCCGATCTCGAACGGAATTGGATTGCCGGTGACTGGATCAGCCTTGAAGTTGGTGACGACGCTCGAGTAGTAGCTCTGGTTGAGCGAGGGCGCGCGGAATCCGGTGCTGATCGCCGAACGGAGAGTCAGACGCTGTGTCGGCTGCAGCCTCATCGCCAGTTTGCCGGTGA
>QHVA01000055.1 GCA_003223425.1 Gemmatimonadota bacterium
GAGGAAGAAAGGCGATACCTTCCTCTCGCGCTCGGGCTGTGTTGCGACGCGTCGGAAAATCATCAGGCTCGCGCCATCCCCTGTCGCTCCTCCTGACGTTTAGTCGCTCCCGCTCGGATTTCGTCTCCGGTTTGTGACTGCAGCCGTTTCAGCACGCGCCCGGCGCGGGTTGCAGCTTCGCGCAAACGCTCGGGAGAAGTGATGAACGACACGCGGAAAAATCCTTCGCCGCCTGGGCCAAATAGCGAGCCGGGGAGCACGACGACGCCCTCGTCCTGCAGCAATCGCTCGCCGAACACGGCGCTCGGGATATTCTTCGGCAATGGACACCACAGGTACATTGTGGCCTTCGGTGGCGTGCAGGGAAATCCAGCTTCGCAAAACGCGTCGACGGCTGCATCGCGGCGCCTCTTGAACTCGGCGACGTTGGTCGGGATCCAATCCGCGCATTTGTCGAGCGCAGTCGCCGCGGCCGCCTGGATTGCCATGAAAGTCCCCGTGTCGATGAACGACTTCACCTTCGCTACCGCGCCAACGAACTCCGCCTTACCACACGCCCAGCCACAGCGCCAACCCGTCATGTTGTAGGTCTTGGACATCGAGTGGAACTCGATCGCGATATCCCGCGCCCCATCAATCTCGAAAATGCTCGGGGGCACGTATCCGTCATAGGCGAGCTCGGAGTAGGCATTGTCGTACACCAGCAGGATATCCAGTTCCCTGCAGCGGCGAACGATTTCCTCGAGATACTCTTTGGGTGCGATCGCCGAAGTCGGATTGTTCGGATAATTCAGGTAAAGAATCTTCGTCTTTCTCAGCACGTCGGCGGGGATCTTGTCGAGGTCGATCAGGAATCCGTTTTCAGGCCTGAGCGGATACTTGTAGGGCGTCGCCTCGGCGAGAAGAGTTCCACCCACATACGAGTTGTATCCAGGTTCGGGGACGATCGTGTAGTCGCCCTTCGTCACGAAAGCGAAGGCGAGGTGGGAAATTCCCTCCTTTGATCCGATGAGAGGGATAATCTCTCTGATCGGGTGAAACTCCTGCCCGAACCTCCGCTTCATGAATCGCGCGACTGCTTCGCGATACTCGACAAGGCCAAGCGCGAAACCATAGCGGCTCATGGTAGGAATACGCACGGCCTCGGTTATACGCTCGATCACTGCCGGAGGAGGCGAGAGATCAGCATCACCCGCTCCGAGATCGATGACGTCGACTCCGCGGGCGATGAGCTCGCGCTTCTGCTCGGGGATTCGGGCGAGAGGATATTCGGGAAGACTTAGGACTCGATCTGTGTAAGCAGGCACTATTGGCTCTCTTGAACGGGGTTGCTCACGCGACTAACTCCGGGAATCTCGACTTCGACGACATCGCCGGGAGCGAGTGGGCCCACTCCGGACGGCGTTCCTGTGGCGACGAGATCCCCAGGCTCCAGTGTCATGATGCGTGAGATGTAGGCGAGCAGCGACGGGATCGAGAAGACCATCTCGCTGCTTTTCCCTCGCTGTCGCTCGACGCCGTTGACCCGCGTGACGACCGTGAGACTGTCGAGGTCCGGAAGCTGTGATGACTCCTCTCCCAGAGGACAAAAGGTATCAAATCCCTTCGCCCGAGTCCATTGTCCGTCTGTCTTTTGTAGATCGCGAGCTGTCACGTCGTTGACAGAAACGATCGATCGGATTCCACGCGCCGCATCCTCCTCAGACACTCGAGTAAGAGTCTTCCCTACTACCACTCCGATTTCTCCCTCGTGCTCGACTCGTGATGAAGCCTTCGGCAACACGATTGCCTCGCCCTCCCACACCACGCTCGAAGGCGGCTTGAGGAAGATGAGCGGCTCCATTGGAACCTCGTTGCCGAGCTCCTTTGCGTGCTCGCGATAGTTGCGCCCCACGCAGACGATTTTTCCGGGACGAATTCTCCAGTCAGGCATTCAGTTGGTCACCGATATGAGCTCGCGCGTTGCATCGCCTCTCTTCATGCGACGTCAGGTCTCGCTGTGGTGCGCAATTCTGTACGCGGCGTTGCGCGATGCGCCGAGCGTCGACACGAGATGGTCCATCACTTCGCGCGGTGACTTTCCCGAGGCACGGAGTTTTGCAGCCTCGCTTTCGAGGTCGCTTTTCGATACCTCCCGCTCATCGGCTCGACCGATCATCAATACTACCTCGCCCTTCGGGTCGCCTTTGCTGTAAACACTCGCCAGCTCCCCGACCGTGCCCCGCCTGAACTCCTCGAATTGTTTCGTCAGCTCTCTTGCGACAACAGCGTGCCGTGCGCCGGCTCCTGCCTCGACGAGCGCTTCGAGAGTCGCCGCGACGCGATTCGCTGCTTCGAACAACGCCACCGTTGCGCTCGAATCGACGATTTCAGCGATGATTTCCGCGCGCTCTCTTCCCTTGCGTGGCAGGAATCCGAAGAACGTGAAGCGGTCCAGTGGCAGTCCCGATCCTACGAGCGCCGCCATCACGGCTGATGGTCCCGGAATTGGGACGATCGGCAAATTTGCTTCCAACGCCGCCGCGACAAGGCGCGATCCAGGATCAGAGATGAGCGGGGTTCCCGCATCCGATACCAGCGCGATAGAATCACCAGCGCGAAGGCGCGAGATCAGCCTGGGCGTCTCCTTCGCTTCATTGTGCTCGTGATAAGAGCTGACTGGCGTCCGGATACCGTAGTGATCCAGCAGCCGCCGCGAGTGGCGAGTGTCTTCCGCAATGACAAGCGCGGCCGAAGAAAGAACCTCGACCGCGCGATGTGACATGTCTCCCAGATTGCCAATAGGCGTGCTAACCAGGAACAGAGTACCTGGCGTGTCTTCCGTCCCCGCCTTTGCGGCCCTCACGAGTCGTCTGACGACCGACTCGGCTGATCACGCCGCAGCGTGCTGCTTGAACTTCTCCGCCAGCGCCGGCTTGCCGACGAATCCGATCACCTGATCGACCAGCTTCCCATCCTTGAAGAATAGAATTGCGGGAATCGAGCGCACGTTGAATTTGGTCGAAGTCTTGATGTTCACATCAACGTCAACCTTGGCGACCTTCGCCTTGCCTTCATACTCGATGGCGAGCTGGTCCAGCACCGGCGCAACCATACGGCACGGGGCACACCAGGTCGCCCAGAAATCGACCACAGCGAGGCCTTTGTGCTGCTCGATCTGCATCTCGAAATCGGAATCGTTCACTTCTACCGCATTGGACATTTTCTATTCTCCAGACCCCGGGGCTCGCCGGCGGACTTCGTCAATTAGTTTTGTGCGGGGACGTCGCCCCTGATCATTAAACTTAATGACCCCATCAACCCCACGCGGCACGCGCGTATCGCATATCGGGATCGCTGTGGAGGCGCTCGCCGAGAGTCTCCCTTTTTTCCGCGATGTCCTGGGACTGACTGAGGTTCCACTCGACGATTCTGACGGCGCGAGTATCGTCGGCCTGAGCGCCGGTGAGCCACTGGTCGAGCTACTCCAGGCAGACGATCCCGCTTCGCCGATCGCTCGATTCGTGGCAAAACGGGGCCCGGGAATCCACCATATCTGCTTTTCGGTTGACGACCTCGACGCGACCCTCGACCGTTGCCGCAAGGCTGGCGTTCAGCTCCTTGATGAGAAGCCGCGCATCGGAGCGGAGGGAAAACGAATCGCCTTCCTGCACCCCAAATCAACCGGAGGAGTGCTGGTCGAGCTCTCAGATCATTAGAGCTGGCGCGTTAACGTCCGGCCGACGTTCCGGGATTGCCGCAGAAGTCGCGAACGGCCGCGATGTCGACGTTCTCGACGTACCACCGATCGCGGGGGCCGCGGATCGTGTAGAAAGTCGTTTGCCGCGTCAGATTTCCTCTCTTGAGCTCTACGCGAATGTCGCGACGCCCTTCAGATCCCTGCGCCTCGGCGACGACGCGGGAGGTGTCATGCGTGAGGTAGCAGACCAGAATGATCTCGCGCTTTTCCATGCTGGTACGTTCCATCGTCTCACGGGCGGGTCCATTCTGTGTTCCCCACACCGTTGACATCGCCTGCAGATCGTTCGCCTTGACCGCTCTCAGGAATTGCTCGGCGGCGAGCTTGGGTGCTGACGCGCCGGTGAGCTGTCCGCTGTTCCCCGCTCTGGTGGCGCTGGAGCACGCGGTCACAAACAATAGGACAGCAACTTTTCTAAACGACACGATAGAATTCTCCACGGGATAGAGCTGCGACTTAGGGACGCCGACAATGCGAGCAAAGCAACAACGCCTCTATATCAATATTGACCACGTCGCCACGTTGCGGCAGGCTCGCCGCGCACAGGAGCCGGATCCTGTTGAGGCGGCGTCGATATGCGAAGGAGCCGGAGCGGATGGAATCACGGCTCATCTGCGGGAGGACAGACGTCATATTCAGGACGCCGATGTCGAGCGACTGAAAAAAAGTGTGCGCACCTACTTCAACCTCGAGGCGGCGTGCGTAGCGGAAATGCTGGAGATAGCGCGTCGTCTCAAGCCGCAGCAGGTGACACTGGTGCCGGAGCGCCGCGAAGAGATCACCACCGAAGGTGGACTCGACATTATCAGCGAGCCCTCGCGCATCAAAAACGCAGTCGAGGCGCTGACCGACGCGGGTATCAGCGTGAGTCTCTTCATCGATCCCACCCGGGCGGCGGTCGAACAGTCGAAGAAGCTCGGTGTGCCGGCGATCGAGTTGCACACCGGGAGCTACTCGCAGGCACCTCACTCCTCCAAGACGATCGACGCGCTTCGAGATTCAGCACGCAGAGCAGCAGATCTCGGACTCGCGGTGCACGCCGGACACGGCCTCACGATCGCAAATGTCGGCCTGGTTGCGGCGATTCCGGAGATCGAAGAGCTCAACATCGGTCACTCGATTATCAGCAGGGCAGTTTTCGTCGGTCTCGATCGCGCCGTGAAGGACATGCACGATGCAATGCATGCGGCTCGGTCGTCATAAGGGGCGAGCTTTGACTCCCAGAGCCAAACAACTCACCTTTCGGATGTGATCTGGAGAAATTTCTGATGACGATGCCGGGCCGGCTGCTGGATTTCTTCTCGCTCGAGGCGACTGATTACCTGAATCGCCTGGAGTCGCTCGTTAACAAGAGTGGAATGGAGCCCGCTGACGCAACGCAATTCGCGGCTGCCGCGCGCGGATTGCGCGGTAGCGCGACCATGGCGAAGGCGGGCGGCATCGTACAGCTCGCGATGACGGTCGAGCGTGTGGCATCTGGCGTCCTCCAGGGCGCCACCAGCTGGGAACCCGAAATGCAGCGCGCACTCGTCGGCGCCATAGAAGACCTCAAGCTGCTCGTGCGCTCGCTGCGAACATGGGGGGCGGAGCAGGATGCTCGCGTTCAGGACAGTCTGCGACGGCTGGCGCGATACGCTCCAGCCCGCGAGGAGCGCCGCGCAGATCTGATCATTCCGATCTCTCAGCTTTTCTACAACGACGATGGGCCGCACATCTTGTACGTTGCTCCCAATCCAAAGACACACTACGAGCAGCAGCTTCGCG
The DNA here is from genome assembly GCA_003223425.1 of Gemmatimonadota bacterium. GTDB lineage: Bacteria > Gemmatimonadota > Gemmatimonadetes > Gemmatimonadales > Gemmatimonadaceae > UBA4720. The sequence goes on from QHVA01000055.1 coordinate 5,504, forward strand.
AAAAAGGGGGTGGCATCGGTCCAGGAACGTTGTCACCCGAGGTGAAGCGAGTTCCGACGCCATCGCGCGAAGTTCCGCCAGCGGCCGCCCGAACACCGCCTCGCGGGCAGGAGCTCAGAGATGTGCTGAACTCGAGTCTGGCGACGATGCGTTCGCTCGAAACTCGACACTCCGGACCGCAACCACCTGCCACCGAGCTCGTACCGATTCAGGAGTTGCTTTACCGCGGGCAGCGCGCCATCGAGCGGGCGGCCGAGATTCGCCGCGCACTCAAGAAGAGTGGAACTCCGCCGACACGCGCGCTCGTGGACGAGCTCGTCGATCTGGTGGAGCTCGCGGCGACAGAGTAACACTTGCGTTCCCGATGGCGCGCTGCGCTCGGAGCAGTGCTGAGCGCCGCGCTGATCTACTGGACGCTCCACGGCATTTCGCCAACCGAAGTAGCGCACAGACTGTCAGAGGCTGATCCTTTGCTCTTCACCGCGGCGACATTCTGCGCCACGGCGATCTTCGCCCTACGCGCGCGCAGGTGGATGACGATCCTCGAGCCAGTTGCCGGAAGACTCTCGCTCCGACCGCTGTGGCGGGCGACCGCAGTGGGAATGATGGTGAACAACGTCGTGCCCGCGCGCGCTGGCGAGATTGCGAGGGCATACGCGCTGACGAAAGCGACACCCGTGCCTTTTTCGACGTCATTGGCCTCTCTCGCGGTCGACCGCCTGTTCGACGCGATCGTATTGCTGCTGCTGGCGGCAACGGCGCTGCTCGACCCCGCACTCTCGACCACCGAAACGCTTGCGGGTCGTCCGCTCGGCTCATTCGCGACAGGAGCAGGCACGCTCGTTCTCATTCTTCTGATCGCTCTCTACTCTCTCGTTTTTTTCCCCGGCCAACTACTTCGACTCTTTGAGCTGTTCGCCCGCCGGGTCTCGCCAATCGTCGAAGAACGTGGTCGTCGCGTGCTCGAGACATTCGTGCAGGGGTTGAGTGTTTTGCGGCAGCCCGGAAGATTCGTCGCGGTGTTCGGTTGGACTCTCGCGCACTGGTTGGTCAACGCGCTGGGTTTCTGGCTCTCCTTCAAGGCGGTCGGAATTGCCGCCCCCTTTTCCGCCGCGCTGTTTCTCCAGGCATTCATAGCACTGGGCACCGCCGTTCCGGCATTGCCGGGATTCTTCGGTGTGTTCGAGTACATGTCCGTGCAGGGGCTCGCGATTTACGGAGTCAGCCAACAGCAGGCAGCGACGTGGGCAATCGGGTATCACCTTTTTTCGTTCATTCCCATCACACTGATTGGCGCGTATTACTTCGCCCAGCTCGGTGTCAAGCTTCGCGATCTGCAGCCGGCCTCCGAGGCAGCTGCATGACCCCGCGAGCAGCACGCACGCTCGCGCAGGCGAAGATCAACCTCGCTCTCCGCGTGCTCGGCCGAGAGCCCGACGGATTTCACTCCATTGAGACGGTTTTCCTGCGACTCGAGCTGGGAGACGAGCTGGAGCTTCGCGTGACGAACGGCGAGCGCTCGCTCAAGTGTTACGAGATGCGCGACTGGCCGCAGGAGGGGAATCTCGCATACCGCGCCGCCGCACTATATGCCGAGCGAACCGGCTGGCCCAAAGGTTTTGAGATCGAAATCGTGAAGAACATTCCGATCGGTGGCGGGCTCGGCGGCGGCAGTGCCGACGCCGCGGCGACGCTTCGCATTCTCAACACGCTTTCACCGAAACCGATCTCAGAGGAAAATCTCATTGCTCTCGCTGAAGAACTTGGCTCCGACGTTCCGTTTCTCGCCAGCGAGCACGCGATGGCTCTCGCCTGGGGACGTGGAGAGAAGCTGCTTCGATTACCACCGTTGCCGTCGAGAGACATCCAACTTTTCTTCCCGCCTTTCGGGATAGAAACCGCACAGGCCTATGAGATACTCGACGATGCGAGCGGCGAGGTGCCGCGCAAAACGCCCGAGCTGACCACCGAGATGTTCGCCGACTGGGAATCGGCGGCAAAAAACTCGGTCAATGATTTCGAGCCGATCATGAGACCGCGGTGGTCGGAGATCGACGCACTCCTGGCGCGAGGAGATCGATTCGGCCTTTTCTATCGAATGAGTGGAACTGGTTCGACGGTGTTCAAAGTGGCCGGCGTAACTACGCGTCGGGTCGAATCGACGACGAAACTTCCCCCGCTGGTCGTACCGCCGGGCACGAAAAGCATCATCACGCGCACGGCGTCGAGCGTTGTCCCGATACAGCTTCTGGACTAGCTTTCGGCTCGCCGCTGCCCCTTCGTCCAATGGCAGGACACCGGTCTTTGGATCCGGTAATGGTGGTTCGAATCCACCAGGGGCAATTGATCCAAGTCCTTTGCCCACTTAACTTGTAAGGCTGCATGGACGGATTATCCGTACCCGCTCATGGCTTCAAGCTCATCGCCGGGCCCGGTAACCCGGAACTGTGCGGTGAGATCGCGCGAATGCTGGATGTTCCGTTCTGCAAGACGACGGTCAACCGCTTCGCCGACGGCGAGATCTTCGTTCGGATCGATGAGAATGTCAGAGGCAACGACGTTTTCATCGTACAGCCGACGAATCCGCCGGCCGACAACATCATGGAGCTCTTACTCCTGATCGACGCTGCACGCAGGGCTTCCGCAGCGCGAATTACCTGCGTGATGCCTTACTACGGATACTCTCGGCAGGACCGAAAGGACCAGCCACGAGTGGCGATCGGCGCGAAACTGCTGGCGAACATGATAACGGTGGCAGGTGCACACCGGGTTCTGGGACTCGATTTTCACCAGCATCAGTTACAGGGATTCTTCGATGTACCGGTGGATCACCTGTACGCGGCGCCGGTCTTCGTTTCGCATTACAGAAAGAAAAGTTTGCACGAGCTCGTCGTCGTCGCGCCTGATGTAGGTTCGGCCAAGATGGCGAGGGGTTTCGCCAAGAGGCTCAACGGCTCGCTGGCAATCATCGACAAGAGGCGGCCGCAGGCGAATGTATCTGAGATCGTTAACGTCGTTGGTGAAGTGGAAGGAAAGGATTGTTTGCTCACCGACGACATGATCGACACAGCAGGAACGGTATCTGAAGCAGCAAAGGCTCTGAAGAATCTGGGTGCGCGTGACATTTACGTTTGCGCAACGCACGCACTTCTGTCAGGGCCGGCAGTGGAGCGACTCTCGAGTGCGCCGATTACGGAAGTAACGGTGACCGATACCGTGATGATTCCGAAGGCAAAGAGATTTGCGACGCTGTGCGTGTTGTCGGTTGGCGAGCTGCTGTCCAAGGCGATTCGCTACATTCACAGTGAGCAGTCGGTGAGCTCGCTGTTCGAGGGGTAGAGTAAGATGCTCGAGATGATCGAAAAGGCGGCAAAGGAATTGGCATTGGCGGTTATGGACATTATTGAATGGGCGTGGCGAAGAGTCACTGCGCCTCAGGGATGAATAGCAATGGCAATAGTCTCATTTAACGCGACAGCTCGGGAAAATACCGGCAAGGGCGCCGCTCGCACGCTTCGCAGTCAGGGTCAGGTTCCCGCCGTTATTTATGGACACGACCGCGAACCGCAGGCGCTGTCACTGAACGCGCGGGACCTCGACAAGCTGCTCGGCCACATTCAAGCGGAGAGCACCGTCATCGAGGTCACAGTCGGAGGACAGACGTCGAAGACACTCATTCGCGAGATCCAGCGGCATCCGATCAAGCGTCAGATTCTTCACGTCGATTTCCAGGCGCTCGTAGCCGGCGAGAAAGTCACGGTCAACATTCCGATCGTGCTGACCGGAATTGCGGAGGGTGTGCGGCTCGAGGGTGGAGTTCTCGACCATACCTTGCGTGAACTGGAGATCGAAGTCGATCCGTCGAATATTCCGGATCGCGTCGAGCTCGATGTCACCAACATGATGATCGGTGACTCACTTCACGTCAGCGATATCAAAGTGCCCGAGGGCGTGGAAGTTCTGGAAGACCCTGAGACGTCGGTAGCGGTGCTCGCGGCGCCACGCGCAGTGATCGAAGAGGTGCCGGCCGCCGAGGCAGTCGAGGGTGCGCCAGAAGCCGCAGCCGAGCCCGAAGTGATTGGCAAGGGCCCGACTGAAGAGGAAGAGGGCGAGGGCGGCGCCGGGGGCGGCGAATCGCCCGGAAAGAAATAGTTATTGGATAATTCTTGAAGGTCATAGTCGGTCTCGGGAATCCGGGCCGCGAGTACGCCGCGACACGTCACAACGTCGGCTGGTGGTTGATCGACCACCTTGCCGACGTTTGGCATTTTGACGCCTGGAAAAAGAATGGAGAGTCTCACGTCGCCAACGGAACCGTGGGTGGCGTGAAGGTCCGGCTGGTGAAGCCACAGACTTATATGAATCTGAGTGGCCAGGCACTGAAGAATTACGTGCGCCGACCGTTCTGGAGTCCAGCGAAGGATCTGCTCGTCGTGGTAGACGAGGTGCAGCTGCCGGTCGGGCGCACGCGGATTCGCGCGCGAGGAACCGCCGGCGGGCACAACGGACTCAAGAGCGTCGAGCAGGCGCTCGGGACCCAGGAGTACGCCCGACTCCGGATCGGAGTGGGGCCGAGCGAAGAGCGGAAGGGGATCTACACGGATCTCGCGCAGTTCGTGCTATCGCCGTTCGCGCGCGACGAGCGCGAGGATATTCTCGCGCTAATGCCGCAACTCACGGCTACCGTTGAGACGTGGCTCGGGGATGGCGTCGAGAAGGCGATGAACCTCCATAACCGGCCCGCTCCGGAGGACGACAAAAGCAACTGAACGGGTGCGAGGTCTGGCAACTGCAACTGAACGGGTGCGAGGTGTGAGTAGGTAAGATCCCAGTTTCGAGTTCACGACGTCGGGACTTCACCAGCCGCCAGCCGCCATTCCTAGCACAAGCAGTAACCATCACGCCACTGAGGTAAGTCAGGGCGTAGTGAACTCGCACCTGGCATCTATGCCACTCACACCTCGCACCCGTTCAGTTGCAGTTCCCCCAGTCATCACTGATTAGTTTCCCCCGAAATGCTGAAACTAGGAATTGTCGGCCTCCCCAACGTCGGCAAATCGACACTGTTCAACGCGCTCACCGCAGCGAAAGCCGACGCTGCAAATTATCCCTTCTGTACTGTCGAGCCCAACGTCGGGATGGTCGAGGTTCCGGACCCGCGACTGAACCGCCTCACTCAGATCGTCCAGCCGAAGCGAACAGTCCCAGCAGTCGTGCAGTTCGTCGACATCGCCGGCCTCGTCAAGGGCGCGGCCGAAGGAGAAGGGCTCGGCAATAAGTTCCTCTCGAACATTCGCGAGACCGACGCGATAGTGCACGTCGTGCGATGCTTCGAGGATCCCGACGTCACCCACGTGATGGGCGCAATCGATCCAGTGCGCGACCGCGAGGTAGTCGAGTTCGAGCTCGCACTCGCCGACCTTGCCGCGCTCGAGAAGCGACTGGACAAGACGCGTCGCTCGGCACGAACAGGTGACAAGGAAGCACAGACGGAGCTGCCCGTACTCGAGAAGGCATACAGCTTTCTAAAGGAAGGCAAAGGACTCTGGGAAGCGCGGCTCACAAGCGCAGAAAAAGCGATCCTCGCCCCACTCACGCTGTTGACGACGAAGCCGGTTCTGTACGCGGCTAATGTGAGCGATACTGAGCTCGCGGGTGACGAGGGTCCGCATCTCAGGACGCTTCGAGATGCAGTGAAGAAGAGCGGCGAGCAGGCTGAGGTCGTTCCTTTTTCCGCGAAGATTGAGGCGGAGCTCGCAGAGCTGCCGCCCGAGGACCGCGCCGATTTTCTGTCTTCGCTCGGCCTGGAGTCGGCAGGACTCGATCGACTCATTCGTGCCGGCTACAAGCTTCTCGGTCTCGAGACCTATTTCACCGCCGGAGAGCAGGAAGTTCGTGCCTGGACAATTCACCGCGGCGACACCGCGCCCAAGGCGGCCGGAGTGATACACACCGATTTCGAGCGGGGATTCATCCGCGCCGAGACGGTCTCCTACGATTCCTTCGTTGGCAACGAAGGTTGGAAAGGCGCGCGCGAGCAAGGAGCTGTCAGATCAGAAGGAAAGGAGTACGTCGTCCAGGACGGCGACGTACTCCTCTTCCGATTCAACGTGTAGCGGTCGGTCGCTAGTTGCTGGGATGCACCTGATCGCGGATCTCGCCACCGGGATTTGCCGTGGTATGCACGTTCACGTAAGCCATTCCGTTATTGAAGAGGACCCTGAGAGAATCGAGCGAGATGTTCGCGTTGTTCGCGTTGGTGATGCTGCCGTGCATCACCTCTCCATTCACTGTCCCCGTCGCACCATTGGGAATGAAGAGATTGAATATGACTGGCGCATTGGTACCAGCAGGAGCGGGTCCGTGAATGTGCGAGGCAATGACGGCGGTCATGTTAGTCAAGGTCAACGACCAGTCGATTTCGCTACCGAGATCCACGAAAGTTGCTACGCCACTACCGGGCGAGGTGTGACCCGCCCCTTCGTTCGCGGCGATCATAGTGGAGATGTAAGTCTTGTTCTTAGGTTCGGTGCTGGATCCGCAGCTCGTCGCAATAGCAGCGGCAATTGTCGTTGCAACCAGTCCAATGGCTAGCGTACTGACGTTTCTGCGCATGTAACCTCCGGGAGGGCGCGGAAGCAACATGTCTCCCCCCGAAGGCTACTCGTAAGGCAACAATGGCAAGCGGCCGGTAAAGTCCGGCGAAATACTCCTGATTACCGGCGGGCGCACGACCAATCCTACCGAGCCGCGCGCGACGTCGAACTACCCCTAATACTTCTTGGTGCTGGTCTTCCTGGTCGTTGTCTTCCGCGTCGAAGTCTTCGATGTCGACGTAGTGGCAGCAGTAGTGTCCTGCATCGCAGGCGCTGTTGAGCTGGCCGTATAAGTCGTAGTCGTAGTGTCAGCCCTCATCGCTGCCCCCGTGGTGTCAGCACCGTATTGGGACTTTTTCGAGCAGCCGGCAGTAACCACTCCGGCCAAAACCAGCGCGGCGATTGCCGCGCACTTTCCCGAACTAACTCGCACTTTCCCTCCTGGCTCGATGGAGCCGGATCAGTTCCGGCGAAGTGATTTGCCGGCGCATCGGCAATCGACTGCGTGACGGCAACAAAAGTGCCGAATGCAAAGTCAGCTGCATTGCATCCGAGTCCGACGACCGTTGCCTCATCGGTGCAGAGAGTTTAACTTGCGCGCTCACAACGGCCACATCGTGGCCCTCACACCTTCCTCCCACTTCGGCAACCAGTTGGGAGGCGGATCACGACCAAAAGGAGGATTGCCGAGTGCCTCGCACATACGAGGCGGTTTACATCTTCGACTCAACTCTCGAAGACGCCGCCATCAGCGACAAAATCACACGCTTCAACGGGTTGCTAGCCGCCAGAGAGCAACCCGAAGTCACGCATTGGGGTCGGCGACAGCTAGCTTATTCAATCGGTCCGCGCGAAAACGGCTACTACGTCGTCTCGAAGTTCACGACCGAGCCCACCGTCCTGCCTGAATATGAGCGCGCTCTCAGGCTCGACGAAGGCCTCATCCGCTATCTCATCACGCTGCACGAGCACGAAGTAGGTGCTCCGCCACAGTCAGAGGAAGATCTGGCGGCGGCGACACGTCGTGACGACGATGACGACGACGAGGACTAATCAATGAGAAGACCACAAAAGAGCTGCCCGTTCTGCGAGAGCCGCGTTCGCTGGGTCGACTACAAGGATGATCGCACACTGGGTCGCTTCATCACCGACCAGGGGAAAATTCTTCCGTCGAGATTGAGCGGTGTGTGCGCTCGGCACCAGCGGCAGCTAGCAACCGCAATCAAGAGAGCCCGCTTCCTCTCGCTCATTCCTTACATCCGCGGTCACCAGGCGTAGATGGCGGACGCCGCCGCTACGGTAGCGAGAAAACAATCGTGGCGGCCGCTGTTTTGGGGGTTGGCTGCGTTCCTCGTCTGCCCCTTTCTTCCCTTCTTCGAGGCGCTGATACCGGTCCAGCAGACGCTGCTGCTGCTGGTGCCGATCGTCGCTGCATGCTCCATCGTCGGCTGGAAAGTGGGTGGGCGCGTGGCGCTGGCTGTGATCTGGATTGCGTTTTCAATCTGGATGCTGCTTCAGCCGGCTGGTCCTCCCGGGACTCAGTACGACCAAATGGCGCGCGGTTGGGCGATGCTCCTGGCGGCGAGTTTCGGTCTCGTCAGTCTCTGGAGCGTAGCCATGCCATTCTTTTCCAGGGCACTTATCTCGGTCGGGCTCGCGGTAGCAATCGGCTTTGTAATCGCACTCTCATCGCCGAGCGGGATCGCGAGGTTCCAGCACGCAGCGGGCGAGGAGCTGACGAGGAGAGTGTCGAACACGATCGAGAAGGTGCAGCAGGGTATGGAGACCCCGGAGTGGCGCAATGTGACGGACAAGGTTCCGGCTCTCGACACCTGGAACGAAGACAGCGAAGGAATAATGCGCGCGGTTCCGACGCTGGCTGCGTCATTGCTTCCGGCGCTGCTGGCGCTCGAATCGATCGCCGCGCTGGCTCTCGGGTGGGCCGTTTACCGCAGACTCTCTCCAGTCGAGATCGGACCTCCGCTAAGTCCACTGACCGAGTTCAGGTTCAACGACCAGCTGGTGTGGGGTCTGGCAGTGGGGGCGACACTTTGTCTACTGCCGGCGTTCGGCGAGGGCAAGAACGCTGGCTACAACCTGCTGCTGTTTTTCGGCGCTCTGTATTTGATCCGTGGTGTCGGCGTTCTCGCCTGGATGGCGCGTGGACGCTATCTGCTCATCGTGCTTCTCAGTCTGATCCCGCAGGTTTTCGTAATCGTTACACTCGCCCTGGGCCTGGGCGACACCTGGCTCGATCTGCGTAAGCGAGCGAAGGCGGGATGACCGTGCGGTTTGCTCGGGGTTTGTGGTAGAATTATTCGTTCTCACCGATCAAAGGAATTTTCTGCAATGGAAGTCATTCTCAGACAGGCAATCGAAAAGCTCGGTCACCCGGGCGACATCGTGAAGGTTTCCGCCGGCTACGCGCGAAATTACCTGCTGCCGCGAGGCTTTGCGTACGAGGCGACCGCGGGCAATCGAAAGCGAATCGAGCAGGAGCGTCAGCGGCTGGAGCAGGCCGAGGAACAGCGTCGTAGCTCCGCGTCGGACTTGGCCACCAGGCTCGAGCAGGTCTCGCTTACCTTTTCTGCTCGAGTTGGAGATGAGGGCAAGCTCTTCGGCTCCGTCACCTCATCGGACATCGCGCATCAACTCGAGGCGCAGGGATTCCCAATCGAGAAGCGGCAGATCGACCTGCACGACCCGATCAGGGCCCTCGGAGTCTACCGCGTTCCGATCCGACTGCACGCCGACGTCCATCCCGAGATCAAGGTGTGGGTCATCAAGCAATAGGTCGTAGGGAAACCGAGGACCTGGCTGTCATTTACATGGGCTGCCAGGTCTTTTTTGCTCAACACATTTGGCGTGCGAAATGCGAGTTGGAACCCTCACGGAACTTTCACACGTCAGATAAGCTACATACGGAGTTGCGGCGCTCCGCGCCGCGATTGAACCTTCACCGAACCGCATGGCCACATCCCTATCATCTGTAACCGCCCGCGAAGGTGCGCAGAACGTGAAGCGCGCCGCCCAGCTTTGTCTGGACATGAAAGCAAACGACGTCGTAGTTCTCAACCTGGCCGGCGTCACCGACATGACTGACTACTTCGTCATCGCGAGCGGAACCTCCGATACCCACGTGAGATCCATCGGCGAGCATGTGATAGCGGAGATGAAGAAGGCGGGATTGACCGTGCATCATACGGAAGGGTTACAGCAAGGCCGCTGGGTGCTGCTCGATTTTTTTGATTTCGTAGTTCACATCTTCCATCCGACGCTGCGAGCGTTCTATCAAATAGAGCGGCTCTGGAGCGATGCGGAAACAGTGGCGCTGGAACCACAGGAGTAACGAAAAAAATGAAAGCGGCTCGCATTGTAACGCTCACCCTGGCACTGCTCCTCGGCGCTCGCCTCGACGCGCAGCAGTACTTCGGAATGAACCAGGTTCAGTACAAGCATTTCGACTGGCGAGTCATCGAGACCGAGCACTGGCTGGTTCACTACTATCCGGAAGAGCGCCAGGGTGCGATGGATGCGGCCCGCATGGCGGAGCGCTCTTACACGCGACTCTCGAAGGTGCTGGACCACCAGTTCCGCGAGAAGAAGCCGATCATCATCTTCTCTTCGCGATCCGAGTTCGGTCAGAACAACGTCACAGGCGATCTCGGCGAAGGAACCGGTGGCGCCACCGAGCCGCTGAGGCACCGCATGATCTTTCCAATGACCGGCGACCTTGGCAGCTTCGAGCACGTGCTCACGCACGAAATGGTGCACGAGTTCCAATTCGACATTTTTGCGCGCGGGAAAGCTGGGGCGAATCTGCAGACCCTCAATCAGATCGACCCGCCGCTCTGGTTCATGGAAGGCATGGCCGAATATCTCTCGAGCGGACCACAGCACATACTGACGGAGCAATGGGTTCGTGACGCGGTCGTCAACGGAAACCTGCCGTCGATCGAGCAGATGACTGAGCGTCCCGACAAGTACTTCCCATATCGCTACGGCGAGTCGCTGTGGGAGTACGTGGGCGCGCGCTGGGGTGATGCGGCAATCGGCGAGATCCTTCAGAACGCCACCACTTTGGGTATCGCCCGTGCGTTCCAGCGACAGCTCGGGCTCACGCTTCACGAGCTGAGCGACGATTGGCGCGAAGCGATGAACGCCAAGTTCTTGCCCCAGGCCGCTACCCTCGATAGACCTCGCAGCTTCTCGCAGCCGCTTCTAACCGAGAAAAAGAGTGGCGGCCAGATCTTTCTGGCGCCCGCTCTTTCGAACGATGGCAATCGGATCGCCTTCCTCTCCAACGGCAGCATGAAGCGCGGTGAGGTGTTCATCGACCTGTGGCTGGCCGACGCTCGCACCGGCAGGAGAATCAAGCGGCTCGTAAACAGCACGACCAATCCCAATTTCGAAGAGCTGCGCCTCCTCTATTCGCAAAGCTCCTTTTCGAACGACGGACGCACGCTCGCCTTTACAGGAGAGCGCCAAGGGAAGGACGTGTTATACCTGCTCGACGTCGCGAGCGCATCTGTAAAGAAGCGTGTCGATCTGCCGGTGGACGCGGTCTGGAGTCCGGTGTGGTCGCCCGACGACAGGCAGATTGCGTTTAGTGGAACGCGTGGTGGCATCACCGACCTCTACATCGTGGATGTCGACGGCAAAAACCTCCGTCAGCTCACCAACGACCAATACGCCGACCTGCAACCCTCATGGTCACCTGATGGGCGGCGCATTGCTTTCGTCACCGATGAAGGCCCGGAAAGCAACCTCGCCGTTCTGAAATTGTCGAAGTGGCGCATCGCCGTCATGGACATTCAAAGCGGAGCCGTGCAGGTGTTGCCTGGGCAGGACGGCCTTAATCTCAATCCGCAGTGGTCACCTGATGGCCGCGAGCTGGCGTTCATCTCTGATCGCACCGGCGTGCCGAACGTTTTCCTGTTCGATTTCACGACACAGCAGCACTACCAACTAACCAACGTCCTGGGTGGCGTGGGGGCAATCACTGAATTCAGTCCGGCAATAACCTGGGCTCGTGGTTCGGACAGGATGGCGTACACTTACTACGAGAAGGGCGACTACACGGTCTGGACGTTCGACAATCCGCGGGCATTGAAAAGAGCAGCGTTCCGTCCCGGTGCTGCGAACGCGCTCGCCGTCGCGCCGACTGACTCCGCCGCAGCAAAGGCCGCTGCCGATTCACTGACGCTGCGTCCGCGCGCAGGCGAGCCGACTTCGACTTATCGCGCACCGGGTGGCACCCGCCAGTCGTCAGTGTTGGCGGCGCAGGAGATGGTTGCGGACCTGCCGCCGAGCATCGGTGTGCTGATGGCAGACCCGGTCTATGGTTTGCCGGACACGACCAGGTTCAGAGAGCACCCGTATCACGTCTCCTTCCACCCCGATTACATCGCTGATCCCTCAATCGGGTACACGCCGAATTACGGGACCTTCGCCGGCGGGACCGCGTTCGTCTTCAGCGACCTTCTTGGCAACCATCAGCTGGCGGTTTCCGGGAACGTCTACGGCAGGCTGAGTGACGCCAGCGTATTCCTCGGTTACGCGAATCTGAGCCGCCGACTGCAGTATACGACGGGTGTCTCGCAGGATCCCGTGTACGTCCCACTCCAGGGCGGCACTACTGGCACCGGTCCAGTTTTCGAAGTGTCGACTACGTACTTGCGCTACGTGGTGAGAAACCTGTTCCTCGTCGGCCAGTATCCCTTTAACCGGTTTTCACGTGTCGAGACGGGAGTGCAATTCAACAGTATCGCGCAGGGAGTCATCAAGGTCTTCCAGGACTGCAACATCGCCGGGTACTGCACCGATATTCAGTTCAAGAACGTGGCGACGCTCCCAACAATCAACTATGTCACCCCGTCGACTGCGTTCGTGTCCGACAACACACTTTTTGGCACGACCGGGCCAGTGATGGGGCGCAGGATGCGGTTCCAGGCGTCGCATAGTCTCGGCAAGATCAATTTCAGCGATTTCCTCGCCGACTATCGCCGGTACGATCCTATCATTTTCAACACCCTGACTTTTGCAACAAGATTCCTGAGCTCGGTCTCTGTAGGGCCGGACGAGGGTTTCTTCCCGAAGTACATCGGACGTCCCGACTTCGTTCGTGGTTATGACCGGGCAAACTTCAACTTCTACGACTGTACTTCGATCATCGGCGCGCAGGCGGCCTGCAATAATGCACAGTTGGCAGGAAGCAGAGTGGCGGTCGCGAATGCCGAACTGCGCTTTCCGATCATTCGTCGCTTCGACGTGGGAAGCGCATTTGGGTTGCCGCCGCTGGACGGACTGATCTTCTACGACGCCGGTCTCGCATGGAGCAGAGGGCAGACGCCACACCTCGGTCGAGCACCCGAAAACAACGATCCCACCATAAACCGCTACCCGCTCACGAGCTGGGGCGGGGGTCTGCGGGTGAATCTCTTCAATCTCGCAATTCTTCGCTGGGATTATGCACGGCCATTGTCCGGCGGACGCAAGCCGAACTGGACTTTCTCATTGGGAGCGAGCTACTAAACGTTGCGTCGCCTCTCACTGCTGGCGCTGCTTTGTGCAGCCTGTACCAATGACAGGGCAGCGCCTGACAGCACCAGTACACTAGTAGCAGAAGCTCACGGGCCCGAACCTCTCCTCCTTCGCGTTCCGCGCGTAGGAGGAACGGGCCGCGTTTACATCTATCCGAAGCTTGACTCGGCAGTCTGGGTTGTCGATGAAGCGCCTCCGCTCGACCGAGTGCTGGCATTCGATCCCGATGCCGGTACTATTGCGTTCGTCGACGCAAAGGGGTTGCCCGGAAGGCTGGACCTGAGGGAGACTGACGTCGTCAAGGCGTCGAAAGCGAAGCTCACGTCGCTGTCCTCGGCGAATGGCAGCGATATCTACGGCGTGAACCCGAAGGGCGAAATCGTCCGCCTCAACCCGAACGGTGGCGACTGGCACTTCAAGCCGCCCGTGCCCGCTCGGGCTGTGTTCGCGCAGCCGAATGGCGATCTCATCGTCACGGCAAATAAAGGGGTGCAGACTCTCGTCTTGAAGGTCCATCCGCCCGACGACATCGTGCAGGACAGCGCGGTGCTTCCACTATCGGGACGCGCGGTGAGGACCCAGGTAGGTGACCGGATCTACTTCACCGTCGATAGCGGCCTAGTCGTCGTGAAAGCCAAAGATCTCTCGCCGGTGGGCGCTGTCCAGCTCGACAGCCGGGTGCGAGCGCTCGCCCCGACCCCGAGCGGCGACCGCATCTATGTTGCGACATCAGCGGATAGTGGAATCTCGATCGTGGATCGCTACTCCGGGCGAGTATCGACAGGCGTAGTTCTGCCATCGGCGCCACTCGACCTCCGGATGGACGGTCTCGGCCGTTACCTCCTTGCGCGCTTTCCAAAGGCGGATTCAGCGTGGGTGATCGCGATCGGGACTAACAGGCTGGTTGGAGCAGTGCCGACCAGGTGGGAAGCTGACCTTCCCGCAATTACTCCTGATGGCGATCTCGCGCTCCTAGGTGCGAAAGATGTCGTGCTGGTCGATCCGGAAAAGCTGGCGGTGAAATCAACCGTCGCGGCAGGGGCGAAAGATTTCTGGTACTTCTTCGCCTGGGACGGATTTCGTCCTCGGCCGCAGGGACTCGATCAGCCAGTGACGTTTCCGAGTGACAGCGACTCGCTGGGCTTGCGTCCGACGGCTTCCAGCACGAGCGCGTCATCGACTGCGGCCTTGCATGACACGAGCGCAGCTCCTCCGACAGTCAAACCTCCGTCGGCGGGATTTACTGTCTCCTTTGCTGCCCTGTTGAGCGAGGACAAGGCACAGCAACTCGCGAGTACAATCAAGGTCGCGGGAAATTCTGCCCACGTGGTGTCGACGACCACTGCCGGCTCTCCGATATTTCGAGTTGTAATGGGACCCTTCGCGACTCGGGCGGAAGCCGACAAAATCGGACGAGCGTCGAAACGAGAGTACTGGATCTACGAGGGATCCCCTTGAAATCGCGAGTCGCCGGCGGACGTCCAGTAGCATGGGAAGACGCCGGACGGCAGATCGCACCACTTTTGGGCAGCTACTCCGCAGTAGTCGTCACTTCCTCCGATCCAGTTGCCGCTGCTCACGTAGCGCTCGGTATCGCCCGGGCTGAAGCGAAGCAAAGGCGCGTTGTAATTGGAGATCTTGTCGGCGATCTCGATCCCCTGCGCTCTCTCGTCAAGGACGAAGATCCGCACGGCATCACCGACAGCTTCCTCTACGGCGTCTCGCTCAACAAGATCGGCTACGAAGTTGAAGGCAGCGAAAACCTGTACATCATGCCGAGCGGAACGGATCCCGACGTTCGGGAAGAGATTTTTCGCAGCGCGAGATGGAAGAGGCTGGCTGCTGGCTTCGGCGAGGCGGGAGCGCTTCTCCTGCTCGTCGCGAACAGTGAATCACCCGGGCTGAGCGATCTCATCGAGCAGACTGACGGAGCTGTGTTAGTCAAAGACGCGAATCTCACGGCCGCGCCTTCGGCGCTGGTGCTGGCGCGCGTTCCGTCGCCAACACCTACGCTCGAGATCCCAGTCAACAGAATCGGCGCGCGCGCCGCCAATTGGAGACAGCATCGTTGGTTTTACCCGGCGTTGGGTGCGACTGCATTGCTCCTGATTGCGGCCGTCGGGCTGGCTCTCATGTTGACGCGCTATGGACAAGCGCGACGCCAACCGGTGCGCGTGGCAGCGAAGCCAATCCCTGCTCCAACCCCGCCTCCGCCTCGAGCGCCGCCGGAAACGCTATACATTGCGCCTCCCGCAAATGCCAGTGATTCGGCAACCGCAGCCGCGTTCACCGTCGAGCTACTAGTCGCAAACACTGCGGAAGGTGCTAACTTGTTCGTCAGGAAAAATGGCGCGGCACTTCCAGCGCCCGCTGTGTCGCCGGTTCCAATTGACCCGGAGCGTACTACATGGTACAAGGTGACGGCTGGCGCATATACCCGGAGATATCAGGCTGACTCATTGCTGCTCGCTCTGCGGAAATCGCGTGTTCTTACCGATTCCGCTGGAACGGTCACCACAGCGCCGCTCGCGCTCGTCGTCGACAGCGTTCCAACGCAGGGTGGCATCGTCGATGCGGTGCGAGCAGCCGTTCAGAGATACACGGGTCGCGGACTGCAGGTGTACGCTCTGATGCAGGACGACGGAAGCGCGCTGATCTACGCGGGCGCTTTCGCAAGAGCCGACCAGTCGGCGGAATTGACAAAGACGCTGCGCAGTGCGGGCCTGAAGCCCGTGCTCGTTTACCGAATGGGGAGTGCACTTTAAGTGCGTCTGACGAAACTCGAGATTCACGGCTTCAAATCGTTTGCGGACCAGACCGACATGGTGTTTGAGTCCGGCGTGACGGCGATCGTCGGCCCGAACGGATGCGGGAAGTCGAATGTCTCCGACGCGGTGCGATGGGTTCTCGGTGAGCAGCGCGCG
>QHVA01000056.1 GCA_003223425.1 Gemmatimonadota bacterium
GTTGCGGCTGCCAAAGTCCGGCAAGGCCCTGATCCGAACCGGCCCCAAACGCGCCCAGCCCGGGAACGTAGTACCAGGAGACCGCTGCGAAGTCTCCCGTCTTTCCTGAGCACTGCTCGACTTCGTGCCACCAGGTTTCGTAAATCGCAGGAGGGTTTAGCGGCACAGCACCGGAAGGAAGACTCTCTGTCGGTGAGGAGCAGCGCATAGTCGCGAACGCTACACCGATTGTAAGTACGATCCTGCTTGCTTTGACAACCACCGGTGCTCCTCTAGTGTCGTGCCCGTCAATATGCGCCGAGGTCGAGAATTTGCGCCGCCTTCCTCCGATCGCCGCGCGTTTCTCCAAGCGCTGCCTCGATGGCCGCTCGCTGGTCTGCGCCATCGTCATCTCGGGAGCAAACTGCAACGTCGCCCATTGCCTCGTTTTTCCTCAAGGGGGCGACCGCAACCTGAGCGCAATTCCAACATGCCCGTCGCGACGATAGTGGCGTACGTGATAGGATTCTTGCCGTCGTTCGAGAAGAAATTGACACCTAAAAATGTGCGTCCGGAATCCGCGGTCCAATTGTGGCTGCCTGATTGCGTAGCGCCAGCCCTGTCATCTCAGTGCGCATCCCGCGTCGCTGAGTCATGCTAACAGGGAGGCCATATGCGTCGCTCCGCAGAAAGCTGGCAGTTCATCCTGCCAGTAATCGCCACAATCAGCATCATTTCGATTCTCCTGGCGTTGGCGCAAGATCTAACCGGACCCGCGACGGAAAATAGGAACTCGGGTGCTCAGCCAACTGATCTCGCCCTTCGCGGCGCGGGCGTTCCGGCCGACGCTGCTAACCCGCGAGCCCACGGGAACTGCATGCAACCGTTGGCCACCTTAAGACAGTACCGAGCGGAGCACGTCGCACGTTGGGCGACGGAACTCCAGTAGTATTTGCAGCTGAATTTAACGAGCCGACCTCCGGCGAAAACGTCTTCTTTGAATATTTGGTAGACGGCACCGGAACGCAGGTTACCCGGGCCAACCTTTACTCGGAAGGGCAACGGATTTACGGGCTCCAGCTACAGTGGGCAAGTAACGGAACCGACCTGGCGGAAGTAACCCAGACTGCATACTACAATGGACAGGCCGAAGCCTCACGCCAATCTGGAATGTCATGCGACTGGGACGAGTTTGGCCGATGGAGATGCTACGAGGCCACTCATGATTCCTTGGCAATGCGCCTACACGTGGGTGACGCAGTCCGGCATGTCATCAACAGGGCTGCGGGTCGAATCGTGCGTCCAGGTTCAAGTTCCGCCCGCTTTCAAGGATCGACGGGCTGCAGCATCGAAGGAGTTAGAGCGATTGCAGAATGGGCGTTAATAGCAATAGATGCGAAACATGCAATGCAAACGGGTGGCACCCCTGTATTGACCGCGCCACCCAGCAACACGAACCTTGCCTTTGCCTGTTTGCTTACGGCAGGCAGAAGAGCGGTCGACGGCGCCGTGTACGACGTCCGACAAATGGCACAAGAAGCCGCGTGGACCGCGGGCTACGTAACCTGGCGGGCGTTTCTAACCGGTCGATACATCTGGGACACCCAACTCCGCCCTGCACTATCAGGAGCTGCACAAGAAAGTTATCAGATTTTCTTGCGAGACGCGGCGAGCTGTGACGCGACGGCGGCAAGATATGTTTGCAGCTCGCTCTCAGCTTATTTCAATATGCAGTGAGCCGTACAAACGTGCTCGGTGTGACTTCGCTAGCTGGACTTCGTCACCCGAGCACGGTCGCGCCGTTAATCGAAGTTCTCATGTGTCCTAACAGCCTGAGCTGTCTTGCAAGTCGATACGTTTCTGAAGATTCCAGATTGGGGTAGACCTGCTGCGGGGCCTGGCACCCCTGAGGCAAGCGCCGGGCGACAGACCGCACTAGCCCTTCTGAGACTCATCGTCTGGCTGACGATCCTGTCATACGTTCAGGACCTTCGGCCGGGCGCGCGATTGGTCTTCACTATTGTCTGGATCTCTGCCTTTCTCTGGAGGTACGCTTACAGCGCCTGGAGTGAGCCACCTGCCGCCAGAGGATCCAAAACTCGTTTGGGCCAAGAGCTACCGCTGTCTCTGGCTAAACACCTAATCCCGCACATAGCGGTTCTCGCCCTCCTTGTTGCATGTTCGGTTCCATGGTCGGGCGCTTTCTTCACGGGTGGATGCGCAAATCCGGGCTGGTATGAAAGCGTTTGGAAAGAGCGAGCGTTGTCAGCTCAGCACTCGGGGCATTTCATCGCGCTTTCACTCTTGGCCGACACCGCCACCTACCCGCTTGTAGAAGAATTTACCTTTCGCGGCTGGCTCCTCGTCGCGTGGACTCGGAAACTTGGTCCTGCCTGGGCGGTGATTCTAACCAGTGCCGTCTTCGCCGTGGGTCATTTCACTCCCTCCCCGGGCTTACTAGTTAGCCACTTCGTTTTTGGATTGCTCCTGGCTCTTGCTGTGCTCGGCACGAATTCACTGTGGTCTGCTTTCGCAATGCATTACGCCTACAATTTTGCCAACGACGTTATGACCATTTACCCTGTACACGGATTCTTCGCAAATCTCTTCCGTATGCGCGTATTTCGCTGCGACACGAGTGGACTTATGGTAGCTCTGAGCGTGGCCCTAATGCTCGCAATAATACTGGCAGCACGCCGCGCTAACACGGACGAGAGCAAAGCCGTGTTGAGAAAAGTTGACGCATGAAAGTTCAAGTTCGGGCAGCCGGTCTTTGTTAGTGTTGCTCTTTGGTCAGCCTTCGAACTGGCCTAGATCTTTCAGCGCCCGAATCAAGGTGAGATCCCCACGCTCTCATCAGGGTAAGCAGTCACGCTAGTCTAGCGGGCCAGCCCACTGGCTTCGCCAACTCGCTTGCTTTTATAGATGACCGTCGCCGCATTCCTGCCAAGTGATGCCGCTAACCATCTTGCGAGCGTCACGGGAGGCGAGTTACTGCGGGTCCACTCATGGCGCGAGCTGGAAAATCAGCTTAGTGAAAAAGGTGCAACGGTTGTTGTCCTCGACCCCGCCGCTGACGGATCGATGAACGTTAGTGCAGTGGTCTCGCTGCGAAAAAAATTTCCCGAATTGCCCGTCATTGCCTACGTCCCTCTGAGTCCACAAAGCCTCAACGCCGCGGGGACTCTCTCGAGACACAACGTGACGCAATTTCTCCTTCACCCTCAAGATGGGGGCGTCAGGCGCTTTCGATGCGCTCTTGAGCGAGCGGCAGCAGATACTGTGACCTCACAGTTCTTGGGCTGTCTTGAAGCGGCTCTCGGAAGATTTCCTTTCAGGCTAATGCTGTCTGTACAGGATTTGTTCGACAGGCCAGGGCGATATGAGACGGCGTTAGACTTTGCATATCAATGTGGTGTACCCTTGAAGACGGTCTATCGATGGTTCGAGGATGGGCGCATTGGAACGCCCAAAAAGTTGATAGTCGCAGCAAAGGTATTGCGCGCGTACTGCTACCTACGAAACCACCGATGCTCAACCGTACTCGTTAGCAGGAATGTTGGCTACGGCTCGCCTCGTAGGCTAACAAAGCACGTTTACTCGATTTTTGGTTGTTCTCCCAGATGGCTCGCTACTCAATCCAGCACGACTGAACTATTCATGGGTCTCTTTGATTGGATGTACAAACCGAGCGGCCTATCGAAACGTTGTGCCCGCACGACGCCAGTTAACTGCCGGAGGGTGTTGGGCTAGTCTCGGGAATGGTCAATGCTGTCGTGGCTAGGCAGCCTTTCAGCGAACCAAGGCCGTTTCCTCCGGTGCTATGCCATAATCCCGCAGTTTCCTGTATAGCGTTCTTTCTCCGATGTCGAGAATTTCCGCCGCTTTCCTCCGATTGCCGCGCGTCTCTCTGAGCGCGAGCTCGATCGCAGCCCTCTCGATCTGCGCCATTGTCATCCCGGGCGCGAGCTGTAACGTGGACGGCGGCGTAGGCTGATCGGGTGGTTCGATCGCTCCGATGACTGCGCCGGAGCCGAGTGCGGGAGCTGGCTGGACCTCGCCCACCCATTCGCGGCCATCGCGACGTTCCTCATCGAGTCGACGTCGCAGCTCCTCCACCTGAAGCCGCAGCTCCAGCATGCTCCTCACCAGGAATTCCAGCTCTCTTCCCTCTGCACCAACAGCTCCTCTCACCACCGGACCGACGTGCACCGGTAGGAAGCGGGCCAGTCCCCCCTCGCGAATCGCGCGCGGGATGTCCTCCGGTCCTATCTCGCGACCCGGGGCCAGCACTACCATGCTCTCGATCAGATTCCGCAGCTCGCGCACGTTTCCCGGCCAGGGGTAACTCATGAGAATTTGCATCGCGTCGGCCGAGATGCCGTGAAAGGTGCGGTCGTGCTGTGAGGAAAATTCCTTGATGAACCGACGCACGAGAATCGGAATGTCCTCGCGCCTCTCTCTGAGCGGCGGCAGATAGATGCTGAGGACGTTGAGACGGTAGTAGAGATCGGCGCGGAATCTTCCCTCCTCCATACTCTCGCGCAGCGGACGATTCGTCGCCGCGACTACTCTAACGTCGATGGGGATCTGCGCAGTTCCGCCGACACGCGTGAGTCGCCGCTCCTCGAGCACGCGCAGCAGCTTCACCTGCGTCGATGGCGGAATCTCGCCGATCTCGTCGAGGAAGAGCGTCCCGTCATCCGCCAATTCGAATCGACCAATGCGCCGCTCCGCCGCGCCGGTGAAGGCGCCCTTCTCGTGACCGAACAACTCGCTCTCGATCAGCGTTTCGGGCAGCGCTCCCGCATTCACCGCTATGAATGGTTTGCCGCGCCGCGGACTGAGCTTGTGAATAGCCTGGGCGACCAGCTCTTTCCCGGTTCCGCTTTCACCCTCGATGATGACCGTGCTCGACACCGGCGCGATCTGCTCGATCTTGAGCAGCACTTCGCCGATCGCTTCTGATTGTCCGATCAGTCCTGTCGCTTCGGTGAGTCGCCTGCGGTCGAGAACGCGCCGCACCGCGAGGTACAATTCATCCGCAGAAATGGGCTTCGTGTAGATGTCGGTGAAGCCGATCGTGCGCAGCCGATCGCGCAGCCCGGGATCTTCAACATCGGCGAGCCCAATCACCGCGGTGCCATTCCACAATTGATCGCGCACGATCTGCACATTGCCGGGATCGCCGAGGTTGCCGGTGAGAACGATGAGATCGGGCTTGAAGCGCTTGATCTCACCGCGCATATCGTCGAGCGGCGAAACGACTGCTGTCAGTGTATCTGCTGCCTCGAGCAGCGCGTTGAGCCTGACCGCCGGCTCGACGTCGGTGAGCGTGATGAGAACCCTCACCGCGCCAGCTCCGGGCCGGTGTGACCCGCCGGCCCCCCAGTGGGAGTATGCTCGGTCACCTTGCCGCTCAGGACATCACACGCATGCTGGACTATCGGATCCAACGCATCCAATCCATCGCGCACTCCGCTCGGCGATCCAGGCAGATTGACGATCAGAGATTTGCCGCGCACTCCGGCGACACCGCGTCCCAGCGCCGCCCGCGCAAAATTCGGCAAGGCCAGCACGCGTATTCGTTCCGCGATTCCGTCCGCCTCGCGCTCGATCACCGCGCGGGTGGCTTCAGGAGTCACATCACGCTCGGCGAGTCCAGTTCCTCCAGTCGTAAGAACGAGATCGGCGGCGTCGCTGTCGCAGGCTTCGATCAGCGAGCGCACGATCTCGACAGTCTCGTCTGCGCATTTCGTCGCCGAGACGAGCTCAAACTTCTTCGCCTTGACCCAACCGGCGACGACAGCGCCCGACGAATCCTGTCGCTCGCCGCGCACGACGGAATCAGAGACGGTGATAACCGCTACCCGCATACGTATCCCGCGAGCGCCCGCAGCCCCAAGCCGCCCCGCCCAAC
The DNA here is from genome assembly GCA_003223425.1 of Gemmatimonadota bacterium. Lineage (GTDB taxonomy): Bacteria > Gemmatimonadota > Gemmatimonadetes > Gemmatimonadales > Gemmatimonadaceae > UBA4720. The sequence goes on from QHVA01000056.1 coordinate 5,900, forward strand.
GCCCCAAGCCGGTAGTCTTCTTTTGCCTTTCACCAGAACGGCGGCGCTAGAGCCGGCTGCCATTCTTGTAGAACGGCATCTTCTGCACTACCGCGGGAACGCGCTTGCCGCGAATCTCGATTTCCAGCGACGAGCCTTCTGCGGCAGACTCGGGCCGGACGTACGCAGTTCCGATCGGGATGCCGAGCGTCGGGCTCATTGTCCCGCTTCTCACTTCGCCGCTCGGCTTTCCGTTCACGTACACCGGATATCCGTGGCGCGGGAATGATCTCTCCGTCGTCGTGAACCCAACCAGTTTTCGTTTGATTCCCTGCTCCTTCTGCTTCGCCAGCGCATCGCGCCCGACAAAATCCCCCTTTTTCATTTTCACGAGCCAGCCGAGCGATGCCTCGAGCGGCGTGGTGGTGTCGTCGAGATCGTTGCCGTAGAGCGCCATTCCCATCTCGAGTCGCAGCGAATCGCGCGCGCCGAGTCCGGCGGGAGTGACTTCGCCCGAAGCGGTGAGCGCATTCCAGATTTTTTCCGCGTGTTCCGCCGGGAAGTACAGCTCGAATCCATCCTCGCCGGTATACCCGGTGCGCGAGATGTAAACCTTGTCGACTCCAGCGACAGTTCCCGTAGCGAACTCGTAGTACTTGATCTTCGACAGATCCGTGTCGGTATGCCGCTGCAGAATCCGCGCAGCGTCAGGTCCCTGCAGCGCAAGCAGGGCCACTGCATCACTGATGTCGTCCAGCGTTACGTCGAAATCTCCTACGAATGTCGAGATGTGTGCGAAGTCCTTGTCGATGTTCGAGCCGTTCACCACCATCAGCACCCGATCTTCGGCGCGATACACCAGACAGTCATCGACGATGGTTCCATCTTCACGCAGAATCGTGGAGTACTGCGCCTGACCCGGCTTGAGCGCGGCGACGTCGTTCGTCGTGACATAATTCACGAAATCCACTGCCCTCTGTCCGCGCACAATGAACTCGCCCATGTGACTGACGTCGAACAGCCCTGCCTTCTCGCGCACCGCCCGGTGCTCGGCTGTGATTCCGGTTGGGTACTGAACCGGCATCTCGAAGCCGGCGAACGGAACGATCTTGGCGCCAAGAGCGACGTGGACGCGGTAGAGTGGCGTCCGCTTGAGAGCCTGAGAAGGCGTCGCTGGAGCCTCGCCCAGCCTGTTCTCGACGGTCCGGGTGCTGGAGGAGCCTGGAGAGGCCTTGTCAGCCGCTGAGGGCTTGCCGAGAGTCGAGGTGGAGCTGCTGTGGTCGCCGGAGGGCATTGCGTCAACCATTAAGGGGGAGCGGCGTGAAGGTGAGGTCTTCGCCCCAATATGCGCGAAGCGCCCCTCAAATTCGAGGGGCGCCGTGACAATATGGCAGAGAAAGCCGAAAAGCCCTGCCTAATCCATCAACTCGCCGGCCGTGACCTCCCTGATATCACCCATTCGGGGCGCTGAGCCGGTGACCTTGGCCTTGATAGCCTCGAACAAGATTATCGGGCGAAACTTGCTCACTTTCATATAGGTAGCGGTCTCGGCTTCCACCATGATGAGCGCGATCCGCGGATCGTTGGGGCCGCCATCTCTGTCTCCGCCCTCATCGCCCAGCCACGCTTTCCAGTTTTCGTCGTAGAGCTGTCGGATCCTATTCCGGTTCTTCGACACGTGAGCAACTCCCGAGACTGAGACCCACTCGTGCGTCCTGTTGTTGTAGTAGGCGCAGTTGACGTGTGGGTCGAGTGCCAGCTCGTCGAGCTTGTGCGTGTCAGAGTTGGTGACGAACCAAAGGTCGGCGCCCTCGATTCGGTCCTGCGTAGCCATCGGACGCGAGACGAGCTGTCCCGTTGGCCGACGGGTGGTGAACATCGCGGTCTCGATCCCTTTGATCAGATCGTAGAGCTCGTCGATTTTCTTGGAGGCGGCCATGCTTCGGGGATGTGCAGAAGATGTGCCGGGGGCGCACCTTCGCTTGAACCTTCAGCGAAAAAAAACCGGGCTAGCGATCGCGCCGGTACACCGGGGAAAAAAACGGGGCGCACTTTCGTGCGCCCCGTCCTACTGCGTTATGAGCCAAGGCTCGTGAGGCAAGCCATCACTAGCCTGATATCTCTGGCGGCACCAGTTGCGGATGCGCCTTAGGTATCGAGCAACCGAGCACAGCCTCGATGTTAGTGGCCTCGCTGGTCATGTACGCGGACGCTCCCAACGGAATCTCACGACCCTTCGTGCTGACCAGGTTGACGAAGTCGCCCATCTTCACGCACGCGACGTGGTTGTCGCTCCCGAAACTACCGAACGCGGCCTCGAGCTGGTTGATCAGCGGATTAGTAGTGCCGTTCGGCAGAAGAAGATCACGCACGTACTGAATCAGATTGCTCATCTGGGTGGGCGCGTCGAGCACGATGACGAGGAAACTATCCGACTTGCTGTTTCCAGCTGCGTCGTATGCGGTGCACGTCACGGAAGTAGTTCCGATCGGGAACGCGCTTCCCGACCGTTTCGTGCAGTCGACTGAAGTGACTGCGACGTTGTCGGCCGCGTAGTACAGGTAATTAACAACGGCGCCCGCAGGGCTCGTGGCGTTAACCGTAATGCTCGCCGGGACGGAAAGGCTTGGAGCTTCGATGTCGAGCACCGTTATCAACTGCGCCGCCGAGGCGATGTTGCCCGATGCGTCGGTCGCCGTCCAGGTGACTGTGGTGATTCCAACAAGGTACGGTGCATCGCTCGCAGCATGGTCGCTGCGCGCGCTGGAAATCTTCACGTCCGGGCAGTTATCGGCGGCCTCAGCGGAACCGACAGCCACAACTGCCGAGGCCAGGTGGGGATCGTTACCCACTGAAATATTCTGGGGCGCAGCGATCGACGGATTTTCCTTGTCGACCACAGTGATGGTCTGAACCGCGCTGGCTGTCATGCCGTCAGCATCGGTCGCTGTCCACTTAATCGTGGTGACGCCCTTCGGATAAGCAGCATCAAGCGGCAATCCGTCGCTTCTTACGCCCACGACTGTGACGCTCGCAGCATCAGTGGTAGCCGTGGCAATGCCGGGGTCGACGACTGCCGCGCAGGATCCGACTGCGGCACTCGAAGCGATTCTGAGGTCACCAGAGGTTGCCGGTGGAGCAGTGGCAACTGAAATGTTCGCGGGCGGAGTGACAACCGGCGGGTGGGGCGGCGCGAACCGCAACGCGTCGTTCGAAAGGCTGAAGAAGCCCTTCACGCGCGGGCTAACCACTCCGTTCACCGGATTTTTCACGCTGTCGAAAGCAGCCGCGGAACCGTCGAGGTTCTCGACACCCTGCGTCACGCGATTGCCACTGTTGGTGATGCTCATCGAGTTCGTGTAGATCGTGATCTCGTTGGAGCCCTCGGCCAACACGAGCTGCATCATCAGCAGACCGCGCCCCCCGTACTCGGGAACGTTGGTGAACTGAAGAAGGAATCGGCGATTGGGCGCGCTGCCACGAGTCTCGTAGCGAATCGATCCAGGCACCTTGTTAGGCTGCCAGTCGGTCCACGCGAAAGCGATGACGTTGTTCGGGTTCGCCAAAAAGGGAATCAGGTCGCCGCGATAGAAGCCAAGCGGATCCCTCACGGCGGGGCCAAACATGACCAGTCCATTCGAGTAGACAGCGACCTCGCTGTACTCGTTGCCGTAGAAGTTGAAGGTGAATCCAAGCGGCACGTGGTCGAGATAACCGTCGTCGGTAAGATTCGACGGCGCGATGCTCGGAATCGCCTCTGGGGCGAACGGAACATGCGAGAGATGATACCTGAAGCTTGGCGCCGAGCTCGAAAGCGACGCACCGGGCGGGACAACGATGTCCGCAGAGGCTGACACCGGGGCACTCAGGTCTCCTGAGTATTGAGCCGCCAAGGCTGCCTTGATCGAGTCAGGAACGACGATTTCGACAGACACGACGCCGTCGTCCGCCGCCCTGTCTCTGGGGGAGGTAGTATCGGAGCACGAGAGGGTCAGCGCCAGGATTACGGCCCCGACGGAACCCGCTCTGAGGTGGCTAAAGAAGGCAGAAAACCCGGTGGAACGGCGCATCGTAACTCTCATGAAGAGGGTTACTATAAGACGACCATCCCGACTAAGCTCAACAGGAGTTAACTTAGCCTACAGGGCCTTAACCCTCTCTCACAGATAAATTGGCAAAGACAGATATGTGATTGCACATCGCCGGCATTTTTTTGTTTTCTGGCAGAATTTTCGGGCGACTCTCAGACCCTCTCGCCACCAATCAGAACCGCCATGATCGCCTTCTGAATATGGAGTCGGTTTTCGGCCTCATCCCACACCCTGCTCTGCGGTCCGTCGATAACTGCGGCAGCTACCTCCTCACCACGGTGGGCCGGCAGGCAGTGCAGGAAAATCGCATCCTTCTTCGCGCGGCTCATGAGCGACTCGTCGACCTTGTAGCCCCTGAAGGCTTTCTCGCGGACGGCCTGCTCCTCTTCCTGACCCATCGATGCCCATACGTCGGTGTTGACGACGTCGGCCTTGTCGGCAGCCTCGGCGGGATCGCGCACGACTCTCACTCTCGCTTTCGACTGCGCCCGCTGAAGAATCATCGGGTTGGGCTCGTATCCCTCCGGGCACGCGAGCGTCAGCTCGAAGCCGAGGACATAGGCGGCGTTGAGCCACGAGTTCGCCATGTTGTTGCCGTCGCCGATCCAGGCAATTCGTTTTCCTTTGTAGTCCCCCAGGTTCTGCTTGACCGTGAGAACATCGGCGAGGACCTGGCACGGGTGCACGAGATCGGTGAGTCCGTTGATGATCGGCACGTCAGCGTAGCGCGCCAGCTCCTCGATTTCGGAATGAGCAAAGGTCCGGATCATGATGCCATCGACGTAGCGCGAGAGAACGCGTGCAGTATCTGCGATCGGCTCGCCGCGCCCGAGCTGAACATCCCGCGGCGAAAGGAAGAGCGCGTGTCCACCGAGCTGCCAGGCACCGACCTCGAAGGAGACGCGAGTGCGCGTAGATGATTTCATGAAGATCATCGCCAGCGACTTTCCGGCGAGTGTTTTCGTCCTGTACTTGCCTCTACGCATCGCTTCGGCGAGCGAAAAGAGTCTTTCGATCTCCTTTGCCGAGAAGTCAGGGATCTGCAGAAAGTCGCGGTGAGGGCGTTCTTTGTGAGCTTTCGGGGGCATGTGAGTTGCGCGGAGCGGTGGTATTTCGTCGAGTCGGAAATATACTTACGCGCGGCCAACCCTTCTTCCGGTGAGCGTGCAATGAATTCACGCGTGATTCGTGCGTTGAGCTCGAGCGCAATAATGCTGGCGTTCGGTGCTTGTCATTCAGATTCAACCGGGCCGGGCGACGGCGGGAATCCTTTGCCGCCTGGTCTCACGCTCAAACTGGATCCGTTCGTTAGCTCTGGTCTCAACAGTCCGGTTTTCCTGACGCAGCCTCTCAATGACGGGCGCATCTTCGTCGTTGAGCAGGGAGGACGTATTCGCGTCATACGGAACGGCGTGCTGCAATCGACTCCGTTCCTCGACATCTCGAGCAGAGTTCTGAGTGGTGGTGAGCGCGGACTCCTGAGCGTCGCGTTCCACCCTCAGTACGCGACGAATCATTTCTTTTATGTCTACTTCACGACTCAGACAAATGGCGATATTCGCATCGAGCGATTCACCGCGACGTCGAACCCGGAAGTCGCGGATCCGACTACCTCGAAGCTCATAATCACTGCGCCGCATTCGACCTACAACAATCACAACGGCGGACTGGTCACCTTCGGGCTCGACGGAATGCTGTACGCCGGACTTGGCGATGGCGGGAGTGGAGGCGACCCACTCGGCAATGGACAGAACTTCAACTCCTTGTTGGGGTCGCTTCTCAGACTCGACGTCGATCACGGCGATCCTTACGCGATTCCATCAGACAATCCGTATGTTGGTCAGGCCAATCGTCGCGGGGAGCTCTGGGCCAAAGGATTGCGGAATCCCTGGCGCTACGCCTTCGACCAGCCGACAGGCCTTCTTTATATCGCCGACGTCGGGCAGGATCTGCACGAAGAGGTGGATGTCGTCGCTGCCAATCGCGGTGGCGTCAACTACGGCTGGAACGTGATGGAAGGCGCGAGCTGCTACAACGCGTCGACGTGCACGCAGACCGGATTCGAGCTGCCGATAATCGACTACGGCCATACTGGCGGCGCCTGCTCGATCACCGGCGGCTACGTATACCGCGGCAGCGCGATTCCGGGGATCCTTGGCCATTATTTCTACTCTGACTATTGCGCTGGCTTTCTCAAGAGCTTCAGGTACTCGAACGGTGCCGCGGTCGATCAGAAGGATTGGGGATTGACGACGGGTGCTGTGACGTCGTTCGGGACGGACTTTGCCGGCGAGCTCTACGTTCTCTCGGGCAACAGCGTACTCAAGATTGCGCAGGGGAGTTAACCAGCACACCATTGGTGTGGACACACGGGAACGTCGACGTGGGATAACGAACTGCTGGGTGAGATGTCGGGCATTGGCGTACGCTTCGATTTTCGGAGCGTGCGCGCTGACCTCGAGCGCGCGGAGTCAGGTGGCCGCGACCGAGCTGAGAATCAAGCTCAACACGGTCGACGGTTCGCCGGTGAACGGTGCGCTGATCGCGCTCCTCGATTCCAGGGACAGCGTCGTGGCCGAAGGACTGGGTAGTGAAAATGGTTCGCGGGTCCTTCGCGCTCCGCCAGGTCAGTACCGCGTCAGGGTCAGGCGCATCGGTTATCTCCCTTTTATTTCCACTCTCGTTTCGCTCCCTCGCCCAAGCGAGCTTTCACTCGATGTTCAGAGTCCGCGCGTGGTGCTCGACCGCATCGTCGTGACTTCGAAATCGCAATGCAGGCGAAGCGACCCCGCCTCGCAAACGCTCTCGGTTGTCTGGGATGAGATCGACAAGGCATTGCGGGCGAGCGAGCTCACGACCGAAGATCTCGCCGGCATTGGCGAGGCGCTCAGATATCGCACGGAATTTGGGCGTTCCGGGTCCGTCGTGTCCGCCGACACAATGGTCTTCCTTATAACCAAGCGACGACCCTTCGGCGCAATCGCACCCGAAGATCTAGCCACACACGGGTACGTCGTTGGAGACGAGATCAAAGGGTGGCACTACTACGGCCCCGACGAGACGGTCCTCCTTTCCGAACAATTCGCCAGCACGCATTGCTTCAAGGTGACGCGCGATCGTTCCCGCCCGCGTGAAATCGGAGTCGCGTTCGAGCCGGTTCCAGACAGGCCCGTCCCTGACATCGCCGGCGTTCTTTGGGTCGATCAATCGACGGCCGAGCTTAGAGAGATGGTTTTCAAGTTCGTGAAGGCTGGAATGCTGAGTCGCTTCGACGCCGGTGGATTCACGCGATTCCGGCGCGTTCAGTCGGGGGCGTGGATAGTGGATGAATGGAGACTGCGCGTGCCGCTAATCGAGATACGACAAGGAGGGGGATATGTTGGGACCGAGTATCGTTCGAATGGGTACGTGGATACCGGCGGCGGAATAATCCGCCCGGCATTGAGCAACCCGGACAAGCGCAACTAGCTTACAACTGAGAATGCGAGCGCAGCTTCACATTTAACTGAGGGCCTTGCCATGCATCGCTATGAGCTCGTCTCCGGAATCATCTTCACGATTGTCGCGCTTGCTCAGCTCACGCGGACGTTGCTCGGCTGGCCGGCGCAGGTCAGTAGCTTCAACGTGCCCATCTGGTGGTCGGGTCTAGCGTTTCTTATCGCCGGTACCATGGCGGTCTGGGCGTTCAGATCCGCCGCCCGGAGTCCCACTTCCATCTAAATCACGGGGCCATCGCAGATGATTCGAAAGCTTAAATCGGGAGAGTACCGCTTGTATTCCCGGAAAAAGGATTCAAAAACCGGAAAGCGCAAAAACCTGGGTACCTTCAAGAGTCTCGCCGCCGCCAAAAAACACGAGCGCGCAGTGCAATTCTTTAAGCGAGGCGGTTGAGAACTCGGTCGAGCGCTCAGGTCGCTCTCGAGCGCGCCGACCTCCGTGAGCCGCGTGCTATATTCTGGGCATGGCCGACGCCTCGCTCTCCCTCTCAAGTTCGCTCGCCGATCGCTACACCGTCGAGCGTCTCCTAGGGTACGGCGGCATGGCAACCGTGCACCTCGCCGAGGAGAGGAAGCACAAGCGCAAAGTTGCGATCAAGATTCTAAAACAGGAGTTCGGCGCCTCAGTCGGCGCTGAGAGATTCCTGCGCGAAATCGGCATCGCCGCCCGCCTGTCGCATCCGCACATAGTTCCACTCATCGACTCCGGCGAATCGGACGGATCGCTGTACTACGTCTCGCCGTTCATCCCGGGCGGTTCACTTCGCGACCGACTCAATCGCGAGAAAAAACTGCCGATCGATGACGCAGTGCGAATCGTCGGGGAGGTCGGTGCCGGTCTCGATTACGCGCATCGGAACGGCTTCGTCCACCGGGATGTGAAGCCCGAGAACATTCTGTTCGCTGACGATCACGCGCTGGTGGCTGATTTCGGAATCGCGCACGTTGCGTCTTCCAAGAGCGACGACGCGATCACCCTCGGCGGGCTCGCGCTGGGAACTCCCGAGTACATGAGTCCGGAGCAGGCGTCCGGTGAAAGCGACGTCGGAGTGCCTGGCGATGTGTACGGCCTGGCCTGTGTCTTTTACGAAATGGTTGCCGGTGAGCCGCCATTCAAGGGAGCGACTCCTCGCGCCACCATGGCCAAGCAGGTAACTGAAAAGGCGCGACCGCTCAGACTTCTTCGCCCGGATGCTCCAGCAGGTTTCGAGAGGGTGCTCGAGAAAGCGTTGGCCAAGAATCCCGCCGAGCGCTACGCGTCGATCGTTGAATTCTGCGAGGCTCTGTCGCGCGCGAGATCCGAGCCGAATCG
>QHVA01000057.1 GCA_003223425.1 Gemmatimonadota bacterium
GCTCGAGGTATCTCTAGCAAACCGCGCTGTTTGGTCGGGGCTACAGCGTGCTGCAGCTCCTCGGATCGCCAGACTCGAACCCGCGCTTGAACCATTCTGATCTCTGCGCTGCTGATCCGTGGGTGAAGGAATCGACGTTGATGCGACCGGTGGTCCGCCTCTGAATACGGTCGTCTCCGACCGCGGAAGCTGCGTTCAACGCCTCGTCGACGTCTCCCTGCTGCAACAGTCGGCGCTGATCGGTAGAGTGCGCCCACACGCCGGCGTAGCAGTCCGCCTGCAGCTCCAGCCGCACCGAAAGCTGGCTTGCGTCAGACGGATTCGACTCCTGCAGCTGGCGCACGCGCGAGTCCGTTCCGAGCAGATGTTGCACGTGATGGCCAAGCTCGTGGGCGAGAACGTAGGCTTGCGCGAAATCTCCGGATGCGCCGAAGCGTTGTTTCAACTCGTCGAAAAACCCGAGGTCCAAATAGACTCGTTCGTCCAGCGGGCAATAAAACGGACCCATCACCGATTCGGCGAGACCACAGCCTGAATCGGTCGAGCTTCGAAACAATACCAATCGTGCGGGATGGAAACGCGCGCCGTAATTCGGAAGGATCCCCGCCCAGGTCTTCTGAACATCATCCAGCACGAATGAGATGAACTGAACTTCGGTTTCCTCGGCGGCCGAGTCGGCAGTTGACATCGGGGCTTCAGTCGCGGCCACTCCGGGCTCAACGCCGAGATCATTGAAGAGATTGCGTCCAAATAGCAGACTGAGCGCGAGCACGACGACGGTACCGCCGATCCCCAGCCCTCTGCCCATACCTCCGCCCATGGAGCGGCGGTCCTCCAGATTCGGGCTACGTCCGCCGGGCGTCCATCGCATTGGCATTCCTCCGGAAGAGTTTGCAAACGTCGGAGGACGAACGGGCAAAAACCCAGCCGCGGGCGCTATGCTACGAGTATCGCTCTGCCTCTCCAGTCGATTTCCAGCAGGGCGTTCGCAACGGTAGGATCGAAATGGCTGCCGGCTCTGCGCCTGATTTCCGCGAGCGTATCGTCGATCCCCCATGCGGGTCGATAGGGCCGCTCGTGCGTGAGCGCATCGAGAAAATCTGCGGCGGCAACGATCCGTGCCTCCAGCGGAATACTTTGACCCGAGACGCGATCCGGATATCCCGAGCCATCCCACCACTCGTGATGGCTGCGCGCGATTCGCTGTGAGAAGCGGACGAGCTCCGAACGACCCTTCGACAACATTCTCGACCCGATGATCGTGTGCGCTTTCATTGCCTCGAACTCTTCGGCGGTGAGCGGGCCCGCCTTCAGCAGAATGTGGTCGGGGATCCCGACCTTGCCGATATCGTGCAACGGCGCGGAGCGCCGTATCAACTCGACCGTTGTGCCGTCCAGGCCGATCGCTTCAGCGAGCATGGCCGAGACTTGCGCGACTCTTTTGGTGTGATTGCCAGTGTCGTCGTCGCGGAATTCGACGGCGGCGGCAAGTCTTTCCAGCACTTCCAGCTGCGACTGCTCCAATTCGTTTGTGCGCTCCGCGACCTTCCTCTCCAGCTCGCTATTCTGGCCACGAAGCTTCTGATACAGGAAATGCGTTTCGAGCAGATTGCGAATGCGCAGCAGCACTTCAGCCGAGTCGAAGGGCTTGCCAACGAAATCCTTTGCGCCTAGCGCAAGCGCACGACGCTTGACGTCAGCACTGTCATCAGCGGTGATCATCAGCACCGGTACGTTATCAGAACCGCTTTGCGAGACGATTCCTTCAAGGACAGCGAAGCCGTCCTTGCCGCGCATGTGGACGTCCAACAGCACGAGATCCGGCTTGAACTGGGCGTGAAGCGCAAGCGCATCGTCTGAGTTGGTCGTCGACGCGACCTGCTCGTATCCGGCCTTTGCCAGAATTCGAGCGAGGAGCCGAGTATTCTGCTCCTGGTCGTCGATGATGAGAATTCTCGCCGGCTTTTCTCGCCGTGGAGCGCTGGTCGGTGCCATTTAAGCGGATCGGGTAGCTGGTTTATTCAATACCGCCCGCACGGCCGCGCACAACGACTCGGCGGTAAACGGCTTCCGCAGAAAATCCGTCTCTGAGGTCCGAATTCCGCGGCGCAGAATTTCATTGTCGGTGTACCCCGACATGAAGAGCACTCGCATTCCGGGACTGAGCTCATGGAGCTCGTCGACCATTCCCCGCCCGCCGAGCGTCGGCATCTCGACATCCGTGAGAACGAGATCGATCTCACCAACTTCTTCCGCCGCGACGCGCAGGGCCATCGCACCATCTGATGCTTCTAGCACGCGATAGCCAGCGTCGGTGAGGACCCGCTTTCCAAGCTTGCGAAGCGCCTTCTCATCGTCGACAAGCAGAATGGTTTCGCGGCCAGTGTGTGCCCCGTGTTTCAAACGCCTCACTTTGCCCGATTTCGCCTCGGCTGCTTCTCGTTCGGCTCTTTCTTCATCCGATTCCTTCAGGGGGGAGCCCGGCAGCGGAACGGTGCCGGGCCCGCGATCCAGACCGGTCGGTTGCGGAAGAACGCGACGGCTGGTCAGAAGAAGTTTCTGCGTGATCGACTCCGCGCGCTCGACGGCTAGACGAATGTCGACCGCCTCCTGCGTTGACAGCTTCACCTCGGCGAGAATCGCCTCGAGGAGATCCGCATTCATGCGAATGACGGTGAGAAGATTATTCAGCTCGTGGGCACCACGGCCGGCAAGGTCAGCGAAGGTGTGCAGCTCCTGATTCTTTACGGCGAGAGTTTCCTCCACCGGGCGTCCGGCACTGAGGTCTTCGATCGCGAGTAGAATGGTCGCGTCGGCCGGATGCGCGGATGGGACGAGTCGCGCGCTCAGCCAGAGCACTCCTCGACCGCCCTCTTTCTCGTCGTGAATCAGCTCGAAATGGTCGGACTGGGGCTCACCCTTGAGAACAGCTTCCAACATGGTGCGAAGCTTCTCGTCCCACGCTCTTTCGCCCAGCTCGTACACCTTCCGCCCCACGCATTCGGCAGGAGCAAGCCGGAACATTCCATAGAAGGCTTTGTTGGCAGCGCGCACGTTGAGCTGCGGGTCGAGAACCAGCAGCGCTTCGCCGGGAGCAGAGGAGCTAGACATTCAGTGCGATAATCAGAGGGTACCGAGGTAATCCAACCCTAGTAGGACGATTCGGCGCTGCCTGAGTATCGGTCGGCCGCGATTGGGGAAGTCGGGCTCGAATGCCCTTTGCACTTGGGGGGTCGAACCGCTGTTGCCTCGACGAAAGAACCTCTAGGGTTCCACCCGGGTCTCCGGAGAATCGGGAGCAGGTGAAGACCCTGAGGTACGCCGCCGAGCGGGAGCGTTGAAGCGGCCCGACTCCGTGCGAGTCAGCGGAGACTCGTCTGGGCTCTCGGCGAGTGAAATCGCCCGATCAAGCGCGCCTTCGAGATACACCGCGGTCAACCCCTGAGCCCAGAATTCGAGATTCGCGCGATTGGGCTGCGTCGTTTCTCTGCCGGATTCGACCGCGCTCCCATCTTCGCTAACGGGAAAGAACTCGATCCAGCCCTCCCACAGCCCGCCCCCCATCTCACTTCCCACTGCTTGCGCGAAATAATTGGTTCCATTCGACGCGAGAATAGGCTCATCGTATTTGACCAGAATCTCCGACATTCTGCGCTCCGTTGCGACACACAGAGCACGCGTGCAACCTCCGGACCGGAGAGGGAGTTGGACGAGTCCGCTCAAAAAAAAAAGTCGCCAAATTCTGGCGACCTTTTCTCATTTGCTCGGCTATGCCGGCTCTTCGATGAAGGAGTCGGGCGGCGTCGGAATTGGATCCGACATGTTGTAATCGTCGGACTCCATAGGAATCACTTTTGAAGGCGTTTCCGGCCGCGGAGGCTGCTCGTCCGGAATTCCCGTCACGGCAAGCACGATGCGGCGGTGAATCGGATCGACCTCCAGAACTCGGAGATCGAGATTCATCGTCTCGTAAACGATGTCCGCCGGACTGTTCACCGGCTGTCCGAAATTGAGCTGGCTTACCGGCACGAAGCCCTCGATGTCGTTGCCAATATCGACGACGACACCCTTGTCCATCAGTCTCACCACCTTGCCGCGCAGCTCGGTGCCGACCGGATACGTCTCGCCGATGCGAAGCCATGGATCCTCGGTCGCCTGCTTGAGTCCGAGCGAGATTCGCTTATTCTCGGCATCGACGTTCAGGATCACAACATCTACCGAATCACCTTTCTTGACGACTTCGGAGGGATGCTGCACGCGCTTGGTCCACGACATGTCGGAGATGTGGATCAGTCCGTCGATGCCTGGCTCGATCTCCACGAACGCTCCGAAGCTCGTGAGATTGCGAACCTTTCCATTGAGACGCGTGCCGACAGGATACTTCTCCGGCAGCATCATCCACGGATCCTGCTCCGTCTGCTTCATGCCCAGCGAAATCTTTTCCTCGTTCGGATCGACCTTGAGGACAACCGCTTCGATTGTCTCACCGATCGATACCAGCTTCGATGGATGACGCACGTTGCGCGTCCAACTCATCTCGCTGATGTGAACGAGCCCCTCGATTCCCGGCTCGAGCTCGATGAAAGCGCCATAGTTGGTGATCGAGACCACTTTTCCGCTGACGCGTGTGCCGACTGGATACTTCTCGGCGACATCCTTCCAGGGGTAGCTCTGAAGCTGCTTCAAGCCAAGCGAAATTCTCTCGCGGTCCCAATCGATGTCGAGAACTTTGACTTCCAGCTCCTGACCGATGTGCACCATCTCGGACGGATGCTGAATGCGGCCGTACGACATGTCGGTGATGTGGAGCAGGCCGTCGACGCCACCGAGGTCGATGAATGCGCCGAAGTCGGTGATGTTCTTGACCACGCCTTTGCGGACCTGATCCTTCTGCAGCTCCTTCATCAGCTTCTCGCGCTTGCCTGCCCTCTCCTGCTCGAGGATCACTCGGCGCGAGACGACGATGTTGCGGCGGCGCTTATTGAGCTTGATGATCTTGAAGTCGAAGGTCTGACCGAGCAACTCGTCGACGTTCGGAACGCGACGGAGCGCGATCTGCGAGCCGGGCAGGAATGCATCGACGCCCATCAGATCGACGACCACGCCGCCCTTGATCTTCTTGATCAGGGCACCACGCACAGGCTCGTCGTTCTCGTAGGCAACGCGGATGCGCTCCCACACGCGCATGAAGTCGGCTTTCTTCTTCGAGAGGACGACCGATCCTTCCTGGTCCTCCAGGTGCTCGAGCAGAACTTCGACTTCGTCACCCGGTTTGAGATCCGGGAGATCCTTGAATTCCTCGAGCGGAATCGTCCCTTCGGATTTGAAGCCGATATCGAGGACGACCATGTTGTCACGAATATCGAGCACACGGGACTTGACGATTTCGCCCTCTTCGATCGAGGCCATCGTCCCGTTGTACATCTCCATCATTGTCTCGAGCTCGTCCTGCGAGTAATCGTCCTCGTCGTAGAGCTCGGGTCTCAGGTTGGCAAGCGGACGCAGCTGCGCCTTCTGCAGATCACGCTTCTCGCGCGCGGTCAGCGTCGTGCCGGTTTGGGTTTGATTCTGGTTGGGTGAGTCTATCATGTTGCTGGTTAAAGGGTTGAGTGCGTTCGCATCAAGCCTTTGAATATAGGCGATTCTTCTGGGAGGGTCAACTTAGAAGCACGCTCTATTGTTTTCGCGGACTCCGTCCGCCGAGAAGAAGAGCTCTCGGCTGAAAGGCTGCAACGCTCTGCGCTCCCCGCTTCCGGACTGCGGATGTCAGTCGTCCAGCCGAGTTACTTGAGGCCCTTGGTCAGCAGAAGAATCAGCTCTTCGTCGGTGAGACCTTCGAGCGCGCCAACCGGAAGATCCATCGCGACCTCGCTGCCATCATCGCACTTGAACGCGACTGTCACGCTTGCAGGCTTCACCCTCCGGTCAGGAAGCCCGCCGGGCCTCGCGGTTTCGAACGCACTCCAATCAAGTCCTTCACGATCAGTGAAACGGCGCATTGATGAACATCCTCAGGATGGCTCGACCCTTTTGACCGGAAGCCAACAACACACGCGAACCGGAATTAACCGGAACGCGTCTTCGATAGACTCACAATCTGTTCCACTTGGTCCTGCTGAGTTAGACCGGTCGTGTCGATTACGACGGCGTCGGCGGCGGGAACCGTCTGCCGAGCATCGCGGGCGTCCCTCTCGTTGATCCGTATAGTCTCGTCGTCCAGCATTTGTTCCGAGGTCGGAGTCCCCCGCTGTCGTAGCCTCCTCGCCGCCCGTTCCCGTGAGTCGGCGACGAGAAAGATCTTGAGATCGGCATCGGGAAAAACCACCGTGCCCATGTCGCGCCCGTCGACTACAACATCGCTCGATCTGGCCGCGTCACGAACCTTGTCGTTAACCCATGTGCGCACGCGTGGCATTTGAGCTACGCGCGAAACGTTGCGCGTCACATCCGGGCCGCGGATCTCCTCTTCAATAGCGCGTCCGTCTAGCAGGGGATAGAACGAAGTGCGAGCCGCGCGCAGCTCCACGGGCCGCGCCGCATTTAGCACAGCCGCTTCCGTCCACTTTGATGCGTCCTTTTCCGCGCGCAGCATGGCGGCGGTCGCGGCACGATAAAGAGAGCCAGAGTCGATATGCAGGAATCCGAGCTTCTCAGCTACCAGTTGGGCGGTGGAGGATTTTCCCGACGCCGCTGGACCGTCAATCGCGATCACAGACGTCGGTCGGATCATGCTACTACCCGGCGAAGATCTTCCCAGAACCGTGGATAAGAAACGGCGACACACTCCGGGTGTGTCACCGTAATGCGATTGCCGCTAGCCGCTGACAGCACCCCGAATGCCATTGCAATGCGGTGGTCGCCGCGCGGATCGACAAGCCCGGCCATCGGGCGACGTGATACATGAACGCGTAACCCATCGGGAAGCTCCTCGACGTCCGCCCCAACTGCGCGAAGGTTTTCCACCACCGTGCTTATGCGATCGCTCTCCTTGACCCGGAGCTCCGCGGCACCCGTGATTTCCAGCTCTACGCCAGCGGCAGCCGCGACACAGGCAAGTAGCGGCAGCTCGTCGATCAACGCTGGAATCTCCGTCTCGCTGATGCGGATGCTTCTGAGCGGTGCGGGACGAACACGCAGCGTTCCGACTTCTTCGCCCGCCCTGATCAGGTTCTGCGCTCTCTCGACATGTGCGCCCATGCGGATCATCGCCTCGAGAAAACCGGTGCGAGTCGGGTTGAGACACACATCGGCGAGCGTCACCTCTCCGTCGCTCGCGAGCGCACCAATCGCGACGAAGAAAGCCGCCGAGGATGGATCCGCCGGGATTTCCAATTCGATCGGGTCGAGGCGCTGTGCGGGTCTCAGACACACCTGGTTCCCATCGTTCTCCACATCGGCGCCCATGGCGCGCAACATTCGCTCGGTGTGGTCGCGCGACCGCGATTTCTCTGTCACTCGCACCTCGACTCCAGAGACCAGGCCGGCGAGCAGAATTGCGCTTTTCACCTGCGCGCTCGATGCATGCGTGTCCCAATCGATGCTTCTCAGATCCACACCACGTACGGTCATCGGCAGCCCGTCACCGTGCTCGAAATCGAACTGCGCTCCCATGTAGGTAAGGGGCTCGGCGATGCGCTTCATCGGGCGCCGACTGAGGCTCTCGTCACCCTCGAAGCGCGCCGAGACTGGATGTCCGGCGACTACTCCGGCGACGAGTCGCGCGGTCGTTCCACTGTTCCCGCAGTCGAGCGTGCGACGCGGCTGCCGAAGACCGCGAAGTCGGGATCCCTTCACTCGAATTTCGTTCGACAGTGGCGGAACAGCCGCTCCCAGCGCACGCAACACTTCCGCTGTCGAGCGTACATCCTCGGACTCCAAAATTCCGCGAATGCGACACTCACCCTCAGCCAGCGATGCAAGGATCAGTGCGCGGTGAGAGATCGACTTGTCGCCCGGCACTCGAATGGTGCCGGATACCTTCAGCGGAGCCAAGATTCAAGCGCCGTTGCGGCGTCGGTTTTTTCGTCGCGGTATTTAACAATCACCGGAGTCTGCAGTGAAATTCCCTGACTCTGCCCCCAATCATTCTTTACTGTTCGAGCGCCCGGGACCACTACTGCCATCTCCGGTATCACAAGCGGCTTGTCCCTTTCGGCACGATGCACGATCTGTCGCTCGAGATCGTAGACCGGCGTGCCCCTCGTCAGCACTACGCCGGCCCCGATCACGGCTCCGCGTCGCACGACGGTCCCTTCGTAGATTCCGCAGTTGCCGCCGACGACGACGTCGTCTTCAACAACTACCGGCGATGCGTTAACGGGCTCGAGCACACCGCCGAGCTGCGCCGCTGCGCTGAGGTGAACCCGCTCCCCCACCTGGGCGCAGGAACCGACGAGCGCGTGTGAGTCGATTAGAGTCGCGGCGCCGACATGTGCGCCGACGTTTACGTACATCGGCGGCATGCACACGACGCCTTTCGCGACATACGCGCCGCGCCTGATGCTGGAGCCGCCCGGGACGATGCGAATCCCATTGTCCAGACCCAACGGCCGCGGCGGATACGTATCCTTGTCGAAAAACGAGAAGGTGACACCGCGCGCTCCCGAGAGGGACATGTCAATCATTCCGCCGACCCGAAAGCCGAGCAGGATCCCGCGTTTCACCCAGGGAACCGCGCGCCATTCTCCAGTTACCGGATCTTTTTCTGCCGCCCTGACACTTCCTGCTTCGAGCGCATCGAGAAGTCGGTCGACAACGGTATGCGCGTCCTCAGGGAGTTGCTTGCCTGCTGGCGTGGCGGCAAGTGCATCGATGCGCTGCTCGATCTCGTGAATATCTGGTGCGCTCACGCAGTAAGCGCCCCGACCGATACGAGAGCCGCGCGCACGGTTGCCTCGAACTTCTCGGCAAGTGGAACAAGCGGCAGACGAAGGACATTCGCCATTCTGCCCATCATTGCCAGCGCCGCCTTCGCGGGTATTGGATTGGGCTCGACGAATGCCGCCACGGTCCATTCGGCGAGTCGATGATGGATGACGCGCGCCGCGTCGTAGTCTCCCGCCGCGCAAAGCTCTGTCAGCTGGGCGACGAGCTGTGGCGTGGCGTTCGATGTGACCGAGATCACCCCATCTCCTCCGTCGGCCATCACCTGGAGGGTCAGAGGATCGTCGCCAGAAAGCACTGAGAATCGCGCCGGACGATGCCTGATGATCTCGCCGATCTGCGCCAGATTGCCGGACGCTTCCTTTACCGCAACGATATTCTCGTGCTCAGCGAGCTCCAGCGTAGTAGCAGCTTCGATGTTGCTCGCAGTGCGGCCAGGGACGTTGTAAACGACGATCGGCGTCCGAACAGAGTCGGCAATTGCACGAAAGTGGGCGACGATTCCGCGCTGCGGTGGCTTGTTGTACATCGGCGAAGCATGGAGCAAGTGTGTCGCGCCGGCGGATTCCATCTCGCGCGAGAGTGCTATCGCTTTCTTCGTGTCGTTCGACGCTGCTCCCGCAACTACGGGGACTCGCCCGGCGGTTTGCTCGACCGTTATCTCGACCACGCGTCGATGCTCGTCGACGGTCATCGTCGCGGCCTCGCCTGTCGAGCCACAGGGAACCAGGAAGTGGACCCCACCAGCGATCTGCCAGTCGACGAAGGAGCGCAGAGAGCGCTCGTCGATCTCGCCGGACTTGGTGAAGGGCGTGACGAGCGCGGTTCCACAGCCGGCGAGTCGCTGCGAGTTCATCCCTTAAATGTACGCAGCCCTCGGCGCGGAGAGCGAGCGTGCCTTAGATGCCTCGCTGCTTCACGAAAACGATGTTCGGAGCTCCGACTCCCTTGATGAACAGCTCCGCAGTCCATCCGACTTCCGCGATCAGCGAGTCTGCTTTGATCAGAAGCTTATGCATGTCGTGCGAGCGATCCGGCAGGCCCTCGTTCTCGCGAAGCAGAATGTGCTCACCCGAGACGGCGTAAGTGCCGACATTCGTTTCACGAGGATCCGCCTTTCCATCGATGGTTTTGTCGAGCGTGAACTTGTAGCGTCGGTCGGGCGCCAGGTCGAGCTGCGCCGAAAACGCCCACGGTTTCTTGAAGGTCGATCCCCGGGCGGCGTAGACGTAGGATCCCGGCAGGGCCAGCGGAACTGGGTCCGATCCCGACGCGCCTCGACATCCGCCGGCAATCAAAACCACCGCGATGGAAATCAGGAAGTAGCGCAGCGACATGTTTTTCATTACGAACCCGGCATTTCCAAGTTTCATACCGCGTGCGACCAGTTACTTGCGCGTGGGAAGCTCGAGCACGTCACGCATAGTGAAGATGCCGCGTTTGCCGATGAGCCAGTCCGCCGCTTTCAGCGCGCCCTCAGCGAAGACACGGCGATCCCTTGCCTCGTGCCTGAGCAACAACTGCTCGAAGGTTCCGTCGAAAACGACATCGTGCGTTCCGGGCACCGAGCCGGTTCTCACGCTCGTAGTGGGTATCGGTCGCTCGAGCGCGTCGCTCGCTGCCTTTGCGATAGCAATCGCCGTTCCCGACGGAGCGTCTTTCTTTTTGGTGTGGTGCGTTTCGACGATGTGCGCATCAAAATCCTCGAGCGTGCGCATCAGAGTGCCGGCATAACGTGCGAGCTCGATCAGCACGTTGACTCCGAGTGAGAAATTCGGGGACCACAGCAGAGAAGTTCCGGTCTCCTCCGCGATTCGCATCACTTCCGGCAGCGAGTCATACCAGCCAGTCGTGCCGACCACCACCGGCACACCACTGCGAAGGCTAGCGACCACGTTTGCTACGGCAGCATCTGGCTGGGTGAATTCCACCGCGACCTCCGGGTCGCCAAGAGCGCTGGGGGTGATGCCCTTGCCTCCCGCGCTTTCCCGCTCGCCGACGATGGCGGTGACCTTCCATCCTTTCTCGACTGCGAGTTGTCGGATGGCCTGGCCCATTTTGCCGTCGCCGATCACAGCGATTCTTCGCTCACTCATTTTCTCGCCTGCGAGAAAAAGGCGTCGTGCAGTCGCTCGATTGCCGGATTCAACTGATCTCCATCAACAATCACGGTAAGATTTATTCCAGTCGCGCTGAGCGACATCATGTGCACCTTGATTCCATCGAGAGCACCGATGGCGCGCCCCATCGCTGCGCTATCCTCACTGATCGCTGCGCCAACGACGGCGACAATCGCTCGGTCTCGCTCGACTGAGACGTCGCCCAGCTGGGAGAGATCAACCACCAGCGACTCCAGTCCCGAAGGGTCGTCGACGGTCACCGAGACCGATATCTCCGAGGTAGCAACGACATCGACGGAAATCCCGTTCCTCTCGAAGATTTCGAACACGCGCCTGAGAAATCCGCGCGCGAACAGCATCTTCGCGGCGGCTACCTTCACCAGCGTGATACCCGATTTGCCGGCTATCGCGCTGACGGCGCGTCGCGGGGCGTCGAAGGTGATGCGCGTCCCCTTCCCGTTCGGATTGCGCGAATTGTAGATATAGACGGGAATTCCCAGGCGTACGGCGGGCGCGATGGTATTGGGATGCAATACTTTGGCGCCAAACGTCGCCAGCTCGGACGCCTCGTCGAAACGAATCTGCTCTATGAGCTTTGACCCTTTCACGACACGGGGATCCGCGGTGAGCATGCCGTCAACGTCCGTCCAGATCTCGATCGCCTCTGCGCGCAGTGCCGCGCCCAGCAGCGAAGCGCTGTAGTCGGACCCGCCGCGTCCAAGAGTGGTCGTGATTCCATCCGCAGTGCGGCCGATGAACCCTCCCATCACGGGCACCTTGCCATCTTGGATAAGCGGCAGCACCAGATCGCGAGCGCCTTCGGCAATCGCGTCAGTCTGCGGTTCCGCCGTCATGAAGTTGTCGTCGGTGATGAAAATCTCGCGCGCATCCAGGTACTCGGCCGGAAGACCGCGCAAGCTGAAGAAAGAGGCGACGAGATGCGACGAAAGCTGCTCGCCGAACGCCGCTATCGCGTCGAAGCTGCGAGGAGTGGCGTGACCGAGTACCGAAAGAGCTTCGGCCAAACTTGCGAGCTCGTCGAACGTAGCGCTCATCTCCGCCGCGACCTCCGCGGCTTCCGGCGATGTACCGAGGAGTTTCTCGCACTGCTTAAAATGCCGTTCGCGAAGCGTCTCGACACCACGCAACGCACCGATCAGGTGCCCCTTCGCTGACTGCTCGCCGATTGCGAGCAGCGAATTCGTCGCGCCGCCCAAGGCCGAGACGACGACTGCCGGTTGCCGGTCGAGACGGCCTTTCACGATGTCGGCTGCGCGCTGGATTGCCTCCGCGTCCCCGACGGACGTCCCTCCGAACTTTACGACGATCACGCTTAGTCGAACGCGCCGTTCGAAGCGAGCAGCTCGGCGTTGAGCACGGACCCGCCCGCGGCGCCGCGAATCGTATTGTGGCCGAGAGCGACCATTCGCAGATCGAGAATGGCGTCGCGACGAACCCGTCCGACGGTCACCGTCATCCCTGCACC
The DNA here is from genome assembly GCA_003223425.1 of Gemmatimonadota bacterium. Classification (GTDB taxonomy): domain Bacteria; phylum Gemmatimonadota; class Gemmatimonadetes; order Gemmatimonadales; family Gemmatimonadaceae; genus UBA4720. The sequence continues at coordinate 12,490 of QHVA01000057.1, forward strand.
CGCGTTGACATCGCGCCTGGGCTGAGGGCGATCCGGCGCGTCGGTCACTATCAGCGGGTGTTGCGGTCGCGTCGGGAGCCTTGTCGTGGAAGGGAGTCCTTCCCACGTGCGCATCGTTTCGATGGCGGCTTCGGGGGTTGGGGTCTCTTCGAAGCCCACTGTCATGCAGATCGTGTGGCCATGTTCCACGGCGACGCGGTTCGTGTGCGCGCTTACCTTGAACGCCGCGCTGGTGACTTCACCATCCTCGAAACGCCCGAGCAATTTCAGCATTTCGCGCTCGAGTTTCGGCTCCTCGTCGACAATGTACGGAATAACGTTCCCAAGTATGTCCAGTGACGGTACACCGGGATAGCCGGCGCCCGAGACCGCCTGCATCGTCGACAGGAAAAGCTGCCGGATGCCGAACTTTTGATGCAGGGGCGCAAGGGCGACGGCGGCGACAGTCGCCGAACAATTGGCGTTCGTGACGATCGCGCCTGTCCAGCCGCGACGTTGTCGCTGGCACTCGAGGAGGCCAAGGTGGTCGCCATTTACCTCGGGGATCACGAGCGGCACGTCGGGCTCCATACGAAAATTCTTGGCATTGCTCAGTACGAACTTCCCGGCCCTCGCGAACGCGGTTTCCACTTCGCCAGCAACAGCCGCGTCGAGTGCGGAGAAGACAATCGGAGCACTCACCACGCCGGGATCACACGCGATCACGCGTCGAGACTGTATCTTCGGCGGCGGGGTCGGCCCTTCCAGCCAGCGCGTCACTTCGCCGTACTTCTTCCCTGCCGAGCGCTCCGACGCCGCCAGCTCTGCGATCTCGAACCACGGATGCTCCGCCAGTAGCCGCACGAACATCTGGCCAACCGCGCCTGTGGCACCGAGGATTGCTACGGGCCACTTGTCTTTGCGCTTCCCAGGAATCGGAACCGGTATCGTCATCTGGCCAGGAGGGTTTTGGCGAGTCGCTCGTACGTATCTACGCTGCTTCTGAGCTCCTCGACATCGATGTACTCGTCAGGTGTATGCGCGACGTGAATCGAGCCCGGTCCGAACAACAGCGGTTCCCCCCAGTTCGAGAGGAGTGGAATGTCCGAGGTGTAGGCAACGGGCCCCGTCTCGAATCCGGGCACGGTCGCGAACCGCTGGGCTGGAATGTGGGAGCCGAACTCGACGTCCGCGTGCCCCTTGGCCCATTCCAGTACCATCTTCTTGATTGGCTCGACGTCGCCAACGAGGCGGAACATGATCTCCGCCTCCGCGTGCGCGGGTATGACGTTGGCCTCGGTGCCGCCTTTGAGCGTTCCGATGTTGACCGTGGTTTCACCCAGCACCGGATCCGATGGAAGGGGCAGCTTCCGCAGTGTAGGCAGGAGCTCGAGCATCGGCTCGATCGCCGAACGACCGAGGTGTGGATACGCTGAGTGAGCTTCGCGGCCGCGGGTGCGAATCGTGACCCGCAGCGATCCCTTCGCGCCGCTCGCCAGCTTACTCTCCGTCGGCTCGCCGTTGATCAGAAAGCGACTTCTCGCCCGCAGATTGTTGGCAGCGCGAGCGCCATCCGAGCCCTTTTCCTCCCCGACGACGAAGAGGACGTCGATGCGCTTCTCACCATCGTTTATCAGACGGTCGGCAGTGACCATCATCGAGGCTGCAATCCCTTTCGCGTCCGACGAACCGCGTCCAAAAAGTCGCGTTCCTTCCAGGCGCGGAGGAACGAAAGGCGGCACCGTGTCGAGGTGGGTTGAGAACGTTACGCCGCCATCGCCTCCGGACCTCGAGCCCCAGATGTTCGCCCGGCCCGGACTTACTTCCTGCAGCGTCACGTTCCAGCCACGCGCCACAAGCCATCGCGACACGAAATCGACGACGCCCGCCTCAGAGCCCGTGGTCGATTGAATCGCCAGCAATTCGGCGGCGAGGGAAACCACATCGGTCATGCGGGGAAGTTAGCGCGACCGGTGAACGGCGTCAGTACGATGCGGCTGACGATCGCGCGGACGAGGTCAAGGCCCACGCATTCAGATCGTTGCGTCGAGCCGCATGAAAGCCGACAGGCGGTCGCGATCGGTCAATGACGGTTCGCTTGAAATACGGGTACACAGCACGCAAAAACATGGGAGGAGGAAAAGCGAAATTTGTGCCCCAAATGGGTTGCGCTCATGCTGCCAGAGGGCTAATTTTATAT
>QHVA01000058.1 GCA_003223425.1 Gemmatimonadota bacterium
CCGATCTGCGTACACCTCGATGCCAAGACCGTCCGGATCGGTGAGATAAACGGCCTCGCTCACGAAGTGGTCGGACATTCCGGCACGGGCACCGATTTCGCCGAGATGCGCAACGAATCGCCCGAGAGAAGCGCGATCGGGCAACAGAATCGCAAAATGATAGAGTCCGAGCAGTCCACGCCTCGGAACCGGACGCGCGCTTCTGAGCTGTCGGAGATGAACGATCTCGTTATCTTCGCCGTGCGGTCCAAGGCTCGCCGAGTCGGTAGTGCGGCGAATTTCTCGAAGCCCCAGCACGTTTTCGTAGAAGGCGAGCGAGCGATCGAGATCGGCGACCTGCAATCGCACTGTCCCGAGGTGCGTGGATTCCGGTAGCCGGTAGCCCTTGGGGCGGATTCCGTGCTGCTCGGCGGTGTGCGTCTGGATCTCGCTGGTGGTCATCTCACTCTCCGCCTCCGCGCTCCCCGTTTCGACCTTGTGGCCGGGCCAGAAGGTCTTGATCGTCGCGAAGATCAGCAGCACGATGAGAATCGCCTGCGCGGTGAGCGTCTCAACGCTCGGGTAGATACCCATCGCGTCGATATGCGGAGCGCCAGGAATTACGGTGATTCGCATGATGTTCCCTTCCTGCAGCTCGCGAATCCCCTTCCCCATGAAAACGAACGCCAGGTAGTAGAGAAGCAGGCTCGTCACCGTGAAGAACGGACGCATTGGAATCCTGACGCCGTAGCGGTAGAAGAGGGTGAAGATCACGGCGAGCGCCGCGAAGCCCACGACGATTCCGAGCGCGAGTGGAAGTCCGACGTTTGGTCCTTCGTTGAAGAGCGCCTGATAAAAGAGCGCGGTCTCGGCGCCTTCGCGATAGACAGCGAGGAATGCGACGAGCGCGAGAGCTTTGCCACCGCCGTGCTCGAGTGCCGACGTCACTTTCTCACGAATGAACTTTTGCCATTTCGCGGCTTCGACTTTGGAGATCAGCCAGTAGCTCACTGAGAACAACACCACCACGGCGATCAGCATCGTCGTGGCCTCGACGATTTCCCTGCTGGCGGGCATTGCTGCAAGCAGAGTCTTCAACACGACAGCCGTCGCGAGACTCGCGACCAGTCCCAGCACAATTCCCAGCCAGATAGAGCGAAGTCGTTCGCGATGGCCGGTCTTGATTAGAAATGCGACGACCGCGCCGATCACCAGGATCGCCTCGAATCCTTCGCGCAGAATGATCAGAAACGATTGGAAGAACGCTTCCCAATTGCCGGATGGTTGCTGGGTGAGATCGATAACCGAGGGCAGGCCATCCGCGATTGCATCGCGGGAGCGCGCGGCACTGGCGATGTCGTTCCGCTTGACCGCGCCCTTGAAGTCGGCGAAGTAACGCTCCATCGTAGCGATGAGTCCCGGCTTCTTTGCGCGTGCGGGAGTCTCGAGCGGCTCGAAGGCGATGTACGCGTCGAAGGCACGATCGCCCGCTTCAGCGATTTTTCCTTTTCGCGCGAAGTCGAGCGCGCTGTCAAGGAGCGCCAGGATTACCGGAGATGCTGTGTCTGCGGGAATTCCGGTCGCGTCGGGTCGCGCGCGCGGAATCACCAGCGTCTCGCCACGCAGCGTGTAGAGGTAGTTGATGATGTTCCACCGCTGTTGCGCAGTGAGAGTCGATCCGAATCCTGGCATCGCGGTGCCGCGCACGCCCACTGAAATCACGTTGTAAGCAAGCGTCGGGGTGAGCTCGGGAGTCAGTTTCCTTACGCCGATCCCCGGCGGTGGCGTGCTCGTCGTATGTGCTGATGGTCCGTCACCTCCCCCTGCCATGCCGTGACACGCGGCGCAGTTACGGTTGAACAGTGCGTGTCCCTCGACCGTATCGAGCGGGAGTTTCGGAAGATCCATGGCGCCCGCGGTGCCGAGCGAGTTGGCGAAATGCTGATGAAGCTCTCGCGCCACTGCTGGCGGTTTTCTTTGCGAGACGACCGCGATCAGGCTGTCGAGGATCGCCCTCGTCGTCGCAGCGTCGTAACTATTGAGACGAGTCGCCACCTGTCTCGCGTCGACGAGAAAGCCGTAAGTCTCGTCAAATTCATCCTTTGAGATGACTTTGCCGCGGTCGTCGACCGCTTTGGCGTACTCCTCGACGGCGACACCGACGATGCTGGCGAGGCGTTTTGCTGGGTTTTCCTGCGCGGCCAGGGTACTGGCCGCGAAAAGCAACAGGATCGAGACACCGATCCCTCGCGTAAGTCGACAATTCATTGCCGAGTGAATCTATCCGCATTAAGGGTCAAAGCAATCTTCTGAAGACTGGCCACTACTACGTCCAAGCTGAAAGCTGCAACCGAACAGGTGCGAGTTGTCAGAGGTATAGTTCCCAGTTTCCTAGTTCACTACGCCCTGACTTGCCTCTGTGGCGTGACAGCCACTGCTTGTGCCATGAATGGCGATTGGTGACGTCCCGACGTTCTGAACTGGCAACTGATAACTACGCTACTCACACCTCGCACCCGTTCAGTTGCAGTAAAAGTCCAGTCGCTATGAGGTTACCCGATCTCTCAATTCGTAATCGCCCCTCATCTCGCGATCACTAACGGCCGCCCGGACCCCGGTCCTCTGCTCGAAGTGCTCAACGAAATCAGCCAGCCGCTCGCTGGTGAACGTTCCGCGCGGCAGTCCCAGCGTGTCGATTGCTTCTTCGATCGCGGCCGGCTCGCCCTCCACCTCGACCAGCACATCCATCCGTGGGTACGACTCGAAGCGAATCGTGGCGCCGCGGAACTGGTACTGGGCAATCTCACGATCGATCTCCCACGTGAGCTCCAACCCCAGTTTCTCGATGATCTTCTCGAGTGACTCGAAGTCCTCGACCGGTGTGGCGATTTCTTCCCTCACCTTGTAGACATCCAGCAACTCGCTCGGACCCTTCCAATCGAGGTACGTCTTCGTCGACTTCAGGCTCTGATATCGACGAGTCCTCAGGACTTCGTCGCGTGCCGAAAGCTCGCGCGAAGGAAAGTCATAGCGTCTGTCCGACATCTTTCCCTCGAACGAGAGCGCTGCTCCTGCGGCTTCGATTTGTTTTCGGCGCTCGGCCAGATCGTCAACGACCGCTTTGAGCTCGACCTCACGCATTCAGGATCGTCTCTAGCACCTGCTGTGTGTTCTTCAGCGACGGAAAAACAGCGTAAGGGTTGTGGGCCTCGAGTTGTTCGACGGTGTAGTGTCCGCTCGCGACTCCGATCGCTTTTGCGCCGAGGGCGCGGCCGCACTCAATGTCGGCAGGAGTGTCGCCAATTACGATCAGGCGATCGGCGGCGATGTCGAGCCCAAGCGTCTCGCTTGCGCGTCTTTGCGCGATTGCCGGAAGCTCCGGGCGATGCTCGTGATCGGACCCGAATGCATTCACCCGAAAGCGATCAGGATTGATCCCGGCCGCAGTAAGCTTGGTTCGCGCCCCTGGTTCGACGTTGCCAGTAAGCAAACCCAGTACGACGTCTTCCCGCGCATCGAGCGCATCGAGCAGCTCCGGGACACCCTCGAGCGGGCGCACGTTGAACTTGCCGCTCTTCGCGCCCGTGCGAAGGCCCTCGAGATACAGCTCGATCAGCTTCTCCATCCGCGAATCGATGTGCTCATCGGAGTGACCCTCGAGACGCATGACATCGCGCACGATCTGCTTGTCGGTCTTGCCATCGTAGCGGTACGCCGGATTGCCGGGTGAGCCGAAGACCATTCCCAGAGCCCGCTGCATCGATGCGCGTCCGAGCCCGCCGGAGTTGAGCAGCGTGCCGTCGATGTCGAACAGGGCGAGTCTCATGTCCGCGTCAGAAAAACTCCGGCGATGATCGTCGCGGCGCCCACACCCTGAAAGATCGTAGGCGTCTCACTGAGAAATGCCCAGGCGACGAGCAATGCGACAATCGGCTGGAGATTCGAGTAGACTGCGGTTCGAGTTGGTCCAAGAACGCGCAGTCCGCGATACCAGAACAGATAGGCGACAACCATCGAGATGACGCTCGAATAAAACAGCGCGAACCAGCCACCAACGCTCACAGCAGCCCAGTTGGTCGCGATTAACGCCGGAGTCGAAGCAATGAGTAGAGGGATTGCGCCACCGACCATCGTGGTTGCAGACAGCTGAACGACATCGATTCGCTTGGCAAAAGGCTCGAGCAGGATCGTATAAAGCGTCCAGCAGAGAACACCGCAGAAAACCAGCAAAGATCCGAGTAGCGTGGGCTGGCCGTGCGACGGCTTCGCACTCCCAATGATGACGAAAGCCACGCCGATCACTGACAGGCCAATTCCCAGGAGTGTCCTCGCCTTTACGCGCTCCATTCCCCGCGCGCGCGCTGCAAGAGCAATGAACGCCGGGGCCGCGCCGACTATCAGTGAAGCATTTCCGGCACGCGTCCGCGCTACGCCGTGAATGAAGAAAAGCTGATACAAGCCGTTCCCCAGCACTCCGAGCAGCAGCAGGTTGATTCGATCCCGTCTCTCGAGCACCGCACGACCGCTGAGGAAAGCAAACAGCACCAGACATATCGCCGCCGTTCCAACTCTGAGACCCGTGAAGGCGATCGGATTGAAGACGCGGGTCGCATACTTCGTCACCACGAAGTTGATCCCCCAGATCATCGCCATGGTGATCAGCAGGACGTCGGTCAGGCCGAAGGCGCGCCGCACAGGAGTGCCCGCCACGAGTGGCGGATTTTCTGCGGTTTTGGTCGACGGATTTTCTACGGTCGCTGTCGCCGGACGGGTTACCATTTCTGTCATCGCCGAAAGCTAGCCGCCGAAGGCGCAGCGCGGCTACTTTGCTGCATGCACATCTCCTTCGCCGTCTTCGCCGACGCTGCCAACCTTTCGCAGGAAGGAAAGCTCAACGTGCTCGGCGTCTTCGATGCGGTGCAGGTAGCGGGTCTACCGACGATTCATCCGCGCACACACTTCATCGTCCGTCTCAAGGCCAACGGCGACGATGTCGGGACCCACAAGCTCACTTTCCGCTGGCTGAGTCCGCTCGATGAAGAGCTCTGGTCATCGACCGGCGAGATGAACGTAGCACCGGCACCCAATCCAGTATTCGAAGTGGACCTGCCGATCATCGCCGTAGTTGATCTCCCGCTCAACATGGCGGGGCAATACACTATGCAAGTCACGCTCGATGAGCAGCCGACCGCTGCCGCGCGTTTGTTCGTTAACGGGCCCGCCCATCCTATGGTTGGTGGAGCGCCCAACGGCATGGTCAGTTGACGGAACTGCGGACTGCGGGCTGCGGGCCAACGGCATTGCGGACTGCTGACTAACTGCGAATTGGGGAACTAACTACGGACTGCGGACTATCTCGGCGCGAGCTGTTAGTCCGCAAACCGCAATTCGCAGCCGTTAGTCATCAGTCCGCAGTTGGTGTCCCAATCCGCAATTAGTCAGCAGTCCGAAGTGCACTTGGTCCGCAGCCCGCACCCTTAGTCCTCTACGAGAACTCGCCGAGCGAATCGATACCGACTCAGCAAGAGATCAGTGTATTCATCCCCACTCGACAAATCATCAACTGCATGCCCTCCGCGGCCGAGCGCTTGATGCACCACTCGCGTTCCGCCGAGCGATATCGCGACGTGCGTGATCTTTCCGTCGGGCTCGTCGGAAAAAAACAGTAAGTCGGCTGGACGAAGTTCGCGCATCGATTCGACTAGCTTGCCCGTCATCGCCTGCATCCACGCGTCCCGCGGAACGTGCACTCCGTGCAGGTGGAACGAGCTAGATACGATTCCGGAGCAGTCGCACCCCCACGGCGTCACCCCGCCCCACTCGTACGAGGTTCCCTCGAAGAAAGTCATTGCCGACGCAGTGATGGAGTCAGCCTCTGGCGGAAATGCATTTCGCCGCTCTTCGAGCGTCATCGCCAGTCCTGCGGAACGTTCCTGACCATCGGTGATCAGCGCGCCCAACGGCAGCTTTCGCGTTGCACCGTGCTCGTCGCGTACGGTGCAGCCGAGCGAAAGTGGGCGCGGATCATCCCATCCAGTCTGCGCCGGCGGAGGAACCGGCTCGGGCATCGTGACGACGTAGCCCTGATGAACCCAGCCCGGATAACCATCCGCGCCTCTCACGTGGAGCCACAGTCCATTTCGCTCCACGACCTCGGCGATATGGCCGTGAAGAAGTTGTGATACCTGCGTCGTTCGTACGTCTGGCTCGCACAGCATCGGCGCAATCGCGGCGCTAGCTGTGACGCTTTCGCTCAATGCTCCGGCCAATCGATCTTCGTCGACTTGTCCGGGGTCAGTGGCGGCTCTGGTCGTTTCGCTCGGCATGATTTGCAGAGAGTGACTCCGCGAAAGTTGCAAATGATGCAGACGAAGGTACCACAGTCGGCACACGGATAGCCTTCGGACGCGCGCTCCTCGTTGCCACAGGAGCGACACATCATCAGGTCCTTTTCGCGCAGATTCTTCGCCATCACTTTCGCGGTTGGATCGTCATGCGGGAAACTGGAATCGCACTACTTGACGAATCAACTCGATTTTAGAAACGCCAGTTTCGGAAGAGGTCGAACCCCAGCTGTGATGGCGTCTGCGTTGGAGTGAACGACGGAGTCGCGCCCTTGTCGCATCGGGTATTGCTAGATCCAGGCTCGATTGCCGCCTGCGCGCTGTACACTGAGCTGATTCTGTACTCCAGCTGAAGACCAAGATTTTCCTTGAATGCGCTCGGATTCACGAAGCAAAGTCCGGTGCTCAGGCCGAGGAACCACCTGCTGCCAAGTTGCTTGCCCACTACCGCTCGAGTATTGAGCAAGCTGTAATAGGAAGGGTTGTTGGTGCTCTGACTCGGGTCGGTGATGCCCGCGGTCGCGGTTTGGAACTCCAGGATATCCACGACGCTCTTTGGGATCGCGTTGGTGAAGATGTTCGCAAAGGTGCGGAGGCCGAGGCTCGCCACTTGGCTCGTGGTGTTGTCCAAGCCGATGGCTGGCTCGCCGGTGACCAGATAACTCAGCAAGTCGCTCTCGGAGAGCGGCAGGTTGTCCGGATTTCTCAGCGCGAGCTGTGGTCGCGAAAGCGTGCCGGTGATGTCGACCTCGACCCTCACATCGCGGCCATTGGCGCTCTGTCGCGGCTGACGAACCGTGTGAATCGCGCTGATGTTGAGTCCGGGATTCAGGTCAGAAGTTCCGTAAAACGTCAGCGTTCCGGCCTGCACATCGAACGTCGGCTGGATGAACGGCTCGACGAGATTGAGTCTGTATGTCCCTTTGTCGGCGCTGAGCGTTCCCTCGAGCGCAAGCCGTGGCGGCTCTCCCGGATTCGGCGGAGCGAGCGTCACGTTGAGCCATCCACCGAGCTTGATGTTCGCTTCCGTTGACCGCAGCCAGACATCGGATCCGATGTCAACCGCGACGTTCTCCAGTCTCAGATTTCTCGCCACGGCCTTTGGCGCGCGCGGCATCACCTCGCGATTTTGGGCGAGCAGCGTATCAACGGTGCTTTGAAACTCCGGATCGCTGAGATCAATGATCCTCTTCTTTATGACTTCGGGGATGTAGATCGTTCCACGCTCTACACGGACGGTCCCACGCATCACCGCATCGAGCGTCGATCCTGTCAGCGTTACCGGCGGTCCAGTCGAGATGTCCAGCGCTGCAAGGCCAGGCTTGTCGATGGCGTGGAAATTGGACGCGTTCGCAACGAGAGAGAACGACGGATTGTCGTAGTGCTCGAAGCTCACGGTGCCTTCCACCCTCACCGAGCCACGCCGCTCCTTCACAGTCTCCGCGGAGAGCTGTTTGATGTGCACGGTGTCACCTGACAGCCCGATGTCGGCCCGAATCCGATTGAAGCGCGTTCCCAGATTGGAGAACGCAGCGGTGCCGTCGGCAAGAGAGATCTGTCCGAAAAGTCTCGGCTGTTTGATGTTGCCCCGAATGTCGACGTCGGCTACGATCGCTCCTCGCGCATCGACGAGTCCCGGGACGAAGGCTCGAAAGAGTCGCATGTCGACGCTATCGGTGCGGACGTGGCCTCCAATCGAGTCACCCTTCAATCGCAGGTTCTCTACGATCAGTTTCGCATTGCTGCTATGCTGAAGGATCAGAGAATCGAGAGCGAGAAATCCCTTCGAGAACGCGACGCGGCTCGGTGAGCGGAGTCGGTAACGGTTTTCTGCATCGACGACGACCGCGGCGCTGTCGAGCCTGAGGACAGTCGTGTCTCTGCTGCGGGTAATGTTGCCCGACAGGTCGGTCTGAACACCGCTCTGACTGAGTAGCGATGCACTGAAGTGTCCGGAGGTCGGTGACGCGAGCGCGATCGACGCCCTGATGTTGTTGAAGCCGAGAGGGCCGAGTGCTACGGTGTCTGCGCCTAATATCACTGACCCGCTCGGCTGTTTCGTCACGTCAGCGAGCAGAACCGTCCCACGTACGCTCTCCACGCTGCGTGTGCCGAGTCGCACATCGTTCGCTCTTATGATTCCGTTGAGCGAAAGATGTTCGGCGCTTCCCGTCAGCTCGCCGGTAAGCTCTCCGCTTCCGCGCAGCGTATCGAGCTGTGACACGTCGGCGAGCGATGGCACGAGCGCGCGAAGTCGCGACAGCGATTCCATTGCCGCCGAGAATTTAAGTGAGCCGGTGTGAGCACCAGTCAGCCCAAACGTCCCCGCCGCTTTCGCTTTGAGACCCGATGCGTTGAGGGCGAGCGTATCTACCGTTGCCACTCCATTCCCGAAATGCAACCGTGCGAGTGACGGATCGACGCGGAATCCGGCGAGCGTAGATTTGTCGATCGAAGCAACAGCGCGTCCGCTAAGAGTCGCCAGATCCTCGCCCCGCAGGTCGAGATCGTACTGACCGGTGAGCTGCGTGTGTGGAAGCTGGTTGTTGTCGAGTAGTGTTCGCAGGTCTAGCCCAGTAGAAGTCGCGCGCCCACGTGCGCCATATTCGACAGGATCCGCGTCGACGAGACCGTTATAGGCGAAGGCACCTGCCGGACCCGTTAGCGTTGTGTTCACCAGCAGATTCGGAGAAGTGCCCTTAACCTGTACTGGACCTATGTAGCTCCCGCGCACCGGCAGCAGGGGGTACGAGTGCGACAGCGCGGTGAAAGAGAGTGGTTGCGCCTGGAGAGCGAGATCATAGGTGAGATACTTCTCGCCCCACGTCACGCGCCCGTTGCCAGTCACGTGCGAGACCGGCTGATTCGCATCGTGATGGTAGAGATCCGCATTACTGAAGCGGACGTCGAGCCATGAGGAGTCGAGCGTCGCAGTTCCCGATATCGTCCCTTTGATTTTCGGAAACAGCGGATTCAGGTATTGAAGCGTCCGCAGATCGAGCGTCGCGACATCGACGTTGAAGTCGTGGAATGCCGTGAACGCCGGAAAGAGGATGTCGAGCTCGCCTTCGCCCCGTGCTTCCGTAACGGCGCCAGGCACGTGTGCATCATCGAAAATCAGCGCGGATTGCTCGACCTTGAAGTGGTTGAGTGGTCCGCCGGAAGCACGCACGGTTCCGGTAACGTTTCCCTGCCAATCATAGGGAAACGGTTTGCCGTTCAGCGTACGCAGCAAATCGAAATTGACCGGCGCCGCCTGCAGCTCGACGTTCTTCACCGCGAGGACGGGTCCGCCAGTGCCGAAGGTCATCTGCCCCAGCAGATGCGAACGTGTCGTCCTGACATCCATGTTGGTCAGGATGTAATCGAGATACTTCGGGTTGCGCTCGCTCCGGATGTCGAGCTCCATCTTCCCGCTGCCGGTAGTCGGCAGAGTTGGATAGACCCACGCGACGTCGGCCAGCGAGACCGAGTCGCCGACGACATGGATATAGTAGCGAACCGGCAGATTGCTGCCCCACACCACACTTCCATGCGCTTTTCCCGTCGAGCCGGGAAGGTCGAAGTGATCGCTATCGACGAAGACTGAATCGCCGAAATGGAGGATCGTGCCGGAGACGTTTCGAAACTTGAATGGCGGATCCGATTCTCCAACACTGAGTTTTCTGAGCCTGACCAGCCGGCCGATGGTATCGGGATCCGCGATCCGCGCGAGTCCGAGATTCGCTTGAAGCTGGTTCCATCTCCAGGTGCGTGCGAATCCTTCGCGAGTGCGACGGATCTCGTGATCTGGTCGAGTCAGCTCGTACCTGATAGCGCTATCGAGCTTCGCGCCGCGAAGAGTGTCAGGCGGATGCCAGGGCAGCGTGAGCGTAAAGCTGGCGTCGCGGACCACCGACGAATCGACAACGATATACTGTCCGAAGCCGCGCTCGTTTCTCTTCTGCTTCTCAACGCTTGCCGGGAATATTCGCCGCCAGTTCCAGTCGCCATTCTCGTGCTGACGTAGATGCACGACCGGATGATCGGCCTCGAGATAGCTGAGAAGAATTCGGCGGTCGAAAAGATCGCGTGGATCGTACGCGACGGTGATCGGTCCCGACGCGAAGAAAACTGAATCCTCATCGTCTCGTATCTCGACCGAGTCGATCGTCACTCCGCTCAAAAGCCCGCCGCTGATGCGACCAAGGTAAACCTTGCCCTTCACCCTTCCCTCGAGCAGCGTCGAGACCATTCGGCGCAGGCGCTCCTGGCCGATACTGGTGTGCGTGACGCTGACGAAGCTGAGGATGACGATCACTATGAGCCCCACCAGGATGATGGCGCTCCCGATCGCGATGCGGAGACGGCGGGTCATGGGATGCTAAAACGCCTGCCCGATCGCGAAGCTGAAGGTGAGCTTGCTGCGGAAGCGGTTGTCCTTAGGCGGCTGGTAGCTAGAGGGACAACCTGTGGCCGGGACTTCCTGCTCGATTTTCGTGACAGTACCGGTCACCGGATCGCGGGTGAAGTGCGTCGGGAAAAAGTTGAACGGACTCACGCAGAGTAGTGGGGCGTCAGCCAACTCCGTCGCCTCGTAATAGAGGGGACCTTTCGGGCGCCGGTAGGGATTGTACCCTGCTGCGAGACGCACTGGGCCCACCGGTGAAAAGGCTGTCAGCTGAATTCCGGGTGTAACCTTCAGCTTGACCTCTTTGATCTGCGATCGTCCACGGTTCCATACTTCTCCCGCGTCCGTGAACACCGTGAGTTGCAGCAGCTCCGGCAGGAATGGAGTTCTGAGGCGCAGCTCGACGTTGCCTACGACAAGTGAGTTTCCGCCCACCGGCACCACTCGCCGGAAGCCGATCGTATCCTTCGCCAGAATGACCGTGTCCGGGAGTCCCGTGCGTACGTCCGTCGAGATGTACTCCTGATACCCAGGCGTTCCACCCGCAATGTAAATCAGCGAGCCCAGCTCATTTTGCGAGAAGCCACGGACCGTGGTCGGGCCACCCGCGTACAACCGCTCTTGCGGGGGAATGAATCCTGTCGCCGATGCTACGTTGCGGCCGAACACTGTTCCACCACGGATGCGCAGCGCGAGAACGTTTCCGCCGCCTGCGTTGATGTACCGCGACGCGTCGCCAACGAGCTTGTTGAACTGGAGATCCTTATTCGAGAGAATCACCGGCGACGAATGCCGCGCTTCGAGCCTTATGATCGACCCCCGCGTTGGCGATAACAGGTTGTTCGAGTTGTCGCGGGTCACCGCGAGACTCAACACCGCGAGCTGTTGCGTGCGCTGGATTCTTACGCGCTCGGCTTCCTCGCAGAGGTTGAACACCGCGCAGAAGAGCGCTGGCTGCGCCTCGGTGCGGCCGAGGTCCATCGAGTAGCTGAGAGTAACTGGAGTTCTGGTGAGTCCGCGCCAGATCACTGACGCCACACCTCCGATCGCCGTCGTTCTCAGGTACGCGTTGTACTCCGATATGCGCTGGGTATAGAGAGTGATCGTGGGGAGCGTTCGAAGTCCGAGAAACACTGGCTGCCTCAACGTCGCACCGGCGTAGTAATTCAACCGGTTGCTGAAAACGTCTTTCCTAGCTGTGGGGCACAAACCGGGTGCACCATCGAGAGGCCTGCCAATTCCGATCTTCGAGACACGCGTGTTGAGATCGAGCCGGCGCGCTCCATTGAGGAAGTTGTAATCGGTGTATTCGCCAGTAAGGCGGAAACAGTCGAGAGTTCCATATCCCGCCCCCACTCGCGCCGCGTGCATCGGAGCCTCGGCCAGATTCGTGTAGAGTGTGATCAGCGTATCAGCGCCTGAATCAGGAGTGATCGACACGTGCTGATAAGCTTCTGTCTGATAGAGGGCGCGCTGAGCGTCGACGATCTCGTCTTCGCGGAAAAGCCTTCCCGAGTCGAGACCCATGATGCGTCGCACGACTCTGGTGGGTATCTGCTGCTTCTTTCCAGCGAGCGGTGTCACGTTGATCTTGATTGCTCCAATCCTTGTTCTTGGTCCGGGCGTCACGTAAAGCGTGTCCCATGCGCTCAGCGCGCTGTCATTCACAATGAAGCGATTGTCCGCCTCACCTCTTGGATATCCGTTGTTGTGCAGTCGCTGGCGGACGGTGTCGCCCGCAGCATCAATCGCGAAGCGGTCGAATCTCCCGCCCTCGCGCACAGGAAGATCGCGGACGATCCGCCCTCTTTCCGGAACCGAATCGAGTCCGCGCACCACGAAGGACCTCAGTATCATCGGCGGCCCCTCGTTAATATTGAACCTGACCTCTACCGCCCCGGGAGCCAGCATCTTGACGACGGTATCGACGGTCACTCTTGGATACCCCCGACGGCGATAAAAGATTATCAGCCGAGCCCTGTCGTTTGGGAGCTCATTCCGGTCCAGACAATGTTTGACCGTGAAAGGAAGGTGGAGGTAACGTCTTGCCCACGCCGAGGGCGTCGTGACGATGGTTTTGGCGAGCTCGGCGTCCGAGAAAGCCTTGTTTCCCTCGAAGACGAGACGCATGACCTCGAGGTCCCCGCGCTGACATTCGATGTCCTGCGCGCGAACATCCGTCACCCCGAGAAATGCTGCGAAGAACCCCAGTGCGGTATAGATCCCGAGGCGAACCCGGGTACCGCTCACTCTTTCAGCGCGCGAGCGCCTGGCGGCTGTCCGGGCGGCAGCTCGCGAGCGTAGTGTGTCTCTGTCTCCGGTTCGGTGCGATCGCCGAGCATTCGTTTCGGAGGGGTCGTCGGCGCCCGCGGGAGCTCGCCCTGTGGGACGAGAGGTGTCCGCTGGATTAAGAGTTGCACAATGTAAAACCCGGCCAAACCGGCAGCGACACCGACGCCAATTGCTGGCAGCAGATCCTTGGCGCCAAGATGGCGGCGATAATAGTATTCTGCGCTCACGATGAGGCCTATTTCGGGTGCGCGAAAGTTCTCGTATTTCGCCCCTTCATGTCAACCGTCAGAGCACACCATGCGGCGACTATTCCTCCTCGTATTACCCGCGGTTCTCAGCTGTGGTGGTGGTGGTGGTGAATCTGCTGCTCCTTCCCGCAAGACTATCATCGACTCGCGCGACACCTACGATCCGAGATCGATGGATCCTGCGCTCTCCACTGACGTCCCGACCGGACGCGCCGTCGCCTACATCTTCGACGGCCTGACGCGCTTCACGCCCGATGCGAAAGTCGTCCCCGGTCTCGCCAAATCGTGGGACGTGAGCGCCGATGGAATCACCTACACGTTCCATCTTCGAACCGGTGTCAAGTTCCATGACGGACGTCCGTTCGCGGCGAAGAACGTCGTCGCCACATTTCAGCGAGTCCTCGATCCAAAGACGAAGGGCGGGCGTGGTTGGCCACTTTTTCCAATCAAAGGCGCGGAAGATTTCGCCGGGAGCAAGGCTCAGGCGATAAGCGGGATTGCCGCTCCCAACGACACCACAGTCGTGATCACGCTCAAAGAGCCGTTCGCGATCTTCCCCAAGCTGCTGGCAATGCCAGTGACTTCCATCGTGCCTGACAATCCGTCCGCCGACTTCGGCCAGAAGCCAATCGGCACTGGCCCGTGGAAGTTCGTCGAATGGCGGCACGACGATTACCTGCGGTTTGCGAAGAACCCTGACTATTTCGACGGCGCGCCGAAAACCGATTCACTGATGGCGCGCATCATTCCGGAGATGAGCACTGCTACCGCTGAATTCGAGGCAGGCAACGTCGACGTGCTCACCGTTCCGGACGAAGCAGGAAAATCGTGGGAGGCGGATCCGGAGAAGAAAAAACTTCTCAATTCCGCGCCGGCGCTCCGCTTCTGGTACGTAGCTATCAACGTCACGCGGGGACCCTTGAGCGACATTCGCGTGCGACAGGCGCTCAATTACGCAACCGATGTGAACACGATCCTGAGCGTGGTGATGGCCGGCCGCGGCGATGTTGCCACTGGCGTTATTCCGCGAATCCTGCCAGGGTTCGATGGCAGTCGCAAAGCATACCCGCATGATCTCGCCAAGGCAAAGCAGTTGCTCGCTGCGGCTGGACATCCGAACGGAATCGACGTCGAGCTGTGGGCCGCTACAACCGACCAGTCTCCTCGCCTCTCGCAGGCGATCCAGGCTAATCTGGCCGAGGCGGGAATCCGCGCGAAGATAGTT
>QHVA01000022.1 GCA_003223425.1 Gemmatimonadota bacterium
GAAAGTGTGGGGCAAAGGCTGGGAAGAGTGGCGCAAACCGCTCAACTGGAGCGGACGGTCCGTGCAGGGGAAAGAGTTCGCTGCTGTCTGCTCGAGCTCCAACATCTCGCTCGGCATCAATCCCGATCGCGCCAAAGGCGCAAGCACATACACCTCGGATCGCACCTGGATGGTTATTCTCGCCGGTGGCTTCTATCTCGGACACGGAACTCCCGGTCTTACAGAGATGCTTCGCGACGGTGATCACTGTGCCTGGTACAAGGACGTCGAATCCTGCCTCGACAGGATTGCATACTACCTCGAGAAGCCGCAGCAGCGGGAGCGCATTAGGCGCGAGGGACAGGTTTTCGTGCGCGGGCACCACACCTTCGATCAGCGAATTCACAATCTGCTGTCGGGCGAAGCCTTCGTTAATCCGCTAGCCTAACCAAGTGAGGCATCTCTTCGTCACCCAGGACTTCGGGCCCGACCTGGGCGGAATGGCGAGGAGACACGTGGAGCTCTGTCGACGATTTGCCGACGGTGAAGAGACTACAATGAGTGTCTCCACGGTTGCATCGCGCGATGCAGCCTCGTTCGACCAGCACGAGAGCTACAACATTTTTCGACAGCCATTCCCCTTCGAGCGAGCGAATCGGTTCACGAACCAGCTGCGCTGGGCGCGCTGGCTGACATCGAGTCGGTCACCGGATTTCGATGTGCTTCATTGTGGGAACATTCGACCCGTCGGCTACGCAGTACGCTGGGCAAATCGCAAGCTGGGCGTTCCCTATCTCGTGTATGTGAATGGCGGCGATCTCCTTCGCGAGCGACGAAAGGCAGCACGGAGTCCCATCAAGCGCAAGACAGCGCAGTCGATACTCGGCCACGCCTCAGGCATCGTCGCTACATCCAAATGGGTAGCTGGGCTCGCATCGGAGGTGATGGATGAAGTCCGAATCGAGCAGCCGCCTCCTGTCGCGGCGCTCGATCTCGGTACCGATCCCGTTCACTTCAGTCCTTTGCGCGACACGGGCGCATTGCGTCGGCGATGGGGAGTAGGAGATGGGCCGATCATTCTTACCGTGGCGCGCCTGGTACCACACAAGGGACAGGACATGGGGATCCGCGCGCTCGCCACACTCGCTCGCGCTTTCCCCGAGCTCCGCTACATCATGGTAGGCGAAGGTCATGATGAGCTGCGATTGCGTTCGCTCGCCCGCGAGCTAGGCGTGTCCGACAGAGTAGGTTTCGTCGGACCGATGCGCGACGATGAGCTCCCCGAAGCGTACGCTACATCAACGATTTATCTCGGTGCGTCACGAGTGGACAAGGAAATCAACGTCGAGGGTTTTGGAATCTCGTTTCTCGAGGCCGGCGCATCGGGTATTCCCTCCGTGGCGGGTGATTCCGGCGGAGTTCGCTCGGCGGTCCGCGATGGAGAGACTGGCATCGTCGTCCCACCGGCGGATCCTGACGCGATCGCTGATGCAATCCGTTCGCTCCTTCTGAATCCAGAGCGACGGAAGCAAATGGGACGCGCTGCCAGGCACGCGGTCGAAACCCACTACAACTGGGACCGAGTCGCGCGCGATACCCGGGATTTTACTTATCACGTTGTCGGAGCGCGTAAGACGTGACCTCGACGAGGACAAAAAAGAGTCGCGGCGTCACGAAAGCCGTTGCGAAGGGAGGGAGCTCGGCCAAGGCGCCGCGCCAACCTACGCTGGCACATCGCGCGGAATATTACACGATGCGAGCGACGATCGCCGCGCTGCGCGCATTGAGCTGGAATGCCGCGTGCAAAATCGGCGAGAAGCTCGGTGCCCTGGGCTATCGCCCGCTCGGTATCCGGAAGCGCGTGGTTGAAAAACAGATTGCCGCGGCATTTCCGAATCTCGATCACGACGCCGTCAGAAAGCTCGCCCGAGAATCCTACGCGCATCTCGGTCGGACCTTCATAGAAACCGCGCTCCTCGACTCGCTCGGCAGGGATGGCTTGCAACAGCTGGTGGAAACTGTCGAAGGATGGGAAGAGGTCGATGATGTGATGTCGAAGGGCAAAGGCGCGGTGCTCGTCACGGGCCACATCGGCAACTGGGAGCTGGCAGGTGCGTACGTCGCGGCGCGCGGAGTTCCACTCGATGCGATCGCGCGCGGGATGGCAAATCCTCTTTTCGACGCCTACGTCAATCGTGCGCGCGCGGAGATGGGGATGACGATCGTCCACGATTCGGACGCGGTGAAGCGCACCCCGCGCTCGCTTCGCGCCGGCCGAGCAGTGGCGTTCGTTGCGGATCAAGGCGTGCTAGGACTGGCCTCGACGTTCGTGCCGTTCTTCGGCCGGCCTGCCAAAACACCGCGTGGCGCTGCGGTATTTGCTTTGCGATTCGACGTGCCGGTGATCTTCGTCGTGGCGCTCCGTCAGCCGAACGGTCGCTTTCGCATCGTGGTGGAACGCATCGAAGCTCGCCGTACAGGCAACATGGATCGCGACGTCGACGCAATCGTTGCAGCTTTCACCGAGCATCTCGAGAAGTGGGTACGCGTTGTGCCCGCGCAGTACTTCTGGCAGCACCGCCGATGGAGACGGCAGCCGCCGGACACTCCACCGGAGCTGAGAGACCCATCGGCGTAACACCACGGGAGGACGATGCTCGATCCGAAGCAGCGGCAGAGATTCCTGCGCGACAACCGCGCGCGACTTGGAATCGGGATCGTGCTCGTCATGGCCCTGGCCGCACTTCTGGCACCGCTGATCGCCCGCCAGAGCCCGATCACGATCGATCTCCTTCACATTCTGCAGCGACCATCGTCGCAGCACTGGCTCGGTACCGACATCCAGGGCCGCGACATCTGGTCGCGTCTCGTCTATGGAGCGCGCGTCTCGCTCACGGTCGGGCTGATCTCTCAGGGAATCGCGCTCGCGCTCGGAGTAACGATGGGCCTGCTGGCGGGATTCTATGGCAAGTGGGTCGACGAGATCGTAATGCGTCTTGCCGACGTAACCTTGGCATTCCCGACACTGCTGCTATTGATCGCGATGGTTGCCGCACTTCAGCCATCGGAGGGTGTAGTCTTCGCAACGATTGGCATTGTCGGCTGGGCGGGAATGGCGCGGATCGTTCGCGGCCAGGTCCTGGTGGTGCGGCAGCTCGAGTACATCCAGGCGATCAGAGCGCTTGGCGCCCGCGATCTAAGAATCATGACCCAACACGTATTGCCCAACGTCATCGCCCCCGTCGTGATCGCGGCCACTCTCGGCGTCGCAGGAGCGATCATGGCCGAAGCTGCGCTGTCATTCCTCGGGCTCGGCGTTCCGCCGCCAGCGCCGAGCTGGGGATCGATGATTGCAGACGGACGCGATCTGGATCAACTTCGTCGCGCGCCATGGACGTCGGTTTTTCCGGGTGTAGCGATCGGCGCCGCAGTGCTTGGATTCAACCTGCTTGGTGACGCATTGCGCGACGCACTCGATCCACGGCAGTACTACAAAGCGGTCCAGGAGGAGAGCCCAACGCGATGAGTGCGAGTGGTCGGGGAGAGGACGAATACAAACGGACTCTCTACGACAAGCACGGGCCGGAGGCGGCGCACCTTTTTCAGACCGCCAGCAGCGTCATCATCCCTGTTGTCGCGGGTGGACTAATCGGCGCAGCGCTTGCCGCGCAGAAAGGACTTTCTAGCTGGCTCGTTGTTCTATCAGCACTTGCCGGCGCCGTGATTCTCGGCACTTGGTGGTGGCTCTTCGTGACGAGAGTCTCGCGCGGCGCTGGAAAAGCACTCGGCGCGTTCATCCAGCCGAGCGCCGCCGGCAGCTACGAGCGGCAATACTCGCATCAAGATGCGATGGTGATGCGTGGCGATGTCGGGGGCGCCCTCGCTTCCTATGAGGAGATCATCCTCGAGACGCCAGATGATGCACAGCCTCGACTTCGCGCCGCGGAGCTCTATGCGAAAACAGGGCTGCGCGAGAGAGCAGAGGAGCTATATCGCTCAGTACAACGTCTTCCTCGAAAAGCTCCGAGAGAGGACGTAGTTGCTTCCAACCGGCTCGTAGACCTCTATCTCGCGTGGCCGGGCCACGAGACGAAGGGTCTCCGCGAGCTCAGACGACTCATCGACACTTATCCGGAGACCGATGTAGCGGAACGCGCCCGGGCAGGGCTCGTGAATCTCAAAAAGCACGCGGCGTCGAGGTCGCGAGAATAACAACGGCATCCACAAAACCAGACGCCGAGGCCCTTCAACACGAGGTGACCATGCTACTCCAGACTGCTACTCAAGCACCTGTTCAGACTGTTCCGGTTCAGACGACTGTAGTGCGTCCATCCTTCACCGACACGTTGATGGCGTCGTTCCGCGACGCGCTCTCGATGGTGCTGAGCGCGATTCCGCGGATACTCGGCTTCATCATCATCGTGGCGATCGGCTGGTTCGTCTCCTCGCTTCTGGCGCGAGCAGTGATCGGACTTCTGCGTGCGATTCGTTTCGACGAGCTGATGCAACGGTCGGGACTCGCCGAGTTCACGAACAAGATGGGAACGGGCCTCGACTCGGCGGGAATCATCGCCGGCCTGGTGAAGTGGCTAACGCGCATCGTGGTGCTGCTGGTGGCGTTCGATGTGCTCGGTTTGCCGGCGGTCTCGGACGTGATGCGGCAACTGCTGCTCTGGCTGCCGAATCTCGTGGTCGCGATCTTCGTTCTCTTTATTGGTGGAATCGCTGCTCGCGCGCTCGGCAACATCATACGCGGCGCGACAGCCGAAGCGGGATTTGCCAATCCGGAGACGCTCGCCAACGTCGTCCGTACGACCGTTTGGGCGTTCGCGATCGTGGTTGCGATCAATCAGCTCGGAATTGCCACCAACCTGATCACTACCCTATTCACAGGCTTCGTCAGCGCGCTGGCGATTGCGCTCGGTCTTGCGTTCGGACTCGGAGGTCGCGACCTCGCGTCGCGGACGCTCGAGAATTGGTACGATCAGGCGCAGGAGGGCAAGCCGAGGCGGAAGGCGCGTACAGACGAATAGCGAAGAAAACTACAACTGAAGACTACCGGCTTGGGGCAATGGGCGGAGCGGCTGGCGGCTGCGAGCTGTACTAGAACGCATCCCGTGGCGGCACGGAGCCCTTAGCCGGAAAGCCCAAAGCCCCAAGCCGGTAGTCTTGAGTTGCATTTTTTCTTCGAGGCTCCCCTAAAGATGCGGCGCGATTGCGGCGGTGGCCTTCTCTGATGTGATAATAGGGATGACCTCGAACTCGACGATGTCGCTCCAGTTCGATATCCACTCGTCGAGAAGGATTCGGTCGTCGCAGTCCATCACCTGAAAGCAGCGCTCGAAGTCGGTTGTCACCCAGCTCGAAAGGTACCGCGCGCCGTCTGGCGCCATTCGCCCCTTCTCCTTGAAGCGGCGGTAGACCGGCTTCGGATCACCATCGCGGTACTTCTCGATCACCATGAAAAGCATGTGCGCCTCGCTCAGGGCGGTGGGTAAGGGCTTTAACGAAGATTGAATGCCGCCCGATGCTGCGGCTGATACAAATCTCCAGCTCGCTGCCCATAAATATGAAGAGAATTCGATTGCATGTCGGCGATCGCGGTTACTTCTCTGCGCGCGTCAGCTGCGCCAGCTCGCGAGTGAACGACGTGAGATTCGCCTTCAACTCGACGAAGCCTTCGTTTTTCTCGACAAGCAGCTCGTCGAGGTACAACCGACGATTTATTTCAATCTGAACGCTGTGAATATCGCGCGCGGGATTACCAGTCCGTTCGATGATTGAGCCGCCAACATAAGGATCGTTCAACGCGACTACGTACCCTAAGCGCCGCAGACGGTCGACGACCAATGACCTGAAGGCTTGACCGGCGCTGCGACCGTGGCGATCTGATACCACGAAATCCGGACGCGCCGCCCCTGGGCCGTCAGGCGTCATCGCGTTGCCGAACGCCTTCATCGAGTGCCAGTTGATGTGCCAGACGAATCCGTGCGTCGAGCGAATTTCCTCGACTAGTGCCGCGAGAGCATCTCGATACGGGCGGTAAACCTTCTCGATGCGCGCGAGAACCTCGTCAACAGACAGAGATCGGGCGTTGACCTCGACTCCAGGAATGACCCAGCGGCGAATCAGGCCCAGCCCGCGCGCAGACTTATCGGTCGGAGCAAGGTCAGCCGGCCAGCGTTCGGAGAGCAATCCTGGATCGATGTCCGTCGCTTCCCGATTCACATCGATGTAGCAACGGGAGTAATTCGCTTCGAGCAGATAAACACCGCAGTCAGGCGCATCGCTAAGGAGCTCGTCGACATACGCGTCCTCAGCGAGACGGAGCTCGGAGTGAGTCGCCTTGGTGACGAAATCCGCTGGATAATGCCGGCCGCTATGAGGCGAGTCGTATAACAGCGGCGCGGCTCTGCCTGTCGGCCGCGTGATTCGCACGGGAGCTGTCAAATGCCGATCAGCACCGCTATCGCGAGAGTCGCGATGCATAGCGCGAACAACATGAGTGCGAGTGGAAGGACGAAGCGAAGCCATCGTCCGTATGAGACTCGACCCGCAGCGAGATACGCCAGCAACATTCCGGAAGTTGGGGTCAGAGTGTTCATGAGTCCATTTCCGAAAAGGAAAGCCTGAACGGTCACCTGTCCCGATACGCCGGCGAGATGTCCGATCGGCCCGAGAATGGGCATCGTCACCGCCGCCTTCCCCGATGTGGATGGGATGAACACGTCGATGATCATTTGAACGATCATCATCAGAACGGCGACGACAAGCGGCGATTTCCCCTCGACCGTGCGAGCGAGAAAAGCGACGATCGAATCGAGCACCATCGCGTCCCTGAGAATTACCTCGACGGCGGAGGCGAGACCGACCAGAAGACCAGCAAGCACCATCCCCTGCATTCCCCGCAGAAATGCCTGCGATGCCTCGCGCGACCCCAGACCGGCGACGACGGCAAGTACTATTGCGATGCCGAGGTACATCGCGCTGAGCTCCTGAGTTCTCCACCCAAGCTGCTGGACGCCGACAACCATTAGAACGACAGCTCCAGCAAGGATAAGCAGCAAAGCGAGATGGCGAAATGACAGCCGCGGGACGCTGGCCGTTTCAGATGCTACAGCGGACGAGCGCCGCGCATTCCGCAGCAGAAACCAGATTCCGATTGGAAGAAAGATCGCGAACGTCGCCGCACGGAAACCAGCGCCGCTGAATACCGGAACGCCAACGATTGGCTGCGCCACGACAAGCGCCAGCGGATTGGTAACGGACGTCAGATAACCGATCTTCGCAGCGATCGTGACCATCGCAACTCCGAACAACGCGTCGAAGCCAAGTCGCTCGGCGAGTAGCACCGCGATGGGAATCAGGACAAGGTATTCCGAGATCAGACCGAGAAAACTGCTGCCTGCCGCCAAAAGCACCATCACCACCGACACCACAGCCACCACATTGCCACGACTTGCTGCGACGAGACGCGATATCCCCGACTCCAACGCGCCGGTCTCCTGTAGAACTCCGAACATGCCGCCGACGAACAGGATCATGAAGATGAGAGCTGCCTGTCGTTCCATCCCGATCGGAATCGCGGCCAGCAGCGCCAATGGACTCGCCGGGGCTGCGAGTATCGCTGTGCTTTTTTGCCCGCGCAGGCCCGCGATGTAGTCCTTGGGAATTACATGGAAAGTTCCCGGAACTACCAAACCATCGCTTGTACGTTGATACGTCCCAGAGGGGACGATGTAGGTAAGGACCACGGCTGCACCAATTACGAGCATCATCATCACCACCGCATGCGGAGCGCGCGCTGATGGACGCCTGGTCGGCTCATCGTCCTCGAGAACGCGGGTCAGTGTTTGCTGCGCTCGGGACAGACTTTCTGATCCTTATTGGAAAGTCAGCGCCCTGAGCGCAGCACCGCGTATTCGCGCGCGCCTTTGCGCAACAGGTAGTAGGAGCCGGCGAGCGGTTTGGTTGAGGTCAGCTCCGTGTTCGCGCTCGCTCGCTGGCCATTGACGTACACCCCACCCTGCTCGATCAACCTGCGGGCCGCGCTTTTTGACGCCGCGAGCTTCAAAGTCACTAACGCGTCCAACATGCTTGGGGTATCACGCGACTCCGCGAACGGAACCTCTTCGCTCAGCGCGCGCAAAACAGACTCCGACAGTTTGGTCGGATCAGCTTTCCCGAACAGCACTCGTGACACTTCCTCGGCAACTCGCGCTGCCTGGTCGCCATGCACTCGCACGGTCACATCGCGCGCCAAGGCTTGCTGTGCCTCGCGCTTCTCTGGCGCGGTCTGGGTCAACTTCTCCAGCGCTTCGATCTCCTGCCTCGGAAGGAGCGTGAATAGTCTGAGATATTTTCCCGCATCGCGATCGTCGACATTGATCCAGTACTGATAGAACTTGTACGGCGACGTGCGCGCAGGGTCGAGCCATACCGCGCCCTCTTCGGTCTTTCCGAACTTCGATCCGCTTGCAGTCGTTACCAATGGCATCGTCAGCGCGTGCGCGGTCTTCCCCTCGACGCGCCGAATGAGCTCGAGGCCGGCGGTGATGTTTCCCCACTGATCGCTGCCACCCATTTGCAGCGTCACGCCTTCGCGCCGATTGAGCTCCAGAAAATCGTACGCCTGCAGCAGCATGTAGGAAAACTCAGTAAAGGAGATCCCACCTTCGATCCGCGCCTGCACCGATTCTTTCGCCAGCATGTAGTTGACCGTGAAATGCTTGCCCACGTCGCGCATGAACTCGACTGCCCTGAGCGGCCGCAGCCAGGCGGCGTTGTCGCGCATCAGCGCGGCTTTTTTTCCGCTAAAATCCAGAAAGCGCGAAAGCTGTTTCTCGATCGCGCGAGAGTTGGCGCCGATCTCCTCCTCCGAGAGCAGCTGACGCTCCGACGTCCTTCCGCTCGGATCGCCAATCATTCCCGTTCCACCGCCAACGAGCGCAACCGGCCGATGCCCAGCGCGTTGCAGATGCGCAAGTCCCATTACCGGCACGAGATGGCCGAGATGCAGGCTCGGAGCGGTCGGGTCGAAGCCCACGTACGCGATCACTTCAGTCGTTGCCAGAGCGTCTGCCAAACCGTCCGTGTGTTGGTAGACCATACCGCGCCACGACAGCTCGTCCAGCAGTGAATTCTTCGCTTGCATCCGGGGAAGATATGGACGGCCGACCACCGTGTCACCTTCGGTGTATCACAGTTATCTTCTTTACTCCGCATGGCCGCCGACACCGACAACAAGCTTCGATTCCATAAGCGCCACCCAACGTTCGTCAGGGTGGTTCTGCTCTCCCTCACCTTCATCGTCGCACTCGGCACTGGATTCCTCTACGGTACCTGGGCGCTCATCTGTCGCGGCAGTCAGTGCCCATCGATCGAGATACTAGGCGAGTACACGCCACACCAGACGTCGAAGCTCTATGCGATCGACGGAAGATTCATCGCCGAGCTTGGTCTCGAGCGACGCACGCTGGTGAAGATCGACGAGATCCCGAAAATCGTTCAGGACGCGTTCATCAGCACCGAGGATAAGCGATTCTACCAGCACGCGGGCATCGATTGGCATCGCGCCGCCGCCGTCATCCTGCGCTCGCCGATCCACGGCTACTCGCAGGGATTTTCCACGATAACGATGCAGCTCGCGCGCAACGTCTTCCCCGAAAAGATCTCGCGCGAGAAAAGCCCGATCAGAAAAATCAAAGAGGCGAAAGTAGCGCGCGAGATCGAGGCGAAGTACGACAAAAAGAAAATCCTCGAGCTGTACCTCAATCAGATCGACCTCGGGCACGGCGCGTACGGAGTGGAGACCGCATCACAGCGATACTTCGGCAAATCAGTGCGCGACCTGAACCTCGCCGAAGCCGCCACTCTTGCTGCGCTTCCCAAGGCGCCAGCGCGCTACAATCCCGTTCGCTTTCCCGAACGTGCCATTCAGCGCCGCAACACCGTCATCGAGCTGATGCGCCAGAACGGCTTCATCAACGACGCGGACGCGAGCAGAGCGAAGGCATACCCGCTGCAGCTCGCCAACAAATCTGTAACCGGCGAAACAGCACCGTATTTCGTAGAGTGGGTGCGACAGCAGCTCGACGCGCAGTTCGGCAAGCAGCTGTACGAGCAGGGGCTCAAGGTTTTCACGACGCTCGACCTCGACATGCAAAGCGCGGCGGAGCGGTCACTGGAGCGGCAGGCGCGCGCGATCGAGGCGGGACGGTTCGGCGCCTACCAGCACGAAACCTACGAGCACTATCTCGCTCACCGCGAAGGTGACGAGGGTACCGGAACCTCACCGTACCTCCAGAGCGCATTCCTCGCTCTCGATCCGCGCACCGGTGCCGTGAGAGCAATGATCGGCGGACGCGACTTCGACGATTCCAAATTCAATCGCTCCGTTCAGGCGCTCCGCCAACCAGGGTCAACGTTCAAACCGATCGTGTATTCAGCAGCGATCCAGAACGGCAGACCGCCGTCATATCTACTCAATGACAGCGCGCTTAGCCTGGAGGTGCCGGGTCAACCCGAATGGACGCCCCAGAACTACGATCTGAAATTCCTGGGAGAGATTCCGCTTCGCGAAGCTCTCTATCTCTCCCGCAACGTCGCCACCGTCCGACTCGGCATGGAGCTCGGCGAGCAAACCGTTATAAACGAGGCGAGGAATTTTGGCATCACCAGTCCAATTCCTCCGTATCCATCTATCCACATCGGAGCGGCTGACGTCTATCCGATCGAGCTCATCTCCGGTTACAGCGCATTTGCGAATCTGGGGGTCCGCGCCAGTCCAAACGCGATCATAAGAGTCGAGAACCAGAAGGGCGAAATTCTGTGGCAGCCGACCCCCACGCGAACTCAGGTGCTTTCGCCCGAAGAAGCGTGGATCATGGTCGACATGATGAAGGATGTGATTCGTCGAGGCACCGGGGCGGGCGTGTGGGCGTCTGGTTTTCATCTGCCGGCGGCTGGTAAAACCGGAACAACCAACGACTACACCAATGTTTGGTTCGTTGGCTACACCGCCGATCTAATTGCTGGCGTGTGGTATGGGCTCGACCGTCCGCAGAAAATCAAGGACAACGCACAGGGCGGTGTTCTCGCCGCCCCGGCGTGGACAGCGTTCATGACGGAGGTGTATCGACGCAAACCCGCTCCACCCGATTGGCCGAAGCCGCTGTCAATTGTGACTCGGGAGATAGACATCAGCAGCGGCTTGCTCGCCACGCCGTACTGTCCTCGTAATTTGGTAACGACCGAGTTCTACATCTCGGGAACGGAGCCGACGCGTGACTGCGACAAACACGGCCCGTATGCGAATCCGGGACTCACTCCCATCGACACTTTCAGTCCGATCCCGCTGACCCCACCGACTTCTGGCGGAGCTCAAACGCCGATCACAGTCACACCGCCGCCGGTTCAGCCCGGTTACGAGCCGGTGCCATCGCGAGGACAACAGCGTCGAATCCCCACTGTCTTCGACACCTCGACTCGGCGCGACACCGCGCGTCGAGTGCCGACGGTTTTCGACACCACTCGACGACCACCGCGACGCGACACAACCAGACGTGACACCACTCGGCGAGATACACTCCGTCGCGACACAACGCGCCCGCGGACCGATACAATTCCATCGGCCGTTCGTTCGCCGACCCCGCCGACGCCGGCCCCAATCCCGCGCTGATGCGCTACCACGCGCGTTGGGTGCTTCCCATCACCCAGCCGCCGATTGAAAATGGAACCGTCGTCGAAGCC
Source organism: Gemmatimonadota bacterium (assembly GCA_003223425.1). Lineage (GTDB taxonomy): Bacteria > Gemmatimonadota > Gemmatimonadetes > Gemmatimonadales > Gemmatimonadaceae > UBA4720. The sequence continues at coordinate 11,731 of QHVA01000022.1, forward strand.
GACGGAGTGATCACGTTCGTTGGCCCCAGAGCCGATGCGCCTGCCGGTCGCGACTACGACCTGGGGGAAGCGATTCTGCTACCCGGTCTCGTCAACACCCACACCCACCTCGAGCTCACCGCCATGCGGGGATTCCTCGAGGATTGTCGATTCGCTGAGTGGATCGACAAGCTCCGCCAGAGTCGGAACGAGGTGCTCGACGCCGAGATGCTGCTCGACGCCGCGCGATCTGGAGTCTTGGAAGGAGTCGAAGCAGGCATCACTACTTACGCCGATACCTGCTCGACCGGAGTCGCAATGCAGGCGATGCGCGAGCTCGGCGTCCGCGGAGTCATGTACCAGGAAGTCTTCGGTCCCGATCCGTCGCGTGCAGACACTGCGATGGGCGAGCTCGAGAGCGTCGTTGACAGACTCCAGCTCGAGCAAACGGAGCTCGTCTCGCTCGGGGTTTCTCCCCACGCACCGTACACCGTTTCGGACGCGTTATACGAAGCGGCGGCGCACTTCGCCAATTCGCGCAAGCTCCCGCTGGCGATGCACGTCGCGGAGAGTGAGCCCGAGTACGATATCGTTGTGCGCGGAAGTGGCGATTTCGCCGACCGCTGGCAACGTCGCGGCATCGCTGTCGGGCGGCGGGCGCGGTCGCCGATTGCGCTTCTCGAGCAGCACGGCGTGCTCGAGCGCGGCGCGCTTCTGATTCATTGTGTGCGCGTCGACGAGGAAGACATCGAGATTATTGCTCGCCACCACTGCGCAGTCGCGCACTGCCCGGCATCCAATGCGAAGTTCGGGCACGGCATCGCGCCTTTGCTGCCGCTGATGGAAGCGGGAATTCGCGTCGGCATCGGCTCCGACTCGGTCGCAAGCAACAATCGAATGGACCTGCTCGACGAAGCGCGGCTCGCCGTACTAATTCATCGAGCCGCTACCCGACGCCACGATGCATTCGGCGCGCACCAGGCGCTCGAGTTGGCAACGATCGGCGGCGCCCGCGCTCTCGGTCTCGAATCGCGTATCGGATCCTTGGAGATTGGCAAGGATGCGGACCTCGCCGCGTTTCGGATTGATATCCCTCGGACCACACCGATTGGCGATCCCTACTCCGCGGCGATCTTCGCGCTGCCGGGGCGGTCTGCCGAGCTGGTGACGGTGCGCGGGCGGGTTCTGGTCGATCGAGGACGAGTTCTCGCCGCCGACGAATCCCTCGCTAAACGCGTGCGGGCAAGCGGAGCTGCTCTTTCTTCGTGGGCCGCGCGACAATGATCGCGTGGCTTGGGAACGCTCCCGGCTGTTTAGCTGCAGCGCTCGCCGCTGCCCGCTTCAGTTTTGCAGGGTGCCAGCCACGATTCCCGATCCGGACACCGAGCAGTGAGTAGCGAAGCCCCTTCCCGGGTCGATAGATTCCATCTTCCCTTCGAAGGATTTTTGGATGGCCGTAGACAACCACCACCGTATTTGGCGCGACGGTAAGTTCGTGGATTGGGAAGACGCAACGATCCACGTCATGAGTCACGTCGTTCACTACGGCTCCAGTGTATTCGAGGGCATCCGCTGCTACGAAACACCCAACGGCCCAGCAGTCTTTCGACTCGGATCCCACATGCGGCGATTCGTGGATTCCTGCCGAATTTACCGCATGCCCCTCAAGTACTCGATCGAGGACTTGTCGGGGGCCGCAGTGGAAACAGTCGCTGAGAATCATTTGCCGCACTGTTACCTGCGGCCAGTTGCTATCAGGACTGGCGAGCAAATGGGCGTCCTGCCCCAGGACACTCCCCTCGAGGTCTTCATCATTCCCTGGACCTGGGGCACGTACCTCGGCGCTGATGCGTTAAAGAATGGTGCTGACGTCTGCGTGTCGAGCTGGAGGCGGCCCGCGCCGGACACTTTTCCGGCATTGGCGAAGGCAGGTGGGAACTATCTGAACGGACAGCTGTCCAAGATGCAGGCGCGCGTCGACAACTACGTCGAAGGGATCATGCTCGATTCGTTCGGCCTGGTGTCGGAGGGAAGTGGAGAGAATCTCTTCCTCGTTCGCGATGGCAAGCTGTTCACGTCGACGATCAGCTCGGGAATTCTGAACGGGATCACCCGGGATTCAGTGATTCGGATCGCGCATGACATGGATCTCGAGGTGATCGAACAGTCGATCCCGCGCGAGATGCTTTACATCGCGGACGAGCTATTCTTCACTGGGACCGCCGCTGAGATAACGCCGATTCGCTCGGTGGATCGCATCCCGATTGGAACAGGGAAGCCCGGTGTTCTCACGCTCGAGATCCAGCGCGAGTACATGGGACTTGCTACAGGCGTGCTGGAAGATCGGTATGGCTGGCTGACGCCGGTGCCGGCTCGCAAAGCCGCGTCGACGACGGCGCGGGGTAGAGCAGCGCGTGAGCCGGTAGGCGATATGTCAGCGGCACGCATCTGAGAAGTTTCAAATCGGGGGGAACTACAACAATCGGGGAACTATAACATACGACTACCGGCTAAGGGCGATGGGCGGGGCGGCTAGGGGCTCCGAGCGGAACCTCGAAATGCATCTCGTTGCGCCCGCGGCTCCCAGCCGCTCCGCTCATTGCCCCAAGCCGGTAGTCGTAAGTGGCAGTTAAGGGATGTTGAGGGTAACGAGAGCGCCTGGCCAATCGTCGCATATATAGTGCGTCAGACGCCAGATTCGCCCGTGGTAGTGTGGTACCAGTTGTATATTTTGGTGGGTTTGCCCAGGAGGAGTGCTTGATCGTTGGCTGTCTGGCACTGAATGCTTCGTTCGAGCCTTTGACGATGGTGCCGCTACGCCGTGCGTTGCGGTTGGTGATCGATGGGAAGGCGGAGATCGTCGAGGCAGATTTTGATCGCGTAGTTCGCTCTGAAAGATTGACGCTGCCGCGTCCGGCGGTGATCCGGTTGACACGCTTCATCCACGTCCCTCGCCGCTTCCGCCGACAGGTGACGAACACTTTCCTGTTTGCGCGCGACCGCTACCGCTGCCAGTACTGCGGACGCCTTCAGATCGAGCTGAAGCCGCGTGAATCCCTGACGCGCGACCACCTCATCCCGCTCTCACGCGGCGGTGTGAACGACTGGACGAACGTCGTAACCGCCTGCAGCCCCTGCAACACCCGGAAGGCGAACAACCTGCCAGGCGAGATCGGGATGCACCCGCTGCATCCACCGGTCGAGCCGCACTTCGTGCATTTGAGCTGGGCGGTCCGTCGTCTGACGCCGACCCAGGCGAAGTACATCCGGATCTTCTACGGTGAAGAGACCCTGCACCACCTCGAGGATCTCGAGCGGCACGGGCACCACGGCGGGCACAAAGTCAGCTAGTGACTGCGGACTGCGGGCCAACGGCATTGCGGACTGCTGACTAACTACGAATTGGGGGACTAACTACGAACTGCGGACTGGTCCGAAGTTCGTAACTCATGGCCGTTAGTCATCAATGCGCAGTTGGTTTCCCAATCCGCAATTAGTCAGCAGTCCGAAGTGCACTTGGTCCGCAGTCCGCAGTTGCTCAGCGACTTTACGGACGAAACGTTCCTGTCCTCGCCTCGTAGTGCCTTTTTTCCCCGCCGAGTAACCGCACCACGAGCGTCCGAATCCCTCGCCCTACCGCCGTGCCCGGGTTCTTCTTCCCGCTGACAGCCGGCTTGAGCTCCCCCCGCAGCCATCGCTGCACCTCATCGAGATCGCTGAGCGACAGCGTCTCGACATCCAGCAGCAAGTTGTAGTACCCGCGCTGTCCTTTCTTCGGCAGCGAGATCGCCACCCTGTACGGCGCTTCTGCTGCGTCCTGGGCGCCGTCAGCGCCCGGATAATCGCCAAGCGATTCCGATTTCCCGTTCACGACGCGCACCACCTGATACTTTTTGCCGAGCACGTCATACTTGAGGATGACGTCCCACTCGAACGCTGCCTTGAGGTCGTCGAACCACCGGCCCGACGCCCAACGCTCGAGACGATAATGCAATCGCGCCGGAAATCCGTTGGCGAGCAGGTCGCGCATCGACCCGTCGGACAGCAGCCCCGCGGATGAAACCGATGGAGCATCGTCGGCCCACGCGTTCAACGGCGGAGGAAGCACGTCGACATGCACCTTTTGTGCGGCGAGCGGCGTGGCAATCGCGAACGCGACCGCGACAGCAAAGAGCTTCGGCTTCACCGAACGTCTCTCCCCGCGATTAGCTCCGAACTGCTCGTGGACATCGTTAGAAGCGGCGGTGCACCCGCAGAAACACGTTGGCCGGCTCCTTCGAGCTCGACACCGCCTTCGCTGCGTACACGCCGATTATTCCGAAGTCGAGACCGAGTCCGACGTCGGTTCTGAACGTCCCAAACCGCGGGAAGCTGTGACTGGAGTACTGGAGTGTTCCGGACGGCTGCCCGACGAGCCAGCCTCGCCCCGCATCGACGAATGCCACCGCGGTTGGCTGCACTGTGAATCCGATTCCGCGCAGTCGGATCGGTCTCGCGTTGAGAAAATCGAAGAATGAGGAGTGCAGCTCATTTCGGTATTCCAGCTGCGCGAGCGCGACCCGCTCGCACTGGGCGGGATTGCCCGGTGGTGGTTGACCTCCGTTGCTGCACTGCGATACATCGACGGTGCCTGGCTCGTACTTCCGGAAATCGAATCCCGGAACCGTTCCGATCCCGCCGACGGAGAACCTGCGTTCGAGCGGAAGCTCATCACCATGCAGCCATCCACCGAGGACGAGTCTCCCGTTGATCCACGTCGTCGGCGAAAGACGATTGTAGCGGCGCAGATCGACGAGCCCACGGCCGTACTTCACCTGAGGAGAAACGCTCGGACGCGCTAGCGGCGATGTCACTCCCGCATCAGTGATCCTTCCCGTTCCACGCTCGTACTCGGCGAGTATCAACCAACCGGTCGACGGATTCTGTTCGTCGTTTCTGGTGTCGATGTTGGCGCGCAGTACGCCGATGTGAAAGCGGCCAGCGTCCACGAGCGGATTTGCGCGCCATGCTTTCCCATTTCCGAAGACCGAGAACACTCTTCGCCCCCGCACGGAGGCCCAGCGCTCGTCGCTCCAGTCAGCGGACAGCCTGCTGCGCGCACTCATGTTGAAGCTCGCAGTTGCCTTCGCGCCGTGACGATTGAAGTGATCGCGGAAATCGCGGTGGCCGAAGAATGCGGCTAGCGCCGCATCGGGATCGGGAAGCTGCCAGGTCTCGACGGGTGTTATCAAATCGTACGAAGAGACTCCAAGACCGTAGCCTCTCCCGCGACCGACGCGCATCTCCCCCACGATGCGATGGCCGAGATTCTGGTCGTCCCAGTGAAACGTGTCGGCACTCCTGATGATTCCCATCACCGAGGCGTTCAGATCGGCGGCACCTATGCTGTCATGGAACACGGGTCCGATATAAACCGGCAGCCCTTCGACACGATTGTAGGTTTTCCCCGAGCTGAGAATGAGTCCGCTGTTCCTGCTTGTTCTCGCCCACAGCCCCAACCGCTCGGCGGCCGAGTCGGTTCTGACTGTGTCGACGCCTTGGGCGCGCGAGAGCGAAGGTCCGGCGCACGCGAGGAACAGGCAGGCCGCTCGCAAAGTCTTGGCTGTATTTGTCATGTCGGCCTTATACCCTCGTCGCGTTGATTCCGAGCCGCTTCATGCGCCGGTAAAGATTGGGTCGGTCCGTCTGCAGTCGTCGCGCGGCGTCAGCAACGTTTCCTCCAGCCTCGGCGAGCGCTCGCGCAATCACCGATCTCTCGAAGCTGTCCAGTTTTTCCGCCAGCGAAGTCGGAGCGCGGGCAATTGTTTCGCGCGATTCACCAACGCGCTCCTGCGCACGAGTGGGCGTCGTGACGAGAAGATTCTCCGTCTCGTCGCGGTCGACGATGAGGACGTCTTCTACTTGCTGTCCGGTGATCTCGGCGCCTGGATGCAGGATCGCGAGTCGCTCCACGATGTTGGCGAGCTCGCGAACATTGCCGGGCCACGGGTAGTCCCGCAGCAGTTGCAGCGCGTCACTCCTCCAGCGTGGTTTTGCCTGACCGGTCCGCTGCAGAAACTGCTCTGAGAAATGCTCGACCAGCTCGAGGATGTCGTCGCCTCTCTCGCGCAGTGGCGGAATCGCGAGCGGAATTACCTGCAGCCTGAAGTACAGATCCTCGCGAAACGTTCCGGCGCGCACCGCACGCTGAAGGTCGTGGTTCGTCGCCGAAATGATCCGCACGTCGGTGCGAATGACTTTATTTCCGCCGACTCGCTGGATCTCCTTTGCTTCGATCGCGCGGAGCAGCTTGGCCTGCGCATCGGGACCGAGATCCCCGACTTCATCAAGGAATAGAGTTCCGTGATGTGCCAGCTCGAACCGACCAATGCGGGTCTGCGTTGCGCCGGTAAAGGCCCCCCGCTCGTGGCCGAACATCTCGCTCTCGACCAGATCGCGCGGAATAGCAGCGCAATTCACCCGCACGAATGGTTTGTCCCGCCGCGCGCTCGCGTCATGAATCGCGCTCGCGACGAGCTCTTTCCCCGTTCCTGACTCGCCGGTGATGAGCACGCGCGCGTCCGTGGGCGCAACCCGCGCTATCATCTCGCGAACAGCGTCCATGACGGCGCTCTTGCCGACCATCTGTCCGGCAAAACCCAGCTCCGCGCGCAATGCCCGTGCGACGCGGCGCGTCTGTCTGAGCTCGAGCGCCGAGGATACAGCGAGCAGAACTCCCTCGGGTGTCAGCGGCTTCTCGATGAAATTGAAGGCGCCCAGCTTGGTCGCCTTGACGGCGTCGGCCAGGCCCGCTCGCCCGCTCATCATTATCACGGGAAGATCCGGCGCGACGCTGCGCAGTCGGCCGAGCGTAGCCATTCCGTCGAGCTCGCCTGGCATCATCAGGTCGACGAGAGCGACATCGGGCTCGCCTTCCTTCACTCGCGCGACAGCTTCGACGCCGTTCGGCGTCTCGGTTACCTCGTAGCCTTCACCCGTCAGCAGCGCGCCGACCATCCGCCGAATGTTCGGCTCGTCGTCGGCGATGAGGACTATCGGCACTTATGTCGTGTGATCCGGCGAAGCAGAGGACGACTGAATTTGGCGCGCATCGCCGGCGCCTCGTCCCTCGGAGAGCAACTTGGTGGTGAAGCGCTGACCTTCGGAGATTCGTTCGACTTCGATTGCGACCGCCTCGAGAGCTTGTTCCATTCGCTCGAGTCGATCGGACACCTCTGTCGGAATGCGTGGATTTCTGGAATCCGCATCCATCTTCCGCGAGAATGCCCTCGCGAGCGGAACGCCGATCGCGAGCACAACCGCAGTTGCGAAGGCGCCAAGCGGAACGGCTATCTCTGGTCCCATTTCAATCAGTCCTCACGGCGCCAGCGCCGTTTGCGGGTATCGTAAACTGTATCTCCGTTCCTTTGCCCAACGTGCTGGTTGCGTTCACAGTTCCATCGTGCGCCCAAATCGCCTGCCGCGCGATCGCGAGGCCGAGTCCGGTACCGCCCGGTTTGTTGGTGACGTACGGCTCCCAGATCTTGCCGAGGCTCTCCGGAGCGATACCCCTGCCATTGTCGGCCACGGCAATGCGTACCGCATCACGCTCACCCATTTTTGCTGCGCGCGCTATGACGGTGATGCGGCCGTTCTCTACCGAAGCATCGACGGCATTGAGGAGCACGTTGCTCAACGCGCCCGCGAGCGCTCCATTGTGACCGTACACCCGTGGAAGATTCTCGTCTATCTGCAGATCGAGAGCAATACTGGGCGGAACGCTGCTGCGCGCGGTGTAGCGAACGAGCTCGCCCATGTCGACTTCCGAGGGTGGGCCCTCCGGAAGTCGCCCAAACTCGGCGAAACTTTTCGCCATGCGATCGAGGCGCTCCGACTCCATCGCAATGACGTCGACGTCTTCCTGCAGTGCGTCCGGCGCCTGTCCCCGCAATCGCGCAAGGGCAAACCGAATTGGAGTGAGCGGGTTCTTGATTTCGTGCGCAACTCTGCGCGCTGTTTCTCGAAATGCGTGCAGCCGCTCGGCCTCCACCGCCTGCCGACGACCGTGCTCGAGCTCGGAGACCATCTCTCGCATGCTGCGTCGCAGCGTTTCGAACTCCGGCGCGCCGCGTACCCTGCTCGTCGTGACTTCGATCATCGTGCTGCTGGCGTCATCGCCGTTCTTTCCGGCTCTCGATACGATCGTCGGTTCCGGAGGGGGCGGCAGCGGCTCGCCGTGTCCAATCAGCTCAGTCCAGCGTACGAGCTCGTCGAGCGGCCGGCTCAATTGGCGGCTTAGATGTCCAGCCACTCTCGATGCAGCGCCGGTCAGAATTAGCAGCACGAGAACACCGGCGACCGCTATGATGCGAACAGTTCGCCCCGCCAGAAAACTGTAGCGTCGTGCCTGCTCCAGCGAGACCCTGAGCTCGCGCTCGTGCGCGTCGATTGCTCGCCGCTGCGCCGCTGTCAGTGGCGCCTGACGCGCGGCCGCGATCGCCTTCTCGCCGCTGGCCGCCACACTGTCCCACGCGGATCGGCCGGTGACAAAGGGCAGGGCGGTGCTGACCGTTCCGCTCCACAATAGCGTGAGCAGGAGTGCAGGGACGATCGCGAACAGCGACAGGATCAAGACCAGTCGCGTGCGGAAACGCAGTTGATTCATGGGGGTTTGGGTATAAATTATACCCGTACGGCGCGACTTCGAGGATCCGGCGACCGGTCAACTGAGGGTTGACGCGCTCGCATGGACCTGAAGACGCACCGCCTGCGGCATCCGTCGCAGGGTTGATACGGCGTGCAGCCGTCGCGCACAAAGAATCGCAGGCACGCAGCCTCGCACAGGTAATTCCCAAAAAAAAAATGAGTTCTCGACCACACCGGTCCGCGCACCCTGGTGCGCACAGGCAAGTTGCCCCGGTACATCGTGGCCCACAGGCAATTGCGCCGATCCATCGCGGGCCGCAAGCAATGTCTTCCGCTGCATTAGGCACCACCCACCACGCCCCCAACGCCGCACTGCTCATCGACTTCGACAACGTCACGATGGGCATTCGCTCCGAGCTCCAAACGGAGCTGAAGAATCTCCTCTCCTCCGACATCGTAAAAGGCAAAGTCTCGGTGCAGCGCGCCTACGCCGACTGGCGCCGCTATCCGCAGTACATCGTCCCGCTCGCGGAATCGTCGATCGACATGATCATGGCGACTGCTTACGGCTCGGCGAAGAAAAACGCGACTGACATTCGACTCGCCGTAGATGCAATGGAGCTTGTCTTCACGCGACCCGAGATCGGCACCTTCATTCTGCTCTCGGGCGATTCCGATTTCGCCAGCCTCGTCACCAAGCTCAAGGAATACGGCAAGTATGTAATTGGTGTCGGCATCCGCGAATCGTCGAGCGATCTACTCGTCATGAATTGCGACGAGTACTACAGCTACAACGCGCTCGCTGGTCTGGTGAAGAGCGGTGAAGAAGAGGTTGTAAAGAAGGATCCCTGGGAGCTCGTCACGGAGGCGATCGAGCGGATGACGCGCAACGGCGACGTGATGCGCGCCGACCGACTCAAGCAGGTAATGCAGCAGATCGACAGCTCCTTCGACGAGAAAAACCTCGGCATGTCGAAGTTCTCACGCTTCGTCGCCGAGGCGGGTCACCGCGGGTTGCTGACGCTGACAAAGCTGGAAAACGGGCAGTTCGAGGTCGGCCCGCCCCGCAGTAGTCGTGGCCTGCCGGCCGGACAGGATACAACGGAGTCGCACGCTCCCCGCATCCCCGCTCCAGAGGAGGCTGAGTCGGGAGAACGCTCGCGTCGAGGACGCAGAGGTGGCAGGGGTCGCGACCGCGATCGCGAGGGACGCGGTGCGCGCCCGGCAGCGCGAGCAGCTGCGGCCGAAGCTGAGTCCGCTCCACAAGCTGCTCCACCTCCCCCCGAGCCAAAAGCGGCCGGCGACGAGATCGGCGCCAGCGGTCTTCGTCTTCGTCGCGAGGAGGCGTTTGACCTCGTTCGTCGCGCCGTCAGCTCGAATGGAGGTGCACCCGTTCGCGCCAGCCAGGCACGCATTATCGCGCGCGAGCTGCTCGGACGCGACAGCGAGAGCCTGAGCGACCGCAACTTCACGCGCATTCTGCAGGACGCTCACGACGCCGATATCATCGATCTCCGTCGGCGAGGCGTGGATTACGAAGTCGCTCCCGCTGCACCGGCGACTCCAGTCGGAGACCAGCTCGCGGCCGTTGAACTTCCTAAGCCTATTGCGCCGCCGACGCCGTCGGCTCCGATTGGCATGGGTGCTCGTACGGGCGGACTTGCTCGCGGGCGTGGACGCGGGCCGATCGGTGCACGCGTTGGCATTTTGCCTCCGGATCTTCTTTCTGTCGGTGTCGTCGAGACATCGCGACCTGCGCCGGAGGCTGTCACAACGGAGTCCATTCCTGATCTTCCTCTCACTGGAGAGGACGCGCTCTCCGACAGCGATCTGAAACCTCGCGCCCCCGGACGGAAGCGCGTATCGAGCGAAGAAGCGGGGGGCAAGCCGCGCCGCGCGCGCAAGTCAGCCGCGGCATCAGACGAAGAAGGCGAAAAGCCCGCGCCTCGGCGTGCCGCTCGCAAGAGCCGCAGCAAAACCAGCAGCGAGTAGCATCCTTGGCTCGCGGCCGCGCCTGGATTTCAGGCGCGGCCGCGTTCTGCCGCGCGCGTTCTACGAGCGCGAGACTGAGGTCGTAGCAAGGGCGATGCTGGGCACCGTTCTCGAGTGCGAAACCGACGCCGGTATCGCGAGTGGAATAATCGTCGAGACGGAAGCCTATCTCGGCGAGCATGATCTGGCCTGTCACGCCGCTGTCGGACGTACCCCGCGAACGGAGCATCTCTACGGACCGCCGGGAATCTCGTACGTCTACTTCATATATGGGATGTACTGGTGCTTCAACGCAGTGACGCGATCGGAAGGATTGCCGAGTGCCGTGCTCGTCCGCGCCCTGGAGCCACTCGACGGACTCGCGCTGATGCACAAGCGCCGTCCGCGCATCAGGAACACGGTCGACCTGACGAACGGCCCCGGCAAGCTCTGCACGGCGCTCGGCATCACCGGCTCTATGAGCGGAAAAAGTCTTCAACGCCGGCCGATCGTGATCCGCGAGGGCGAGCCTGTTGCCGATGACCAAATCGAAGTCACAGCGAGAATTGGGATCACCAAGTCGGCCGATTGGCCGCTTCGGTGGCTAATTCGCGGCAATCGTTACGTATCTCGCGGGAAAGGCTCGGCGTAGGGATCGGGCCGCTTCGACTGGCATCCACAGAACTGAAGCGGGGAACGGAGAGCTGCTAAGCCTGCTAAGCTAGGAGCTCTCTTGCTTCCGCCTCGTCCGAAACGCTCCCAGCTAAGAAGCTGTTACGCTGCACGCTCCCCGCTTCAGTTCTGTGGATGCCAGCTAGCGTCGTGACCCTGACGCCGAAGCTCGCAAAAAAAACGGCCCCTTTCGGGGCCGTCATCCATTGAAAGGGTGCGCCAAGAGCTGCTATTCCCGTTCGATGGAGCTACCAAAGTTCCAGCGAAGGCCGAACTCGAAGAACGAGAGAACGCTCGAGAAGAGAAAGCTGGGATTGCTCGGCACCAGCGTCTCCTGCGCGAAGATCGCAAACCGCATTGTCTGAATCTGGATGCCTCCCATCCCCACCACCGCGCTACGACTGCGATGGGATTCAACCTCGTCCAGGAAGGCGTTACTGGGAAACGAGGTCGTGCTGTCAACGAAGACGCGAGCGTCGCCAAGTACTGCGATCGTGTAACCTAAGCCCGCGTACGGTGTGATTCCGCCAAAGTGCTTGGGAAACGCGACCCCTGCGAGGGTGATTCGGCGAAGGTCGTTGATGCGGACCGTCCTGTTCGTCGCGGCTCCATTGTCGAATACCGTGATGTCGCGCTCGAAGATCGATTGATTGCCTGATACATAAAGGCCGCCCTTCGTCCGCGTTATCAGCCAGTCGACGCCCATGTCAACCGTCGACGTGTTGCCGCGCCCCGGCACCGTGAAGGTGTTGATTCCGGACTTGAATCCCCAGAACCAGGAGTTGTCGAAATTCCGCATCTCCTGCGCGCTGGCGCCGGCGGTCACGACGAACGTGGCGATCACTGCCACGGCGACTGCTCTGAGCTTCTGCATTTAGGCGTCCCCTAGATTATGCCTAGCTTTGTCCCGACGGTCTTGAAGGCCGCGATGGCCTTGTCCAGATCGTCGCCTGAGTGAGCAGCGCTGAGCTGACAACGCACCCGCGCCTGCCCCTGGGGCACGACCGGAAAGCCGAACCCTGTCACAAAGACGCCTTCGTCCAGCAACATGTCACTCATTCTGATGGCGGTGGCGGTCTCCCCTACGATTATGGGGACGATCGGGGTCTCTCCCGGAAGCGGTTTGAACCCGGCCTCGCTGATGGCCTCCCTGAAGTAGCGGGTGTTGTCGCGCAACTTCTTCACGAGCTCCGGATGGTGCTCCAGCTGCTTGATTGCCCCGAGCGCGCTCGCCGCCACAGTGGGCGGAAGAGCGTTGGAAAACAGCTGCGGACGCGATCTCTGCGTGAGCATGTCGCACAGTGAAGCCGGCCCCGCGACGAATCCGCCCGCGGCACCGCCGAGCGCCTTCCCGAGTGTCGAGGTGATGATGTCGACCTCGCCGAGCACGTTGAAGTGCTCGGCAGTACCACGGCCAGTTGCGCCGAGGACTCCGGTTCCGTGCGAGTCGTCAACCGCTACGATCGCGTCGTAATCGCGGGCCAGCTGCAGGATCTCGGGAAGTTTGGCAATGCTGCCCTCCATTGAGAACACGCCGTCGGTCCAGATGATGCGCCGCCGTGCGCCTTTCGCGGATTCGAGCTTCGACCTCAGATCGTCGAGATCGGAATGCTGATACACGGCGGTCGTGCACTTCGTGATGGCTTTCGCGAGCCTGATCGAGTCGATGATCGAAGCGTGGTTCAGCGCGTCCGACACGACGAAGTCATTCTGTTCCACGATCGTCGCTGTCAGTCCCTCATTTGCATTCCATGCTGACACGTAGCTTAGTGACGCCTCGGTCCCAACAAGATCGGCGATTGCCCGCTCGAGATCGCGGTGCGCGGTGAAGGTACCGCAGATGAATCGGACACTCCCGGTTCCGGCGCCGAATTTCTTCAGCCCATCCATTCCCGCCGCAATCACAGCCGGATCGTTGCACAGGCCGAGATAATTGTTGGACGAAAGGATCAGGACTTCGCCGCGTCCCTCCATCTGAACCCTCGCGTCCTGCGGCGACGCGAGATAGTTGAGTCGTTTGTAGACGCGCTCCTCTTTGAGCTTCTCGATGCCGGTCTTGAGCTGGGAATCGAAGTTCTTGTTCAGCGCCACGCCGTCCTCAGTGTGATGCGAAAGTTTTCTCAGGCGACTTCGAAGATTACCTTGCCCGCCTCGCCCGATTTGATCGCGGCAATCGCCGCGTCGGCATCCGAGAGCGGAAATCGGTGCGTGATGACGGGAGTCGGGTCGAACTCTCCCGATCGCAAGAAGCGCGTCATCTGGTGCCACGTCTCGTACATGCGCCGCCCAACCACCCCGTAGATGGTGAGTCCCTTGAAGATGACCTCCGTTGCCAGATCGAAGTCCACCTTCTTGGCTGGAATTCCGAGCATCTGCACTCGTCCTCCGACGCGCACGAGCGCAAAAGCCTGATGAATCGCGGCCGGCACCCCAGACATCTCGAGTACGACGTCCGCTCCGAGTCCTCCGGTCGCATCGTTCACGATTCTCGCTGCCTCCTCGGGGTGTACCGCGTCGTCCGCACCCATGTTCTTGGCGAGCCCGAGTCTGGTATCCTTGACGTCGGTTGCGATTACTCGTGACGCGCCGGCGGCCTTGCAGATTCCGACGGCGAAAATTCCAATTGGTCCGCAACCCGTCACCAACACGACCGCTCCCGGGATCTCCGCGGTGAGCACCGTGTGAAACGCATTGCCCATTGGGTCGTGAATTCCACCGACATCGAACGAGATCGCGTCATCGAGGTGCCACACGTTGGTCGCGGGCATCGAGATGTAGTCGGCGAAACAGCCGTCACGATCGACGCCGATGATTCTGGTATAAGGACAAACGTGCGAGTTGCCTGTTCTGCAAAGAAGACAGCGTCCGTCGACAATGTGCCCTTCTGCCGTGACGCGGTCTCCCTCCTTCACGTCGGTGACCAGACGTCCAACCTGAACTACCTCGCCAGCGAACTCGTGGCCGACTATGAACGGCGGCTTGCACCGCCCCTTCGCCCAGGCGTCCCAATCGTAGATGTGCACGTCGGTGCCGCACACTCCGGCACGGCGAACACGAATCAGAACCTCGTCCTCACGGATTCTGGGCTCCGCGACATCCTTCAACTTGTAACCCGGTGACGCGGATTCTTTTACCAGCGCTTTCACTTAGCAGTTACTCCGTAGAGAGCCGAGAAATTTTTGCTTTTGCAGACGGGAGTCTAACCTGACAAGTGCGAGCCGGTTTTGGAAGTGATGATGCGCTCCAAGAAATCGGCTGCTCGGTGGATTGCACGCACATCTCTTGCACTCCAATTCGCGACGAGTCCGCACGTGATGTGATCTCGTCGTCGCAGTTAGTTCCTTTGTAACTCGCGGCCCGTCAGGACGCGATGCAGCAATCGCCGACTCCATCTGGAGCTGGTGAGTTCTACTTCATCGTGGAGAGACAACATGGCAGCAGCGAAGAGGGGCGGACGCAGAAGGAGTAAGGCTGCCCGCAGCGCATCGGCGCGCAAGGGAGCTCGCACACGCGCACGGAACAAAGCAGCGCGTAAAGCAGCGCGTAAGCGCAGGTAGGTTACTTCGAGAGAGACAGACAGAAAAGCCGGCGATCGCCGGCTTTTTTGCGTCGACAGACAATTCATTGCGAGTATCTGCCGCTCGCCAGTTCTACGATCCGAGCGATGAGCGCTGGATACTCGAGTCCGCCTTTGGCCGCCGCCCGTGCGAATTCGCTCTTCTGCTCGAGATAGCAATTCGGATTTGCCTCGATCACGTAGATCTGTTCCTTGGCGGTGACACGGATGTCGATGCGGGCATAGTCGCGGAGCCGCAGCGCCTGAAACGAATCCACAGCGACCTGCTGGATCTTTTTCGTCAGCTCCTCCGAGAGATCAGTCGGAAAAATTGACTGCGTCCCCTCGAACTGCGCTCCCTTCTCGTCGCCATCGTCACCCCACTTCGCTTCCCAGCTCGCAATTTTGGGCAAGCCCGCCGGAAACTTCGAGAAGTCGAGCTCAATGAGCGGGAGTGCTTCCACCCTGCTGTTGCCGATCACGCCAACGTAGAACTCTCGGCCGTCGATGAATTCTTCGACCAGCACTGGCGACTGATATTCCTGTTGCGTGCTGCTGATTACATCGAGCAGCTCCTTCACATCGTTGACCACTGACTTCTGCGTGATCCCCAGCGATGCGTCTTCCTGCGGAGGCTTGACCAGCAGCGGGAAGTTGATGTCGCCGACCCAATCGGACTGCCCACGGTACATCGTCGCGAACTTGGCGCTTTGAATGCCGTGAAACGCCAGCA
>QHVA01000180.1 GCA_003223425.1 Gemmatimonadota bacterium
TCGGTGCCATTCTTCCAGGATCCCGACTCGGCGCTCCCGCGACGCAAGAACCGCAGGTTCGCGAGTTTCTCAAGTCGGCTACATCGATCGCGCGCGAGGTCGTCGGTCAAAACTAGACCGACGGCGTCCTCATCAATACATCGTTGACCATAGGCAAGCCGGAAATTTCTCCGGCATCCACACCGATGTCCTCCATCACCAGGTGATGCGCCTTACGTCCTCCGCGCTCCATCGTGTGCGGTGCTTCTTCGTGATCGAGTAGCAGCTGCGCCATATCGACGGCGCGATTCACCAGTGCTCTCGCGCCGTCACGCAGCTCCCTACTGTGCTTCACGACTTCGATGTTCCGCTCCATGTCCTCGGCGGTCCATCCGCGCGAGTGCGCGATGTAAGGAAACTGCGGAAAGTTGCAGCCAATCTCGCCGAAGAAGCCAAGCATCTGACCCGCCACTGCCTGGATATTATCCTGGCCGCCGGTGATGATGAAAATCGAGACCTTGTTCCGCATTAGAATGCGGTTCGCGATCGTGATC
Organism: Gemmatimonadota bacterium; assembly: GCA_003223425.1. GTDB lineage: Bacteria > Gemmatimonadota > Gemmatimonadetes > Gemmatimonadales > Gemmatimonadaceae > UBA4720. The sequence continues at coordinate 534 of QHVA01000180.1, forward strand.
TGGTTCTGGATGCAGTTCATGCGCTCGACCATCCGATAATAGAGCGAGCTGGCGTTCCCCCATCGTATCGGCGTCGCTACCAGGATTACGTCGGCCCAGTGAACGACCGCTTCGTAGACGACATCCATCCGGTCCGTCGAGTCCATCTGCGTGATCGAGCAGGGCCAGGTGCATGCGTGCGCGCTCTTCGAGTAGTAGCCGGCACACGGACGGAAATTCAGAGCAGCCAGACGAATGAGCTTGGTCTCCACACCCAGTCCCACAGCATGCCGCATTGCGACATCGAGCAGCGCATCTGAGGTAGAGTAGCGCGGATTCATTACGTCCATGTTCGTCGTCGAGATGCCAACGAGTCTGATGTTGCCCGGTACGCGCTCGATTTTCCTCGCCAGCGGATGCGGTGGATGCGGCCCTCGCATTCGCTTCGACACTGGCTCGGCCGAAACGAATAGACGATCTCCATCGATTCTTATGTCGTAGGTCGGCAGCGCGTCGGCCTCGAAGCCAGGCTCACCTTTTCCGGTGCGACAGTGATACCTCCACTGGTGCCATGGACAGACAACGTATTCTCCTTCGACCCGACCTTCGCCGACGGGACCCCCTGCATGATTGCAGACGCCCGACAGGGCGCCGAATTCTCCGCTCACGTAAGTGATCGCCAGCTTGGTCGTACCGATGCTGGCCGGAGTTATCGGGCTAGTCTTGAACCTCTCCACCGGGCCAAGGTCTAGCCATTCAGGTGACGACATTTGATTCCCCCATCATGTGATCTCGCCTATCCCCCATCGCCGGCTGGTGGTGAAGTCATCGAGTCCGGGCGGGTGCAATTTCGGGGACTAATTATGGCATCCGGACTTTCAGTTCGCCTTCACCACCGCGTCCCCCGTCCCCCACCCCCAGAATCTTCGCCGCCGGTGGGCCGGAGCCACGAGCCGCTCCACGACTGCAAGAACACCGTCGACGGCGAGCGCGAGTGCCGCGGCAGGCAGGGCTCCAGAAAGAATCATCCGCGTATCGGCAAGAGCAAGACCTGCGACAATCGGCTCACCCAGACCTCCAGCTCCGATAAACGCGGCGAGAGTTGCCGCTCCCACGGTAATAACCGCGGCAGTACGGATCCCGGCCATGATTACTGGTGCCGCGAGCGGAAGACGCACCCACAGCAAGCGTTGCGCTGGCGTGGTTCCAAGCGCTTCGGCAGCAGCGACTGCATCAGGATCGGCGTCACGCACACCGGTATATGTTCCGCGAGCAATCGGATACAGAGCGTACAACCAGAGGGCCACCAGCGCCGGCACGACGCCAACACCGAGAAGTGGAATCATGAACGCGAGCAGCGCGATGCTTGGAATGGTCTGCAGCACTCCGAGCGCGCCAATCGTCGGCTCCGCAATGTGTCGGGCGCGTTCCAGCCCAAGTCCAAGCGGCACAGCAACGATCACGGCGGCAAAGAGGCCCAGGGCGACGAGCATTAGATGCCGTAACGTGAGCGTGGCAAGGTTCGACCTCCGATCCCACATGTAGCGCCAGAATCCCGAATTCCGAGTCGATGGCGCCACTTCCGAGCGGCTGACAGCGCCAACGAGACCGAGGGCAGACAACTCGTCGCTTGCCACACGACGTACATCTTCACCATCGACTTCGACGCGCCGATTGAGCTGCCGCATCGTCTTCTCATCGAGACGCCCACTCAGGAGCGTGAGCGCGCCGATAGCGCCGGGAACCTGACTCTCGAGTCGACCGGAAACGAGAGCAGCAGCTTCGTAGGGCGGGAAGAAGTGCTTGTCGTCGGTGAGTGTGACGAGGTCGTAACGGGCAAGCAGACCGTCGGTCGAGTAGCCATCGATGACATCGACAGCACCTGACACGAGCGCCTGGTATTTCACCGCTGGTGCGAGCGGTCTGACGGCGCGCGGCTTCAATCCATAGACACGGGAGAGACCAACCAGTCCATCACTTCGTCCGATGAAATCCGCAGTGAAGCCGGCGGTGAGGTGCGGACTCTCGCGCGCGAGGTCGCTCAGTGTGCGCAAGCGGTAGCGGTTTGCCGCCGCGTGCGTTACTGCGATCGCATAGGTGTTCTGAAAGCCGAGTGGGAGCCAGCGCACGTGGTAGAGCTCCCAAAACCGACGCGACACGTGAGCGAACACTGCGTGCGGGTCTGCTGCGACCGAATCGGGCAACGTATCGTGCAGGATCGCGATCAACCCAGTTCCCGTGTACTCGGGGTAGGCATCGATGGCATTCGTACGAAGAGCACCGAACGCGATCTCCGTTGCTCCGAGCCCGGGCCTCCGCTCCACTGTAAAGCCACGCGATTCGAGGAGCTGGGAAAACATTTCTGCCAGCAGATACGATTCGCCAAAGGGCTTGGACGCGACGACTACCGGTCGTTTCCGCTCCTGACCATGAAGAACAGTCGACATTACCTCTCCGGCAATTATCGCGGCCAACAAAATCGATTTCCGCAGATTCGCTCTCATGCGCGGAGAGCCTCGAGTCCTGCTCGCGCGCGCTCGATCAGTCGCGCGACGTATTCGGTGGCCGGTGCACGAATCAGCTCCCGCATTTGCCCGTGCTGCTCGATCCTGCCTTTTCTCATTACGACAACTTCTTCCGCCAGCCGACCTGCCTCGGCCAGGTCGTGCGTCACCAGCAGGGTTGTAACCGCGAGGTCTCGGCGAAGGTGATCGAAGCTTTCCTGAAGCTCGGCCCGGGAAATCGCGTCGAGCGCCCCGAACGGCTCGTCGAGCAGAATGACTCCGGGACGAGCAGCAATGCTCCGCGCAAGCGCAACGCGTTGCCGCTGTCCGCCCGACAGCTCGTGAGGAAAGCGAGAGCCGAACTGCGCCGACGGCAGACCAACGAGCTCGAGCGCTTGTCTCGCTGCATCTGCAGCATCGGGCATCTGCTGCAGCGTCGGCACGAGCGCGACGTTGCGCAGCACTCGCCAGTGTGGAAGGAGCCCGCCGTGTTGCTGCACGTATCCGATCCCGCGTCGCAACAACACCGGCGACTGCGTTCTCACATCCTTGTCGCCGACCGTCACCTGACCACGCTCCGGCTCAACCAGCCGATTGAAGCAGCGCAGCAGCGTAGTCTTTCCTGATCCGCTTTCTCCGACGAGTGCAGTTGCGCGCCCCGCAGGCACATCGATGGTCACATCATCGAGCGCGATCACGTTGCCGAAGCGATGTGAGACGTTGCGCGCCGCGAGAGCTGTTGGCATCCACTTAACAGTGATACCGTCGGGTTGGAACCGCTATCGGGCCGCCTTGAGCGACGCCCTGCTAGCGACCGGACGATGCCGCCCCATCACATCGATGATCACCAGATAGACGAGCGCCAGTGCCATGAACATGAGCTGTGGTCGCGGTAGCAGACCGTGCACACCGCGCCAGGTAATCAACTCACAGACAACGATGAACGCGACGGTCCGCAGCCACGGCTGCCGAACGAATCGACGCAGTACGTAATAGATCAGACCCGAAAACGCGCCGGCTACCGCCCCTGCAAAGACTACCGTCATAGTTCCTTCCGGAGTGAATACCGGCGTCCGTCCTTCCATGTGAGCGATCACTCGCATCAGCAGGCGCCCGCTAATGCCAAGCACGAAGAGACCCACGAGCGTGCCACGTATTAACCAGCTTCTCAGCTCCATGAGTCACTCCGCCAGACCAGCCGTACCAGCTTGCGTTCGAAGCGTTTCGGAGTATCTGTTCGGTGATCGTTCCGTGTACGCACCAATTACAGGAATTCATATGAGTCCCGCCACCATCAAGTTGCGCCGCCTCGGCTCGCAAGGTCTGCAGACCTCCACAAT
>QHVA01000181.1 GCA_003223425.1 Gemmatimonadota bacterium
GGTCGATCACTGGTTCAGATTGGGACGCTCGCTGACTGCAGCAGCGGGAACGCGCACGCTGCTGTCATGGAGCGGCAGCATGTTCGAGTACCTGATGCCGGCTCTGGTGATGCAGACCTTTCCATTCACGCTGCTCGATCAGACTCACAAGGGATCGGTCAGGCGGCAGATCGCGTATGGAGTGGAGCGCGGGGTCCCATGGGGAGTGTCAGAATCAGCGTACGCCGTGCGCGACAGATCGCACACTTATCAGTATCGCGGCTTCGGTGTCCCGGATCTCGCGCTCAAGCGCGGGCTCAGCAAGGAACTGGTGGTTGCACCATATGCGTCTCTGCTCGCGATGCTCGTCGAGCCCCGTCAGTCGCTCAAGAATCTTACGATCCTCGAGGCAGAGGGTGCACTGGGCCCCTATGGATTTCGGGATGCGCTCGATTACACGCGTCCGTCGCCAGGATCCAGAAAGACTGTCGTGTGCACGTTCATGGCGCATCACATTGGGATGAGCATCGTCGCACTCGACAATGCACTCAATCGGCAGATATGGCCGCGCCGCTTTCACATGGATCCGTTGGTGCGCTCGGCGGAGCTGGTGTTGCAGGAGCGCATCCCGCGCCGGCTCACCGTTCAGGATGTTCAGGGCGACGATGTTGCGCGGGTGCCGAGCGAGATGGAGAAACCGGCGGTGCGCGAGATCGAGACTCCGCATACACCGCAGCCGGTCGTCGGAATTCTCGGAAACGTACCGTACACCACTCTGATCACGAATGCCGGCGGCGGGTTCAGTCGTTACGGGAATCTCGCAGTGTCGCGGTGGAGACACGATAGCACGCGCGACAACTTTGGTCAGTGGTGCTACGTAAAGGACCTGAGCACGGGTCATGTCTGGTCGACGGCCCATCAACCCTCGGGCACAGAGCCGCAGTGGTACCGCGTTCTCTTCGCCAGCGATCGCATCACGTTCATCCGGCGCGATGGTGACATCGATACGGTGACCGAAATTGCAGTTGCATCCGATGATGCTGCCGAAGTTCGCCGGATACTGCTGACGAACAGGTCGCTGCTGGCGCGCGATATCGAGCTGACTAGCTACTCCGAAGTCGTATTGGCACCTCCTGATGCCGACCGCGCGCATCCCGCGTTTGGAAATCTGTTCGTGCAGACAGAGTTCCTCGAGGCAAAAGCGGCGCTCCTGGCCACACGTCGCCCTCGTTCTGCTACGGAGGCGGGGATCTGGTGTGCACACGTCGTTGCCTGTGGGCAGGAAGTTGTTGGTGATATCACCTGCGAAACGGATCGCGCAAAATTCGTTGGTCGCGGCCGGTCGGTAAGAAATGCGATGGCGCTCGATGAAGGTGCGGAGCTGACTGGAACCGTAGGAGCAGTGCTGGACCCGATCTTCTCTCTCCGGGTGAGAGTACGGATCCCAGCCGGTGGATCCGCGCACGTCGCGTTCACGACTTTCGTCACCGAAGACAAAGAGCGCGCTATAGAGCTCGCTGATCTGTACCACGATCCATACAGCGCCCGTCGTGCGCTCGATCTGTCATGGGCGCAGGCGCAGGCAGAACTGCGCGACCTCGGGATCGCTCCTGCTGACGCTGCATTATATCAAGATCTCGCTGGCCATTTGATGTTTCCTCACCCCGGATTCCGGCCGGCACAGAGCGCTGTCGAAGAAAACCGACTTGGACAGCAAGCATTGTGGACGCTCGGCATATCGGGGGACTGGCCGATACTTCTCGCCACAATAGAGAGCCCGGTTGGAATGCCGAGTGTCAGACAGCTGCTCCGAAGCCATCACTACTGGAGACTCAAGGGGATCGTCTGCGATCTGGTGATTCTCAACGTGCATCCTGCGAGCTACATGCAGGAGCTGAGTGACGAGCTGCTGGCGACTGCGATGGCATCGAGTGAGGCGGGATTGCTCGACCGGCCTGGTGGTGTGTTTATCCGCCGCGCGGATCTTCTCAAGCCCGAGGAGATCACCCTTCTCAAAGCCATGGCGAGGGTGCAGGTCAACTGCGATGGGCTAGGACTCGGCAACTTCCTCGAGTTCCCAGGCGTCGAGGACAGGTACCCTCCCAAGCTGGAGATCATGAACCGCGACATCGTTCCGCTCGGCACTGTACCAATTCATGCTGAGACGGCGGATCCCGGTACGGGACTCCAGTGCTTCAACGGGCTGGGCGGGTTCAACACCAACGGCGAATACGAGATTCACCTGACCGGTAGCGACCTGCCTCCGGCTCCCTGGATAAACGTGGTTGGCAATCCCGTGGGTGGGTTCATCGTGAGCGAAGGTGGAAGCGGAACGACCTGGGCGACCAACAGCTTCTTCTATCGCATCACGCCGTGGCACAACGATCCAGTGCGCGATCCGTCCAGTGATTGCGTCTTCCTTCGCGACGATGCGAATGGGGATCTTTGGACAGCCACCCCGTGCCCCATTCGCGAGCCTACGCCGTACAAGGTGCGACACGGCGCGGGTTACTCCGTCTTCGATCACACCCACAAGGGGCTGGCGAGCTCCTTTCGGCTGGGCGTGGATCAGAACGATCCGGTGAAGATCAGCATACTGACTTTGCGCAACGATGGCGCTACGCGCAAAAAACTCACTCTGACTTGGTACCTCGAGTGGGTGCTGGGCGTGAGTCGCGAGCTTACGCAGTATCAGATTCGTACGAGCTTCGACGAAGACACTCAGTCAATGTTCGCCCGCAACTACTTCGACGCGCAGTTTGCGGAGATCGTCGCGTTCGCTTCGATCAGCGAGCGCGTTGCTTACTATACTGCCGACCGTCGTGAGTTCCTCGGCAGGAACGGCACGATCTCGAGTCCCGCGGCGCTCGAACGTGCAGGATTATCAGGGGCAATCGGCGCCACAATAGATCCATGTTGTGCGCTACAGGTCAGTGTCACGATCGAGCCAGGCGAGACGCGAGACATCGTCATGCTGCTCGGTGCAGCCGAGGGCGAGGAGGCAGTCCGCGAGATCATCGGGCGGCACCGGACGTCGAGCGACGCCAAGCGGTCCGTCGATTCGAACGTTCGCAGCTGGGAGCAGAGGCTTAGCGCCATCAAGGTCAAGACTCCCGAACCAACGTTCGACCTGATGCTGAACCGCTGGTCGCTCTACCAGGCGCTGTCGTGCCGCATGTGGGCGCGGTCGGCGTTGTATCAATCGAGTGGTGCGTTCGGGTTCCGCGACCAGCTGCAGGACGTGATGGCTTTCGTGTATGCGGACCCGGCAATTGCCAGAGATCAGATTGTCCGAGCAGCCTCGCGTCAGTTCGTGGAAGGCGACGTCCAGCACTGGTGGCATCCGCAGAGCGGCCGCGGGGTGCGAACCCGTTTCTCGGATGATCTGGTCTGGCTGCCGTACGTCATCGATCACTACGTCAACGTCGCGTGCGACCGCGCGATTTTCGATATCGAGGTTCCTTACCTGACGATGCGGCAGCTGAATCCGGACGAGCACGAGATTTACGAGCTGCCGAAGGATTCCGGCGAGGTCGGCAGCATTTACGATCACTGCGTGCGAGCGTTGAGGAGAGCGTGCACGAGCGGTGCTCATGGTCTTCCACTCATTGGCAGCGGCGACTGGAATGACGGAATGAACAGAGTCGGAATCGAAGGAAAGGGAGAGAGCATCTGGCTGGCGTGGTTTCTTATCTCGACGCTGCGAAAGTTTGCCGTACACGCAGATAAGCGCGGTGATGCGCAGGCGCGCGACGAAATGCTGGCAAAGGCCGACCAGTACGCCGAGGCAGTCGAAAGATCGGGCTGGGACGGAGAATGGTATCGCCGGGCGTACTTCGACGACGGCTCTCCCCTTGGTTCGCGTACGAGCGACGAATGCAAGATCGACTCGATCGCACAGAGCTGGAGCATTATCTCGGGCGCCGGGCGGCCAGATCGAACCCGGATCGCGATGCAATCGCTCAACAAGTATCTCGTGCGCGAAGATGCGCGGCTGATCATGCTGCTCACACCGCCTTTCGACAAAACGACGCACGATCCCGGCTACATTCAGGGTTACCTGCCGGGCGTGCGTGAGAATGGGGCTCAGTATACGCACGCCGCGCTATGGGCGGTGCTAGCGACGGCGCTGCAAGGCCATGGCGATCGGGCGTTCGAGCTGTTCCAGATGCTGAACCCGATCACGCATGCCGACACTGCGGATGGCGTCGATGTGTACAAAGTCGAGCCATACGTGATCGCTGCGGACGTCTACACTGCGAAAGGTCATCTCGGACGTGGCGGCTGGACCTGGTATACAGGCTCAGCGAGCTGGATGTACCGGATCGCTCTCGAAGCGGTACTCGGCTTCCGCCAGCGGGGTGAGCAACTCTTCATCGAGCCCTGCATTCCAGCGAAGTGGAAGGAATTCACCGTCGAGTACCGGTTCAGATCATCAACGTACGAAATCACGGTCGAAAATCCGGACGGCCTGCAGTGTGGCAGCGTTGAATTGGCGATCGACGGCAGATCTGTCGAGAAAGCGATCGATCTGATCGATGATGGCAAGCGCCATCGCGTCACCGCTTCGCTGCGCTCTTCTGCTTCCGTTGTTCAGGAAAGACAGGAGAAAGCTCGACTATAGCAGGCCCGTTGATGACCTTGCCGTACGGGTCGAAGCGTGATCCGTGACACGGACAATCCCAGGTTTTTTCGGTGTCGTTCCAGTGAACGATGCAATAGAGGTGGGTGCAGACCGCTGATCGCTGGTGGAGATTGCCTCGGTCATCACGGTAGAGTGCAATCTTGCCTCTGCCTCGGCCGACGACTGCGCCTTCTCCTGGCTTAATCGCGGCGATCTGGTCTGTGTCACCGGCTGTAAACCAATCCTTGTACTGCGCCGCGACATTTGCGTTTTCCTTCATGTAGTGGCGAGTAGCATGAAGCCTGATCCGCGATGGATCGTAGAGTCGCGCCCATTGGTGCTTGCGGCCCTGCACCAGCTCGTTGAGCACAATGCCGGCAATGGTGCCGTGGGTCATTCCGTTGCCGGAGTCACCGGTGGCGATCCAGATGTGCTCATCGCCACCCGGGTTTTTTCCGATGTAAGCCATGTAATCGACTGGCTCGATTATCTGGCCGGACCAGCGGTACTCGACCCGCTCGATCATTGGAAAGCGCTCGCGTGTCCATTGCT
>QHVA01000182.1 GCA_003223425.1 Gemmatimonadota bacterium
CAGTACGGCGTTCGTCTCGACGGCAACCGGTTCTCCGCTACACCGATGTTCAACCCCGATCTGGAAGCAGTCTTCGGTGAACGCAACGATCGCGCGCCGGATCACGTCTATGCGAGTCCGCGCATCGGATTCTCCTGGAGCTACGGGACCGCCCCGCAGATCGCGGGTTTCGCCGGTGCCGTGAGAGGTCCGCGCGCAGTCGTGCGAGGTGGAATCGGCCTCTTTCAGAATACGCCGAATACGACGCTGATCAGCGGAGCGATCGACAACACTGGACTGGCGAGTGCGCTGCAACAGGTGCTCTGCGCCGGTCCCTCTACGCCGATGCCAGACTGGAATAGCTACGCAAACGACCCGTCGACGATCCCGGCGCAGTGCGCGGATGGCAGTGTATTCGCGAGCACCGTCCCGAATGTGAGTTTCTTCGCGAAAGACTACGCAGCCCCGCGGAGTCTGAGATCGAACCTGAATTGGACCGGTCCGCTGCTCAACAACCGGTTTACTGCGAACGTCGAGGCGACGTACTCGCGAAACATGAATCAGTCGGGAATCGTCGATCTCAACTTCAATCCGGTGGTGCAGTTCACGCTTCCTGACGAAGCGCACCGACCCGTATTCGTGCAGACGACGAGCATCGTTCCGACGACCGGCGCAATTGCATCGCGCGATGCAAGAGTGAGTCAGCTTTTCTCGCGCGTCACCGAGCTCCGTTCCGATCTCCAATCCGATAGCAGGCAGCTCAGATTCAGCCTGTCACCGTCGACATTCAACAGCAACTACAGTTGGGGACTGTCGTACGTGTACTCCAATCTGCGCGAGCGGATTCGCGGCTTCAACAACACCGCCGGCAATCCCCTCGACATCGAATGGGCCAGGTCTGCGTTTGATTCGCGCCACCAGATTCAATACAACCTCGGCTATAACTTCTTCGACGCTGTTCGGGTCAACTGGTTCGGCAACTTCCGCTCTGGAACGCCTTACACCCCGATCGTCTCCGGTGATGTCAACGGCGATGGCTACGCGAACGACCGCGCTTTCGTTTACGATCCCGCCACCACTGCCGACCCCGAGCTCGCGACAGCGATGCAGTCCCTCCTCAACAGCGCGAGAGGCAATGCGCGCGATTGTCTGCTCAAGCAGCTTGGCAGTCTTGCAACCCGCAACAGCTGCCAGGGACCGTGGACATCGCAGGCTACAATGTCGATCTCGTTCAATCCGCTCAAGTTCCGGATGCCACAACGTGCGACCCTTTCACTGCAGGTCGGCAATCCACTCGGCGCGGCCGATTTGCTGCTGCACGGCAACAATAATCTGCGCGGGTGGGGACAGTTCTCGTTCCCCGATCCGACGCTGCTTGCCGTCCGTGGATTCGATCCGCAGACGCAGCGATACAAATACGATGTGAATCAGCGATTCGGCTCCACTCAGCCCGCGCTCACCGCTGTGAGAGCGCCTGTCACTGTAACTGCAATGATGCGCTTCGACCTCGGACCGACGCGCGAGCGGCAGGCGCTCACTCAGCAGCTCGATCGTGGGCGGACGCTCAAAGGAACAAAGGCGCCGGAGCCGATGATCAAGGCGATCTATGGAAATGGCGGGATTCCAAATCCGCTCTCGACCATCCTTCGACAGGCGGACACCCTCGAGCTAACGGGTCCGCAGGCGGACAGCATCGCGACGATGAATCGGCGTTACGTGATCAGTCTCGACTCTATATGGTCGCCAGTCGCCAAGTATCTCGCGGCGCTGCCCGATAAATACAATAAGGACGAAGCCTACGCGCGTTATCAGCGCGCGCGGGAGGCATCCGTCGACATGTTGATCAGGCTCGTTCCGCAGATCAGGCGACTGCTCACTCCTGAACAACGAAGAAAACTTCCGGCGTTCATCGCGAGCTATCTCGACACTCGTTATCTCGCATCCATTCGCTCTGGGACTGCGGGCGCGGGCAATGGACCCATGATGTTCCCAGGCGGCTTCAACGTTCCGGTAGGTCCAGGCATGAGAGACGCCGGAGGCGGTGGGCAAGTAATCATCATCAGGAATTAGTGCTGCCGTATAAAAGAATCTCGATCGCGACAATAACGGAGTCGACAAATGAAGCTTACACTCGGTCTTACAGTTCTCGCGTTCGCTGCAACAGCGGGCTCGCCGTGTATGGCGCAATCTCTGCCGCCCGTTCGGCAGCTCGGTCCCGTCACCGCCGTCGCGAAGGAGCCGCTCGGCGCAGTGTCGACAGTACGGCATCTTCCCGACGGACGTTTGCTCGTGAACGACATCCTCGGCCGGCGCATCGTGATGTTCGATTCCACGCTCTCTAGCGTGACCGTGATCGCCGACACTACCAGCGCGACTGCGGGCGCTTATGGCATTCGGCCGGGCGGTCTCATCGCTTATCGGGGCGATTCGACGCTCTTCGTGGATCCAGCGTCGCTCTCGATGCTCGTGATCGACCCGAACGGAAAGATCACTCGCGTCATCGCGGCGCCACGCGCACAGGACGTTGGCTTTCTGGTCGGTGGACCGTTTGGGAATCCGGGCTTTGATCCAATGGGCAGGCTGATATATCGCGCGCCGCCGAATTTCGCTGCGATGCGACCACCGCCAACGTCTGGAGATCGCCTCCCACAGTTTCCGACTCTGCCCGATTCAGCGGCATTGGTCCGATATGATTTGACCACTCGGAAAGTCGATACCGTGACGTTCTTCAAAACTCCGAAGTTCAGCATGAACGTTACGCGATCTCCCGATGGTGGTATTCGGGTGTCGTCGACGATTAACCCGCTGCCGCAAGGTGACGACTGGGTGCTGTTGTCCGACGGAACCATCGCGCTCGTGCGAACGAAAGACTATCACGTGGATTGGCTCAATCCAGACGGGACGATGACGTCGTCGCCAAAGATTCCGTTTCAGTGGGAGCGACTGACGGACGAAGCGAAGGTCGCTTTCATCGATTCGGCGAAAGTCGCGATCGAGAAAGCGCGTGCGAGCGGTCAGTTCGGCGCTGGTGGTGGTCTGCAGAGCATCGCCACCGCTGGTCCAGAAGGCGCTCCTCGCGGTCCTCGGCGCGAGGGACAGAGCGGCGCAGCACCGGCGGCACCAGCACCAAATGCTCAGCCAGGCACGATGGCAGTAACGTCTGGCGGAAATACGACCGTCACCACCGTCGGTCCCGGCGGCGGAGCACTCGGAGGGCCGTTGCCACCGCTAACGATGATTTCGCCGAGCGAGTTACCTGATTACAAACCGGCATTTGCGCCGGGGTCGACTCGTGCCGACACCGAGGGAAATCTCTGGATTCGAACGAGTCAAAACGTCGATGCGCGTCCGGTCTACAACGTCATCAATCGCAAAGGCGAGCTGATCGACAGAGTGCAGCTGCCCGCCAATCGTGTCCTTGTTGGATTTGGCGCGGGCGGCGTGGTGTACCTCGCAGTTCGTGACGGGGGGACCGCTCATCTCGAGAGGGCGCGCGTACGCTGACTACGTAGAGCTGGCACCTGAAACCTTCGCCGGGCGCTTCAGTTCTGTGGATGTCAGCTACGCGCGATGTCATTCTCCCCGCGAAAGCCCGCGAGCAACATGCCGAGCGATCGCCATGATCGTGACCATTGGATTGACCCCCGACGAAGCCGGAAATAAACTGGCGTCCGCGACGTAAGCCCCGCTTATTCCGAACACCGCGCCCGAAGCATCGCACACCGCCGATGCAGCGTCTGATCCGATGCGGCACGTCCCCATCTGATGCGCGCTGAACAACGGTAGTCGATTGGGAGATGTAGACGCCGCGTCGATCTGCTTACAGAATTTCTCGATCGAGCTGCCGCTTTCACGTTCCCAAACCAGTCGCGCCGAGTGCAAGGTGATGATACGCTCGGCCCCAGCCGCGTGATGCATTCGCGCGGCGGTCGCCATTCCATGCCTGATCGAACGCCGCTCCTCTTTCCCCAATCTGTAATCGAAGTAAGGCTGACCCGCGCTGGTGATGCGTACGCGACCGCCGTTCGAATC
>QHVA01000183.1 GCA_003223425.1 Gemmatimonadota bacterium
GGCGACTGATGCAAACAATGTGGGCGCACCTCGCGTCGACACCGGTTTGGGAAGTAAAGTGCGCGCTGGCGCTCGACCAATGGTACTGCGCCGAGCATTGCGATTGGCTTCGCCGTCGCGTCAAGGAGATGCGCCACCCGACTCCGCCCCTCGACCAGCCACCCAATTCCGAGCTCGATGCATTTCTCGAGGAAGTGCTGCGCGCTCAGAATCCGCCGGAGCTCGTCGCCGGCATCTACGGCGTTGCCTTCCCCGCTCTGCGCGAGGCCTACTTCAACCACATCCAGCACAGCAATCCGCTGGTGGATCATCCAACGCGGCGCTTCATGCGCTTCGCTTTGCTCGAGGTCGCCGAAGCCATCGAGTGGGGCGAAAACGCGCTCGCCGCGCTGACCCGGGACGAAACTGTCGCGACGGCGGTGTGGGAATGGCGAGATCATCTCCAGCTCTATCTCGAATCCGCGAAAGGAATCGCCGGCGATCCGAAAATCTCCGTTCAGGAGGGCGACGGACGGCGCGGCACGCAAATAAGATCTTTGGAGGCCCCACTTCCGCCACCGCGCGCCAGCGAGCCCTTCGCTCCGGATTTCAAGCCGCAGCGTGACGAGCGCTTTCACGGATTGTACAACTTCGAGTTTCCGCCGCACGTCGTCTACAGCGCGCCGGATGTGCCGGCGGACGAGCGCAACCTCGCGCTCCTGTCCAAGCGCACTCTCGAGATGGACGTGCCCGAGGCGATGGCTTCGTTTCTGTTCGAGCGAAAGGACCAGCCGTGGCAATTCTATCTCGACTACTCGCGCCAGCTTTGGGATGAGGCACGGCACGCGATGATGGGGACCGTCGCCTTCGAGTCGCGCGGCGTTGACTGGACGCAGATCCCGCTCAATGTCGGATTCTCGCTGCGACTCAATGGCCACGCGACGGCGCAGGAACGTCAGATTCTTCTCTATGCGATCGAGCAGTCGCTGATGCCGGGCGAGACCGGCAAAAGATTCGAGTACGAGACTGCTGTCGCGGCGGGTGACGAGCTATCAGTGCATTTCCACGATTACGACTGGGCGGACGAAGTCCTCCACGCACAGATCGGACGAAGCGCGCTCAAGCGGGAAGGAATCACCCGCGATGAGGCGATAAGAAAGGGGCAGGAGATTCACGAGCGAACGTGGCAAGCGCTCGAGCAGTACAAGTCCCGGGAGCCGCAAGTCAATTGGTGGCCCGGGTTCGTGAAAAAAGTTCTCGGCAAGGAAAGCGCGGTGGCGAATAAATCCTTGCCCGAGGCGCGGATTGTTGGGGAGTAGTGACGTCCCGACAGTATGCAGCTTAGCCCTTAAGCGCCGACCGTAGCACCGTCATGAGCTCCACCCTGGTGAAAGGCTTCTCGATGAAGAACCGATCTGGAACGTCGACGTCGCCTTCGAGTGCGTCCTCGGTGTAGCCGGACATCATCACGATGTGGATGTCGGGTCGGTCCTTCCTGAGCCTTCTCGCCAGCTCGGCGCCGCCCACTTCCGGCATCATGCTATCGGTCAGTACGAGATCGATCGCACCCTTGTGCACTGTGGCGAGCTCGAGAGCATCGACGCCGGTTCGGGCCGCTATCACCTTGTAACCGGCGCGCACGAGTGTCCGCTGGACCGCCTCGCGCGTTTGCTCCTCGTCCTCGACGAGCAGAATCGTCTCCGTCGGCGCCTCGCTTTCCTCCAGCACACTCGTCGTCGTCAAAGCCTCCGACGTTGCTTGGGTCCTCGGCAGGAAGATCTTGAAGGTGGTGCCCGTTCCCGGCTCACTATAAACCCAGATCCTGCCGCCACTTTGAGTGACGATCCCATGCACGGTTGAGAGGCCGAGCCCCGTTCCTTTCCCCACGCCTTTGGTTGTGAAGAATGGCTCGAAGATTCGCGCGACGGTTTCCTGATCCATTCCGATTCCGGTATCGCTGACGGTCATGCACGCGTATTCGCCGGGAAGAACGTCCAGATGCAGTGCGCTGAACGTCGAGTCGACCGTTGCGTTCGAGATGCGGATGGAGAGGTTCCCGCCACTCGGCATCGCATCGGCCGCGTTGATCACGAGGTTGAGAAGTACCTGCTCCATCTGGCCCGCATCCGCTCTGATCGAAAAGAGTGAGGGCTCGAGCTCGGTCGTAATCTCGATGTTCTCTGACACTACGCGCCTCACCATCCCCTCCATGGCGTTCACGACATCGTTCAGCGACAGTTGCGTCGGGTTGAGAACCTGGTGTCGGCTGAACGCCAGCAGCTGTCGCGTGAGTCTCGCCGCGCGCTCGCCGGCCTTCATGATCTCCTGGGCGTCCTGGTACTTCTCGTCCGTTTCGGGAATCCCGGAGAGCAGAAATTCGCTCGACATCCGGATCACCGTCAGGATGTTGTTGAAGTCGTGAGCGATTCCACCGGCGAGTCTGCCGATCGCTTCCATTTTCTGGGATTGGCGCAGCTGGCTCTCGAGCGATTGCTGCTGCGTTCGATCGCTGATGGCGCCGATCACTCTCGTCGGCGCTCCGTCCGGCCCACGAATGATGTAAGCGCGCCCTTCGACATTCGCGTATTTGCCGTCCTTGCGCCGGAGACGGTATTCCGCTTTCCACTGATTGCCACCCTGCTCGAAAACGGCGAAGAAAGTACCAGTCACGCGCTCGGTGTCGTCGGGATGGACGAGACTTGTAATCCATTCGGGCGTCGGCTGAATCTCTCCCTCGCCGTATCCAAACAGGCCCGTCATACCTTCACTCCACTCGAACTCATTCGGGCCGATGTTCCAGTCGTAGATCGCGTCGTTCGTCGCACGAGCCGCGAATCTATAGCGCTCCTCGCTTCGCGTCAGTCGCTCCTCACGCTCTGCCAATGCATCGTTGGTAGCCTGGACCTCCGCCAGCTGTAGCTCGAGCTCCACCGCCTGTTGTTCGAGAAGCTCCTGCTGGTGCTCCAATTCCGTGGCTTGGCTCATGAGTCGGCCCCGGAGTGCGGACAGGAGAATTCCGAAAAAAGCAATCAGCTCGGCGAGCAGCACGGCCAGGCCAAGAATTTGTAGCTTTTTGACGCGAGCTGATTCGGAGTCTAGCTGCCGCTCGCTGGAGACAAGAAAATCATCGAAGCTCCGACGCACTGGGTCGAAGAGAGGCTTGCCCGCCAGCATTGTCCCCGGTGTGATCTCCCGAGTAATAGCGGGGTCCGCGTACTCGTCTTCCCATCGCTTCAGAGCAGCGACAATGGCCGCCACTCTCGCGTGCTGAGTCGGATTGGCTCGGGTGAGTGACTCGAGGGAGTCGAGCTTGGGCGGTAGCTGAGCTTTTGCAATCACCTCGGGAACGAGGGAGGTCTGACTGTGCGTGAGCGCGTAGCCGCGGACCCCTGTCTCACGGTCGGTTGCGAGGGCTGCAGCCATTCGCGCAATTCTGGAGACCTCACGCGTGTACTCGTAGGCTCGCTGGGCATCTCGTTGCAGGACATAGAACGCCGCCACCGTCGCGCCGACCACAACCAGCGCGGCCAGCGCTGACCAGACGAGACGGCGAACGACGCGCGTCATTTCGTGCGTTTCTGCCATCAACTCCCCGCCTCAACCGCGTTTCGTCAATCAAGACCAGCCCGTTCATCCTGACTGCGAACGTTCTGCGCCGATAGCTATCGGACGAGCGCGATCCTCGCTCTGTCACGTCGTTCTCAGGCGTAACATTCGTACACTCGCCACTGTTCCTTCCATTCGGGCGACCACGGTAGCCGGCGGAGTGGCCCGCATTTCGCCTAAGATGGGAGTCAGTGCGGTTTCACTCGAGCGAGTCGAACTCGTTTAGGAACTTCGTGTTATGCCCCTACCCGCCACGCGCGCAGCCAGGTTCTTGCTCCTGTCGCCAGCATTTGTTCTTCTTGCTGCTTGCAAGGGCCACGAGACCGCAAGTGCGGGCAGGGTGGAAAACCCGCAGACCTGGGCTCCCGAAAAGCTGACATCGGTGCGAGGCGTTCCGGCCACCGATATCGAGTCACTCATCCAGCGGAAACTCGACGGCCCGAAGCTGGATCGCATCGACGACAGTCAATGGGGTCATACTAAGCGTCTTTACAAACTCTACGGAAACAATCCGCTCTGGCTTACGAGCGACGGGTTGCGCAAGACTCGCACGAAGGCATTGACCGACGCGATTCTAGGGGCCAATGCCGATGGGATGCGGCTCGACGATTATCCCATCGGAGCACTGGCGAGCGCGATCGCCGCTCTGAAGCAGACAGAGAACCCGACAGCGGAGCAGCTCGCGACGG
>QHVA01000023.1 GCA_003223425.1 Gemmatimonadota bacterium
TCGAGAAAGACTTTGTTGTTGAACTCGGGCGGCGTACGGAAAAGGCCGAGGAGCAGTCCGTTGACGTTGTTGCCGCGCTGAGTGAAATGGCCGCGGGTGTCCGCGTAGGAGAAATTACCGCCAAGCTGCAGCCCTTCCGTAAGCTTGTGGGTCGCATTCAGGCGGACAGTCGATCGGTCAAAGTAATTGTTCGGGCCAACGAACACGCCCTGGTTGCGCATGCTCCCACCGGAAAGAAAGAATGTCGTTCGCTCGGTCCCTCCGGAAACCGTAAGCGTATTGTCCGCAATGTGGCCGTTGCGAAATGCTTCAGTGGAGTGATCGTAGACCGGTGTGCCGGCCGCGAGCCTCGGGCCCCAGCTTCGGGTACAGGCGCTCTTGCCGATACTCTCGCACGGCAGTGCCGAGACATTGAACCGCCCTTGTGAAAAGCTCGTTTGCAAGGGATAGTCGCGCGTCACCTCGTCGTTCGAGTACGAGCTCCTCAACTGGTAGCGTGTCACTCCTCCATGACCGTGTTTGGTCGTTATCAGAATCACGCCGTTTGCCGCGCGCGCGCCGTAAATCGCAGCCGCCGCGGCACCCTTCAGAATCTCCACGTTCTCGATGTCATCGGAGTTGATGTCGATCATGCGGTTCGGCGCCGATGTTCCCTCGAACTCACCGCCTACATCCTGGCCGCCGACTCCGGTTCCGCCCGCATCGATCGGATTGAAGTTCGTCGAGGAGAACGTGTAGTTAGTGACCGGAACACCGTCGATGATGAAGAGCGGCTCGACGTTCCCGTTCAGCGTGCGAAGACCTCGAATCTGAATGCGCGAATTAGCACCCGGATCTCCCGCCGTCTGCGAGATTTGGACGTTCGGCGCTTTCCCGGCGAGCGCCTGGACCAGATTCGGTTCGTTTGCCTTCTTGATCAGATCAGGCGAGACGACGTTGCGAACGTTGCCGAGTCGCTCAACGGTACTCGTTGTTCCCGCGCCGGTCACAACGACCTCGCCGAGTTGCAGCGGGTTTGCAGGAAGTGCGATATCCTGCGTCATCGTTCCGGGTGTCAGCGTGATCCGAACCGATTGGACCCGGTATCCAATCCGCCGCGCCGTGAGCGTAACCGGCTGACCGGTGACGCGCGCACCCGGAATGGTGATCGAATATCGACCGTCGTCACGGGTTACTGCTCCGAGCCCAAGCTCAGGGATCGACACTGCGACATCGGACAAGGCACCCCGATCCTCTGCAGTGATCCGACCGGTAATCACCGTTGCCTGAGCGATAGCCGTCGCCGGCGCCAACCCAAGCGCGAACGCACCTAACAGAAATCTGAATCGCATACTCCCCTCCGTTCTCAGGTCGCGGGATGCTTACGAATTGGACTAAACATTGTCAAGGGAGACACTCTCTCAGCGAAGCCTGCTTTCGCGGGGCTGTCAGACCCGGATGAGCTTGGCTGAAGAAAAAAAGGCCACACCGTTGAGCAGTGTGGCCTCAGATTATCGCGACCAGTTGCCGGTCAGATTTCTTCCGGAACTGGCACAGTCTCCGGCAGCGCGAAGTCCGTGTCCGCTTCGGTCGCCAGAATCTCGGCGATGCTCGGCTCGGCGGGAAGCTCCGGCGCGGGCGGCACCGGCGCTCCCTCGATCTCCACTTCCTGGTACCGGTACATGCCAGTGCCAGCCGGGATGAGGTGACCGATGATGATGTTCTCTTTCAGTCCGAGCAGCTCGTCACGCGCCCCACGAATCGCGGCGTCGGTCAGAACACGCGTCGTCTCCTGGAAGCTCGCCGCCGAGATGAACGACTGAGTCGTGAGACTCGCCTTGGTTATACCAAGCAAAAGAGGCTCAGAGACGGCGGGAGCATCTTTCCTCTTCTTGGCCCTGTCGTTCGCTTCTCTGAACGTCTGCTTGTCGACGTGCTCGCCCTCGAGGAATTCGGTGTCCCCGCTCTCGAGCACGCGCACCTTCTGCAGCATCTGCCGCACGATCACGCCGATGTGCTTGTCGTTGATCTTGACGCCCTGCAGGCGGTAAACCTCCTGCACTTCGTTGAGCAGATACTCCTGAACCGCGCGCGGTCCCTTGATGCGAAGAATGTCGTGCGGATTGACCGGACCTTCCGAGAGACGGTCGCCCGCTCTCACCCAGTCACCGGCGTGCACACGCAAGTGCTTGCCGGCCGGAATCTCATACAGCTGACCCGGATCCTCAGTATCCGCCGGCGTGTCCTTCGGCACGACTCTGATCTCGCGCTTGCCGCGCTTGATGTCGCCGAATTTCACCTCACCATCGATCTCGGAGATCGTGGCCGGATCTTTCGGACGACGTGCCTCGAACAGCTCCGCAACACGTGGCAGACCACCGGTGATGTCGCGTGTCTTGTAAGCCTCACGCGAAATCTTGGCGATGATGGTACCAGCGCTGATTTTCTTGCCATCGTCAACTGTCAGCTGCGCGCCAACCGGAATCACGAAATCGCGGAGACGCTTTTCCTTGCCGCCTCTCGTTTCGATGATCTCAATGTGCGGGTGCAGCTTCTTTTCCTTGTCTTCGATGACCACCGTCTGACGGAGACCGGTGAGCTCATCGAGCTCCTCGGACACTGACTCGTCCGGAATCAGGTCGACGAACCGCACTGTCCCCTCGACGTCAGAGATAATGGGGTTCGTATACGGATCCCAGCTGAAGATGATCTGCTCCTTCTTCACCTCTTCGCGGTCCTTCACCATCAGCGTGGCGCCGAGCGGAACCTGTAGACGCGCGCCAACGCTGGCGTTGCGGTCGCCCGAGCTCTTGATCGTGAGCTCACCCTCGTACGAGGTGACGATCTTCTGTCCCTCGTCGTTGGTGACGACCGCGAGTCTGTCTCCGTACTCGATCGTTCCCGCTACCTTCGACTTGCGCGCCGTCTGCTCAGCGATACGCGCCGCAGTTCCACCGATGTGGAAGGTACGAAGCGTGAGCTGAGTTCCGGGCTCGCCAATCGACTGCGCCGCGATGATTCCAACGGCTTCACCCTTGTCGACCATTCCCATGGTCGCGAGGTTGCGGCCGTAGCACATCTGACAGAGACCGCGCTTCGCCTCGCACGTTAGCACGGAGCGTATTTTCACGGTCTCCAGGCCTGACTCTTCGATCGAGCGAGCCATGTCTTCGTCGATAAGCTGACCAGCCTCGACCAGCAGCGTACGCTGGCCTGACTCGTCGATCTCGTGCACATCATAGATGTCTTCAGCGGCCACAGTCCCGACGATGCGCTCGGCCAGCGGCTCGATGATGTCCTCGCCTTCCTTCAGCGCTCCTACCTCGAGGCCGAGGATGGTCCCGCAATCCTCCTCGGTGATCGTCACATCCTGCGCGACGTCGACGAGGCGGCGGGTGAGGTAACCGGCGTCCGCGGTCTTGAGCGCGGTGTCGGCCAGACCCTTACGTGCACCGTGCGTCGAGATGAAGTACTCCAGCACGGATAGTCCTTCACGGAAGTTCGACTTGATCGGGCTTTCGATGATCTCGCCGATGCCGCCGGTGAGCTTCTTCTGCGGCTTCGCCATCAGTCCGCGCATGCCGGCGAGCTGACGGATCTGATCGCGCGATCCACGTGATCCGGAATCGAACATCATGAACACCGGATTGAATCCGTCGCCCGAATCGCGCATGGCGCGCACCATCGCGTCGGCAACGTCGTTGTTGGCGTGCGTCCAGGTGTCGATCACCTTGTTGTAGCGCTCGCCGTTCGTGATGTTGCCGGTCTGATATGCCTTCTGGAACCTGTTGACCCGCTCCTCCGCCTCACCGAGGAGTGTCTCCTTCTCGGCCGGGATGTGGAGGTCTTCGATTCCGATGGAGATTCCACCGCGCGTGGCGTACCGGAATCCGAATTCCTTCAAACGATCGAGGAACGGAACCGTTCCCTGCAACCCACCCTTGCGGTAGCTCTCGAACACGAGCTCGCCGAGCGCCTTTTTCTTCATCTCCCGGTTTTGGAAAGCAATCTCCTTCGGGATGATGGCGTTGAAGAGGACGCGGCCTACCGTCGTGTCGACCCACCGGTTTCCTTCGACGTCCTGCACGAAGTAGCGGATGGGCGTGTGGAACGTCACTCGCTCTTGTGACAGCGCGAGCTCCACTTCGGCGACGTTCGAGTACGACTTGGTGTTTTTGCCGTTCTTCCCGTTCTTCGCCACAGCCTGATCGAAGCCCGGAGGAGCCTTCGTCGCGAAGTAACAGCCAAGCACAATGTCCTGGCTCGGCTCGGCAACCGGACGTCCGTCCGACGGCTTGAGGATGTTGTTCGACGACAGCATGAGCAGACGGCACTCGAGCTGAGCCTCGAACGACAGCGGAACGTGCACGGCCATCTGGTCACCATCGAAGTCGGCGTTGAACGCCGCGCAGACGAGTGGGTGAATACGAATGGCCTTTCCTTCGACGAGTACGGGCTCGAAGGCCTGGATGCCCAGACGGTGAAGGGTCGGCGCACGGTTCAAGAGCACCGGGTGATCGCGAATGATCTCTTCGAGGATCTCGTACACCTCGGGAGATTCCTTCTCCACAATCTTCTTGGCGCGCTTCACCGTTTCGGCGATTCCCTTCTCGACGAGCTTGTGAATGATGAATGGCTTGAACAACTCCAGCGCCATCGCCTTGGGCAGACCGCACTGGTGCAGTTTGAGCTCGGGACCGACGACGATGACCGAGCGGCCAGAGTAGTCGACGCGCTTTCCAAGCAGGTTCTGACGGAACCGCCCCTGCTTGCCCTTGAGCATGTCGGACAGCGACTTGAGCGGACGCTTGCCGCGACCACGAATCGCCTTGGAGCGGCGGCCGTTGTCGAACAATGCATCGACTGCTTCCTGGAGCATTCTCTTCTCGTTGCGGAGAATGACTTCGGGGGCACGGTGCGAGATCAGCTTCATCAACCGGTTGTTGCGGTTGATGACGCGACGATAGAGATCGTTCAGGTCCGACGTGGCGAAGCGGCCGCCATCGAGCGGAACGAGCGGACGCAGATCCGGTGGAATCACCGGAATGACGTCCATGATCAGCCACTCTGCCTTGTTGCGCTCCTGCCCGGAGTCACCCGAGTTACGGAACGCATCAACGACCTTGAGGCGCTTGAGCATCTGCTTTTTGCGATGCTGCGAGCCCTCGTCGATCAAGCCAGCACGCAGCTCGGCGGCGACCTTGTCGACGTCGATTCTCTTCAACAGCTCGCGGACTGCAGGCGCACCGATGTCGGCGAGGAACGCGTTGTCGCCCTCGTCCTTCGCCTTCTGCTTGAGCGTGAGGAACTCGTCCTCGTCGAGAAGCTGGTTCTCGACGACTTCCTGCTTGCCCGGATCGATGACGACGTAATTCGAGTAGTAGATGACCTTCTCGAGATCACGGAGCGTGAGATCGACAAGGTTTCCCATCGGACTCGGAAGAGTCTTGAAGAACCAGATGTGGGCGACCGGTACGGCGAGCTCGATGTGACCCATGCGCTCGCGACGAACGCGGCTCAGGGTTACTTCGACGCCGCAGCGATCGCAGATCACACCGCGGTAACGGATGCGCTTGTACTTTCCGCAGTGACATTCCCAATCCTTCACAGGACCGAAAATGCGCTCGCAGAAGAGTCCGTCCTTCTCGGGCTTGAACGAGCGGTAGTTAATGGTCTCGGGCTTCAGTACCTCACCCCACGACCACCAGGTGCGCAGGCCCGCCATCTCCAGCCGCTCGCGCTCCTTGGAATCCTTCGGGCCGCGCATCTCTTCGGGAGAAGCGATGCGGACCTGGATGTAATCGAATGAACTTGCCCGCGTCTCGCGCGTGCTACGAAAATCAATCATTAGTTATTCCTCGCTCCCGTTACCGTTTCTGGAGCCGATGTTTCCGACGCCGTAGCCGCTGGTCGCGTTCGCTCCCATGCTGACGTGAATTCCCAGCGCCTTCAATTCCTGCACGAGCACGTTGAAGGACTCCGGAATTCCAGGCTCGGGAAGGTTCTGTCCCTTCACGATCGCCTCGTAAACTCTGCTGCGGCCGTTCACATCGTCCGATTTGACGGTGAGAATCTCCTGCAGCGTATGCGCAGCGCCGTAAGCCTCGAGTGCCCACACTTCCATCTCTCCGAAGCGCTGGCCGCCGAACTGCGCCTTGCCGGCGAGCGGCTGCTGCGTAACGAGAGAGTAGGGACCGATGCTCCGCGCGTGAATCTTGTCGTCGACCAGGTGCGACAGCTTGAGCATGTAGATCTCGCCGACCGTCACCGGATTGGCGAACGTTTCCCCGGTCCGGCCATCGCGCAGCCTGACCTTTCCACCCGCGGAAATTCCCGCCAAACGCATCAGCTCCATTGCCGCTGCGTCGACGTCGACGTCAGACTTCTTGGTACCAAGCGCCGCCGCGAGTGCGGGCAGCTCCTGACTCGCGAGTACCGAAGCGGGATCAGTATTCCTCTTCTTCTCGATCTGAGTCGCGGCTGCCTTGTACTGAGCACGGGCAGTGGGCTCGTACTCTTCATCGCCAGCCGCATTCGTGTGGAACGCGATCTGGTTGTCGATCTCCGCGGTGTCGCGCACGGCCAGCTCGCGAGCGGCCGCGGAAACGAACTCGCGAATGCGGTTGTAGACATCGCGCGTCTCAGCAGAGACACCGCGAGCACCCAGTGAATCGATCGTGGCATCGGCAAGCAGCTTCACGCGGTCTTCGTGGCCGCCACCTCCCTTGACGTCAGCGATGATGCCGCGAATCTCGTCGTCGGTGATCCTGATGCCTTCGGCCTTGAGATCGAGTGAATCGCGAACCCAGGTTACCGCTGCGAGCTTGAGCAGCAAACCGATCTCACGCTCATTCGCGCCCTGGAACACCGGTGTCTTGGCGTAGAAGCCGAGCAGACGCGCGGCCCACCCGAGGTGGGTCTCGAGGATCTGCCCGACGTTCATGCGGCTCGGCACGCCGAGCGGATTGAGAACGATGTCGACCGGACGGCCGTCGGGAAGGAAAGGCATGTCCTCCTCGGGGACGATACGCGCAACGATACCCTTGTTGCCGTGGCGTCCCGCCATCTTGTCGCCAACTGAGACCTTTCTCTTCTCGGCCATGTAAACCTTCACGAGCTGAATCACGCCCGGTGGCAGTTCGTCCGGCTGCAGCACTCGGTCGATCCTCTCTTCCGCTTTCTCCTCGAGCTTCGCCTTCTCTTCATTAGCGAGATCGATGATGGTGCGAATGCGCTCGTTCATCTTCTTGTCTTCGACGCGGAACGTCTTGAGATCGAGCGAGCTGAGCTTCATCTCGCGCAGCATCGCGCCGGTGAGCTTGGTGCCGGACGGAATTCCCTCCTCGACCGTACCTGACTTGAGGGCAAGCGATACCGTCTGGCCCTCGAGCAGATCCATCAGCTCGGCGTCACGGACTTCGTTGACGCGGATTTTCTCCTCGCCCTCGAGTCTGCGAATGTCACCGATTCTCTCGCCGCGATCCTTCTCGACGACCTGGTCCTCGATGCGCGAAAAGATCTTCACATCGATTACCACGCCTTCCATGCCCGGGGGAACCTTGAGCGACGAATCCTTCACGTCCTTTGCCTTCTCACCGAAGATCGCGGTGAGGAGCTTCTCTTCAGGAGAGAGCTCGGTCTCGCCCTTCGGCGTGATCTTGCCGACGAGAATGTCGCCCGGCTTCACGTGCGCGCCGATGCGGACGATTCCGCGCTCGTCCAGATCAGACAGCGCTTCCTCGGCGACGTTCGGGATTTCACGAGTGATTTCTTCCTGACCGCGCTTGGTGTCGCGGACGTGCAGCTCGAGCTCCTGGATGTGGATCGACGAATAGACGTCGTCCTTCACCAGTCTCTCGGAGAGCACGATCGCGTCCTCGAAGTTGTGTCCGTACCAGGGCATGAACGCCACGGTGACGTTCGCTCCGAGTGCGAGCTGTCCCATTTCGGTCGACGCGCCGTCGGCCAGGACTTCGCCGGCCTTCACCTTCTGCCCGGTCTTAACGATCGGACGCTGGTTCAGCGCGGTGTCCTGGTTGGTGCGCCAGTATTTCTTCAGGCGGTACCGGTCATGCTGCGTGAGCCTTGCCAACGGGCGGTCGCTATCCTTCTTGCCGCGCTCCGAAGCGCCGGTGTCGACGATGATCTCGTCGGCCGTGACGCTGGTAATCGTTCCTGCACGCCGTGCGATGACAACAGCGCCGGAATCGCGCGCGACTTTCTCTTCGAGTCCGGTTCCGACGAGCGGAGTGTGCGGATTCAAGAGAGGAACGGCCTGCCGCTGCATGTTCGAACCCATCAGCGCGCGGTTGGCATCGTCGTGCTCGAGGAACGGAATCAGCGCGGCAGCGATCGATACCAGTTGCTCGGGAGCGACATCCATGTAGTCAATGCGCTCTGGTGCAACAAGCGGAACGTCACCGCGCTGCCGGCAGAGCACTAGCTCGTCGACGAAAGTGCCGTCTTCATTCAGGCGAGCATTCGCCTGGGCGATTACGACATCCTCTTCACGGTTCGCATCGAGCCACTCGATTTCAGCCGTGACCTTGCCGTTCTTGACGACGCGGTAAGGAGTCTCGACGAAGCCCAGGTCGTTAACCTGTGCGTAGCAGGCGAGCGAGGTGATGAGTCCGATGTTCGGACCTTCAGGAGTCTCGATCGGACACATGCGGCCGTACTGCGAGTAATGAACGTCACGCACCTCGAATCCGGCGCGCTCACGCGTGAGTCCGCCCGGACCCAGCGCTGAGAGACGACGCTTGTGCGTCAGCTCGGCGAGCGGGTTGGTCTGATCCATGAACTGCGACAGCTGCGAGGATCCGAAGAAAGCCTGGATCACCGCCGAGACGGTACGCGCATTCACGAGATCGTCGAGCGAGATCTTTTCCGGATCGGTGTTGATCGACATGCGCTCCTTGACCAGGCGCGCCATGCGAGACAGACCGACCGAGAACTGGTTCGCGATGAGCTCGCCAACCGAGCGAATGCGCCGGTTGCCGAGGTGATCGATGTCGTCGGTGTAGCCGCGCCCCTCGTGCAATTCGACTAGATAGCGAATGATCGCGACGAAATCTTCCTTGGTGAGAACGGTCTCGTTGGCGGGACGGTTTGTCGCCAGGCGCTGGTTGATCTTGTAGCGACCAACGCGACCGAGGTCGTAGCGCTTCGGAGAGAAGAACAATCTCTCCAGCGCCTGACGCGCGGTCTCGCGATTCGGTGCATCGCCGGGACGGAGGAGTGAGTAGATCTGCTTCAACGCCTCTTCATCGGTGTGCGTCGGATCCTTTGCCAGTGTGTTCTTGATCAACATCGACTCGGCGCGGCCGGACTGCACGAAGACCTGCACCTTGTTGATGTCCTTCTTGCGCAGCTTTCTGATCAGCGTGTCGGTAAGGTTGTCACCGACGTCGGCAATGACTTCTCCGGAGTCGGGATCGACGGCATCCACTGCGATTACGCGACGGCTTGGTCGCTCACCCCTCTCGATTGCGTCGACTTCGTCGCGCAGATCGATCGTGGTGTACGAGGCGAAGACCTTCACCTTGTCGATGTTCAGACGACGCAGGCGGTTGTAGACCTCTTCCGTCAGCTCGTCGCCCTCTTTCACGAGCAGCTCAGCCTCCTCGCGCTCCAATGCTGCTCGTGCCTTCTTGGTCTTGAGCTTGGGCGCCTCGGGGTTGTGAATCGTACCGGCGAGAGTGATGTCTTCAGCGATAATTGCCCCGAGAACCTCGCGCTGATCTACCCTCGACTCCCGCTTCTTGACGAGATCGAGCTGGCGCACCGCAAAGAACAAGCGAAGGATCTGCGAGTTCGTGCCGTACCCGAAGGCGCGAAGAAGCGCCGTCGCGGGGAATTTCTTTTTCTTGTCGATGTGCACGTACACGACGTCGTGGATGTCGACGGTGAACTCGACCCAGGAGCCACGGAACGGAATGATCCGCGCCGAGATGAGGCGCTGGCCGTTCGGGTGCGTCGACTCCTCGAACACCACGCCCGGTGAGCGGTGCAGCTGGCTCACGATCACGCGCTCGGCACCGTTGATGACGAAGGTTCCGAGCGGAGTGAGCAACGGAAGCTCACCGAGATAGACTTCCTTCTCGATGATGTTCTTCGGTCTCTTCCCCGCTTCGGTCGTCTCGAAGACGATGAGTTGGAGGGTCGCCTTGAGCGGCGCGGAGTACGTCATGTCGCGCTCGATGCACTCGGCCACGGAGTACTTCGGCTCGCCAAGAGAATAGCTCTTGAACTCGAGCGAGAAGTTCTCGTGAACGTCAGTGATCGGGAACAAGTCCTTGAAGACGCGCTCGAGTCCAATGTCTTCGCGATCCTTGGACGCTGCGTCCAACTGCAGCAGCGACTCGAAGGCGCGGGTCTGGATGTCGAGGAGATGGGGCATCTCCATCCCCTGATCGAGCTTGGCGAACGAGATCTGTTTCATTAATTCGGGCATGAATCACCTACAGGCGCAAATAGCCCCGCCGCCGTCACGCGCGAATTTTTCGCGGATCCGGGCCGGAGCAACTTCAAAACTTCGGCTGTGGTACGAGCGAGTAAGAATGGGGACATATCGTCGGAGTGAGAGTAAGCCGGTGGGAGACGGATGAGAGGTGTCGACGTAGGCAGCGCTCCGCGTAGCAAGAGACCGGCGCCTTTGTAGTTTGCC
The DNA here is from genome assembly GCA_003223425.1 of Gemmatimonadota bacterium. Lineage (GTDB taxonomy): Bacteria > Gemmatimonadota > Gemmatimonadetes > Gemmatimonadales > Gemmatimonadaceae > UBA4720. Next base: position 10,646 of record QHVA01000023.1, read on the forward strand.
GGGCTCGCAGCGTGTAAGCGGATAGCTGCCGTAGTCGATACCTCTCGTCCGTCGACCTTCGCTTACTTCACTTCGACGGCTGCACCCTGCTCTTCGAGCTTGGCTTTCATCGTTGCGGCCTCTTCCTTGGTCACGCCGGTCTTCACGTCACTCGGCGCACCGTCGACGAGATCCTTCGCTTCCTTGAGACCCAGGCCGGTGAGCTCACGCACGACCTTGATGACCTGAATCTTCTTCGCTCCCGCTTCCTTGAGTACGACCCTGAACTCGGTCTGCTCTTCAACAGCGGCTGCTGGAGCTGCACCGGCGCCACCCGCTGCCGGAGCGGCTCCGCCAACCGGCGCGGCCGAGATCGTGACGTTGAACTTGCTCTTGAAAGCTTCGACGAGCTCAGACAGCTCGAGAACCGACATGTTGCCGATCGCTTCGAGAATCTCGTCCTTGCTCATGGTAGCGTTTGCCATTGTGTGTTGTCTCCCTAAGAATTTTAGGCGCCTTGGCGCTGAGTCTTGAGCGCGTCGAGCGCGCCTGCAAACATGTAAAGAAGCCCGTTGAGCGCGCCGACGAAGGCGGCCATCGGTGACTGCATGCCGGCCGCAAGATCAGCCAGCATTTGCTCGCGAGACGGAAGCGAAGCGAGACGCTTTAACTGCGCGTTGTCGATCTTCTTGCCCTGGAGCAGACCGCCCTTGACGGTCGGCTTCTCCTCGAACTCCTTGGCGAATTCGGTGAGCACCCTTGCGGCGGCAACCGGATCCTTTCCGACGACGAGGCCGGTGGGACCCTTGAGCGGCTCGCCGACGAGACCACTCTCGTTGACTGCACGCAGAGCCAGCGTATTCTTGATGACCACGTATTCGACGCCCACCCTCTTGAGCCGGCGGCGAAGCTCGGTCATCCGCTTCACGTTGAGCCCGGTGAAATCGGTGTAGTACAGCGATTGTGCCGCAGTCAGTTTGTCGCGCAACTCGGTAACGAGTTGCTCCTTTTCAGCTCTCTTCATCGCTCGTTACCGGTAGGGGGTGGTGTCGATGTTGACGCCGGGCCCCATGGTGCTGGAGATCGCGACTGTGCGGATGTAAACGCCCTTCGACGTCGCTGGCTTCGAGCGAACGATCTGATCCATGAATGCCGTGAAGTTCGACTCCAACGCCTCGGCCGCGAACGACACCTTTCCGATCGCAGCGTGAAGGTTGCCGGCTTTGTCGACGCGGTACTCGATCTTGCCGGCCTTGGTCTCGCGAACAGCGCGACCGACGTCGAACGTCACCGTGCCCGCTTTCGGATTGGGCATGAGCCCGCGCGGACCGAGGATGCGGCCGAGCGGGCCGAGCTGACCCATCTGGTCGGGCGTGGCGATCAGAACATCGAAGTCGAGCCAGTTTTCTTTGATCTTCGCGATGTACTCGTTGCCGACGTAATCGGCACCGGCGGCCTCTGCCTCGCGCGCCTTGTCGCCGGCAGCGATGACGAGCACGCGCACCGACTTGCCGGTCCCGGCGGGGAGGACGACCGTTCCGCGCACCGCCTGATCGGCGTGCTTGGGATCGACTCCCAGGCGGACAGCGACCTCTACGGTCTCATCGAACTTCGCGAACGCAGACGACTTGACGATGTCGATCGCCTGACGCGGCTGATATCTGGTTTCGGGATTCCGCTTTTCGGCGGCGACCCGGTACTTCTTGCCGTGGGTCTTCATCAGTCCTTCACCTCGATCCCCATCGATCTGGCAGCGCCGGCGACCATTGCCATCGCCGACTCGATGGAGTCCGTGTTCAGGTCGGGGAGCTTGATCTCGGCGATCTTCCTGACCTGCGCCTTGGTGACTGAACCGACTTTATTGCGATTCGGCGTTCCGGAGCCCTTCTCAACTCCAGCCTCCTTCTTCAGCAGGACGGCCGCGGGCGGCGTCTTGGTGATGAAGGTGAAGGATTTGTCCGCGTAGATGGTGATTTCGACCGGGAGAATCGTATCCTGGCCCTGCGTCCGAGCGTTGAACTCTTTGCAGAAGGCCATGATGTTGATTCCCTGGGGGCCGAGAGCCGTACCCACGGGAGGGGCCGGATTCGCCTTGCCTGCAGGGATCTGCAGCTTGACGAAACCAACTGCCTTTTTTGCCATGATACTCCTCAGTTACTGTCTGGCTGAGCCCATCCTGCCCACTTCGTGGGCACCCGGACCCGCGTCTGACTCCCACGGTTTGATTTAACGTCGTAGTGGTATCCGACGGTGCGCTCCTCGCCTCATCGGCCGCCCCGCGCAAGGGCCATCACCTGCGGCGGGAGTAGCGCCGCTGTGACTCCAGATCTTCACTTCATTTAGCGCGGGGATCTTTGGACCCGCGTCGTTCAGTTTTCAATCGCGCCAGTTGGACCGACGCCGTTAAGGTGCAGCCTCTAAACCTAAACGGTTCGGGGCCGTTTTAGTAGCCCTTCAACTGCAAATAATCCAGCTCAACACTAGTGGGCCGGCCAAACAGTGAAACCGACACCCTGACCTTGCCTTTGTCGGACAGAACTTCCTCGACCGTACCGTTGAAATCGGTGAAAGGTCCCTCGGTGATCGCCACTGCCTGACCAACGAGGAATGGAATCTCCTCTTTCACTTCTTCCGGCTCCGAATCGTCGGCGACACCAAGGAGGCGGTTGACTTCTTCCGGCCGGAGCGGCTGCGGCAGTCGCTCGTGTCCTACGAACTTGATCACACCCTGGATGCCGTTGACGGTGTGCGCCGTCTCCTGGTCCATCACCATTTCTACGAGTACGTAACCGGGGTAGATCTTTCTTTCGACGTTCACCTTCTTGCCGTTCTTGATCTCGACCGCTTCCTGCGTCGGTACGAGTGCCTGGCGGATGGCTCGCTCCTCGGCCGGACGCGGATCGGCATCGATCCGGCGCTGTATCAGCGAACGAACTTTGTTTTCGTGTCCGGAGGTCGTCTGAATCGCGTACCACCGGTGCTCTGTAGTCGTCGCCACGGTCATCGTCTCGAGAACAATGATGGAACTCCCTGGACGAGAATCAGCTGCAGAATGAGGTCGATCGCCGCGATCACAGCGCCGAGGAAGAGCACGAAGATGATGATCTTGATCGTGGTGTCCTTGAGCTGGGGGCGGTCGGGCCAGGTGACCTTCCGCATCTCGTCCTGCACTTCGTGGTAGAAAGTGTTGAGCGAGCGGAAAAACCGCACGACAGAATTCCCCCCGGTGCTGGCGGGAGTGACGTCCCTACGGCTCGTAACCTCAACGGCCATTATTTCGTTTCCTTGTGCAGCTTGTGCGCGTTGCAGCGCGGGCAGTACTTCTTCCACTCGACGCGCTCGGGGTGCAAGCGCTTGTTCTTGTCGGTGAAGTAATTGCGATTCTTACAGGTCTCGCAAGCGAGGATGATTTTTTCGCGGGGCATTGCTCTTCCTTGTTTTTTTGACTGCGGACTGCGGACTGCGGACCAACGGCATTGCGGACTGCTGACTAACTGCGGATTGGGACACTAACTG
>QHVA01000178.1 GCA_003223425.1 Gemmatimonadota bacterium
GAAATTTCTGATGACGTTGGCAACCGTCATCGTCTTCCCCGATCCGGTCACGCCGAGCAGGGTCTGAAAGCGGTCGCCCCGCTCCAGGCCTCGTGTCAGTTCCGCAATCGCTTTTGGTTGGTCACCGGCGGGCGAAAATGGCGCCCGAAGATCAAATACCGCTTTGGTCATTCTTTGTATCACTGGCCAAGCGCTCGCGTCGCGCGACCTCGGTCACGCCTTTCACGCGTCTGGCTGCTTTGAGAATCTTTTGAAGGTGTGCAAGGTTGCCCACTTCGACGGCGAGCTCACCGATCACGTGGCCATCGGAGCTATGCAGCTCGAAGCTTCTTATATCGGTGCCCGTCGCCGAAACGGCGGTGGCGAGGTCGGCGTAGAGTCCGCGGCGGTCTGTCGCCTCGAGTGCCAGACGCACCATGAATTTCTCCCCCTCCAGCTCCTTCCAATCAATCTCGAGCCGCCGCTCCGGCTCCTGAACGAGCATTAGAAGGTTCGGACAGTCCGAACGGTGAATGCTAACACCGCGTCCTCTTGTTACATACCCCACAACGGGGTCACCGGGCACGGGCTGGCAACACTGGGCGTAGCGGACCATCATGCCGTCGACGCCCTGAATGCGGACGCCCTTCGGGGCTCCTCGCACCCGGTCCACGAGCCAGTCGAGCGGGCCAGGCTTTGGCGCCTCTGGTGTACCGTCTGATTCGGGATACAACTCCCTCAGAACCTGCGACACGTTCACATCGCCCTGGCCAATCGAGGCGATGAGATGGTTCATATCCGTCAGGTGTAGTGCTTTCGCGACCTTCAGGAGGTCGCCGTCCTCCGGCTTTGTCAGCCGCCGGCGCTTGATCTCGCGATCAAGTATCTCTCGACCCAGTTTGATCGAGGTCGTGTGCTCCTCAATGCGGAGGCGCTGACGAATCTTGTGACGCGCCCTGCCGGTCCTGACATGCGCCAGCCAGTCCCTGCTCGGTTTTGCCGACGGCGAGGTGATGATCTCGACTGTCTCCGAGTTTTTCAGCTCCCGGGCCAGGCTAGCGATGCGACCGTTGATCCGGGCGCCCTGACAATGGAGTCCAACTTCGGTGTGCACGGCGAATGCAAAGTCGATCGGTGTGGCGCCCTTTGGCAGCTGGATGACGTCGCCTGTTGGCGTGAAAACGAAAATCTCGTCCTGGTAAAGATCGAGCTTCAGGAACTCGAGGAATTCGTCAGGTGTCTTCGCGTCGAGCTGGAGCTCCAGCACCTGTCTGAACCACTGAAGCGCGCGGTCCAGCTCGTCAGCGCTTCTCGAATCTTCCTTGAACCGCCAGTGTGCGGCGATTCCGTACTCGGCGGTACGATGCATCTCGCGCGTGCGGATCTGGATCTCGAACAACTGTCGGTTTGGACCGAAAACTGTGGTATGGAGCGACTGATAACCGTTTGACTTCGGCTGCGCGATGTAATCCTTGATGCGCTCCTGCAGCGGCGTGAACTGATCGTGGATGACGCCAAGCGCGTGATAGCAATCGGGCACGCTGTTGACGAGGACCCGCACCGCAAGAAGGTCATAGATCTCTTCGTACGGCTTGTCCCATTTTTTCATCTTTTTGTAGATCGACCAGAGATGCTTGGGACGTCCCGTCACCTCGACGTTGACGATTCCTGTCTTTCGGAGATGCGCCTCGAGCGGCTCCTTCAGCTGTGCGATCGCTTTTTCCCGCTCGGCGCGGCGGGTCGAGACTTTCTTGGCGAGTACCTTGTACTCCGACGGCTCGAGGTGCTTGAAGGCCAGGTCCTCCAGTTCCCACCGCACTCGCGCCATGCCGAAGCGGTGGGCAAGCGGCGCGTATAAATCACGAGTCTCGGTAGCAATTCGCTTCTGCCGGTCCGCAGGCAGGAACTCGAGAGTGCGCATGTTGTGCAGTCGATCTGCGAGCTTGATGAGAATGACGCGCGCATCCCTTGCGATCGACAGCAGGAGCTTGCGGTAGTTCTCGACCTGTCGTTCCTGCGAGGAGTTGAGCGGCAGGTGCCCGATCTTGGTCAGTCCATCGACGATCTCGGCGATCTCTTTACCGAACTCAGCCTCGATGTCGTCGACGGTAACGGCCGTGTCTTCAACGACGTCGTGGACCAACCCACTTGCGACCGTAGTCGAATCCAACTGGAGGTCGACCAGAATCTTTGCGACTTCGACGCAATGGGACACGTAACGGTCGCCGGACAGGCGTTTCTGGCCCTCATGAGCGCGCTCGCTGAAACGATAGGCGCGCACGAGCAGGTCCCGGTCCAAACGTTCCGGGAGCCCCTCCTGAAGCCACGATGGCAGCGTTTCCTTCTCTTTGATTGCGCCTGCCGTCACAACAGTCCCGCCTCCGCGAAGCTTATGTAGCGACCCCTACCGATAATAACGTGATCCTGCACGGGTATGTCGAGTACTTTGCCCGCCTGCACGAGCTGTTCAGTTACTACCCTGTCATCGGGCGATGGTGTCGGATCCCCGCTCGGATGATTGTGGACGAGAATGATTGCAGCCGCTCGCTCCGCGATCGCTTCTCTGAACACTTCACGCGGATGTACGAGCGACGAGTTGAGAAGGCCTCGCGTTACCGTGATGTCGCGCTCGAGTCGGTGCTGTGAATCGAGCACGGCGACGTGAAACTCTTCGACCGGAAGGTCCTCCAGGCGCTGGGCAAAGATCTCGTAGACATCGCGCGGCCAGCGCACTGGCGCTCCTTCCTGCCTCTCTTCCGCGGCCATGCGCCGCCCCAGCTCGAGCGCCGCGTGTATACCAACCGCACGAGCCGTTCCGACGCCCCTCACGCTGGTGAGAGTGGCGACGGGTTGAGTCGCGAGCAGCCGGAGCGAGCCCCGACAGCTCGAAAGAATCTCCTGGCCGATCCCCAGCGCGGATCGGCCCTCCGACCCACTCCCCAGCAGAATCGCGAGGAGCTCGCTCGAGCTCAAAGCCTGAGCTCCGTGACTGCGCAAACGCTCCCTCGGCCGTTCCGCCGCTGGAAGCTCCCTTATCGTCAATGCCAACGCCTCTCCTTTTTCTCGGCGTCGGGATTATCCCGAAGCAGCAGCGTAAGCGCGCCACCCTGCATCGGCGGATATCATCGGGGCGCTGCCGCCAACAAACATCCACAAAACAAAAGCGGGGAGCGGAGAGCGCTGCAGCGTTTTAGCCGAGAGCGTTTTTTAAAGGCGTAAAAGCGCGACGGATCATCGGCGCACTAAACCGGAAATAGCTCGCTCCCAGCTTAACGGCTGCCTGGGTCTACGCTCCCCGCTTCAGTTTTGCAGCGTGCCGGTGCGCGCCAAGATCTCGAACTAGAGATTAGCGCCGTGGCACTTTTTGAATTTCTTGCCGGAACCACACGGGCATGGATCGTTTCGGCCGACGTTGCTCCAATCTTTCTGATCGCCCCCGCCCGGTGCGCCTGGGACTCCCATTACGGTGCCGGCCGCCATCGCTTTGCTCAACGACGAGCTCTTTCCGCCGACGTGAACCGTCGGCTCGGGACGCACAGCGGCTCCCTTCTTCGGTGCTTCCGGCGGGGCGATGTCGAGCGTCGCATCGGTTCCTTCACCGCCGTCGCCAACCACATCTTCCAGAACTCCGAGAGCGTTGTAGCGCTTTTGAGGCTGCCTCGGGGGCGGGGCGCGCTCCTCACCATTTCCGTCGAGCTCCGGCCCGCTCAGGAACATGGGCGGCAGCGGCTGGCGCTCCTCGAACGTGATCTGCGCGCGCAGGAACCTTTCGGTGAACGTGTTGTGGATGTCCTCCATCAAATCCACGAACATGTTGTACGCCTCGTGCTTGTACTCGATGAGCGGATCTTTCTGACCCCAGGAGCGGTAGCCGATCGCGTTGCGCAGCTGGTCCAGATCGTAGAGGTGATCCTTCCACTTCTCGTCGAGGACGTGCAGCATCACCAGGGCGAGCAACTGGTCGGAGTACTCGCCGAGGCTCGCCAGTTTGTCGGCGAACGCCTTGCGCCCCGCTTCGATCGCGCGTTGAGTCGCTTCCTCTTCGCTGGTTGGCAGTGAGCCATCCTCGAAGCCTGGCACGGTCAGCATGTAGTGCATCAGCAGGTCCTGACGCACCAACGCGAAATCCCACTCCTCTTGCGAGTCGAACTCGCCGAGCATGTTCTCGACGCGCTTCGCCACGCCCTTATCGATCATCTTCTCGGCTTCGGCCTTGAGCTCTTCCCCGCCCTCGAGCGCGAACGTCCGCAGCGAG
>QHVA01000179.1 GCA_003223425.1 Gemmatimonadota bacterium
GCCACAGATTGCTCCCGGTGAAGTTCTCGAGGTCAGTCGCGGCGTCGAGTGCCGGATCGAGCGGTACCCCCTCGGCGTTGTTGCGGCGATCACGCCGTTCAACTTTCCGAACATGGTTCCCAACTGGTCGCTTCCGAATGCGATCGCTCTGGGCAATTGTCTGATTCTGAAACCATCGGAGCTGGTGCCGCTGAGCGCAGGTAGAATCGCCGAGCTGCTGAAGGAAGCGGGTTTACCAGAGGGAGTGCTGCAGATCGTAAACGGCGGCAAGGAAACAGTGGAGGCCATCTGCGATCACCCAGGAATTGCCGCGGTGAGCTTCGTCGGGTCAACGAAGGTTGCAAAAGCCGTGTATCGGCGCTCGACGGCGACGCTTAAGCGCTGTCTCGCGCTCGGCGGGGCAAAGAATCATCTGATCGTGATGCCGGACGCTGAAAAGGAGATGACGTCGAGCAACGTCGTGGCGTCGATGTCCGGTTGCGCGGGCCAACGCTGCATGGCGGCGTCGGTGATGGTTGCGGTCTCGAAGACCGATCACATCATCGATCGGATGATCGATCACGCGAAGAACATTGTTCCTGGCCGCGATATCGGTCCCGTCATCTCGGCTGCGGCGAAGGAGCGGATCGAGAAATACATCGGCGAAGCGGAAGCCGCGGGAGCAAAGGTGCTCGTCGACGGACGGCGGGCCGTGGTGAACGGCAAGGAGCACGGATACTTCATCGGGCCGACGATCATCGACCATGTCACACCCGACATGCGGATTGCGCAGGAAGAAGTTTTTGGCCCAGTGCTGGTGATAATCCGCGCGAAGGATGTCGACGAAGCTCTGAGAATCGAGAACGCCTCGCCGTACGGTAATGCGGCATCGGTCTTCACCGAGAGCGGCGGTACCGCGCGATACGTAATGGAGCACGCGAGCGCTGGAATGGTTGGCGTCAATGTCGGGGTGCCAGTCCCCCGCGAGCCGTTCTCTTTCGGCGGCTGGAACGACTCCAAGTTTGGCGTAGGTGACATCACCGGACGGGGGTCGATCGAATTCTGGACGCAGTCGAAGAAAATGACGACGAAGTGGAACAGGGAAGCCGGAACCAACTGGATGTCCTGATTGGCCGAGCCCCTGCTGGCGCGGTGACGAAAAAAAATCGGAGGCTGTATGGCCGTTGATCGATCCCTAACGTTTACAGGGATTCAATTCGAGAATCCCTTCCTGCTCTCCTCGGCGCCGCCGACAGAGTCGGAATCGAACATCACACGCGCGTTCGAAGCCGGATGGGGCGGGGTCGTCACGAAGACGATCGGACTCCATCCGGTTGTGAACGTGTACGGCGCGAAAGCGAAGTTCATGCGCACGAGCCCGGAAGACGCAAACGTGTCGATGAAAAAACGTCCGGGTGCTGCGTTGCACTCGTCGTGGAACTGGGAGCTGATCTCCGACAAGACGCTCGAGTGGTGGGCGCCGCGCATCCGCCGCATCAAGGAAGCTTTCCCGAACAAGGTGCTGATCGCTTCGATCATGGCGGGATCGGGCAACGACAAGGAGCTACGGCACTGGCAGGAGTTGGCGGAGACAGCGCAGGGCGAAGGCGCCGATGGACTCGAGCTCAACTTCTCCTGTCCGCACATGGATCGCCGCGACATGGGATCCAACATCGGAAAAGATCAGGGGCTCTGCTCGGTAGTTACCGAGGCGGTGAAGGAAGTCGCCAAGGTGCCAGTGTGGTGCAAGCTCACGCCGGCGACGGCGGATATTGTGGTGGAAGCAGCAGCCTGCTTCCGCGGCGGAGCCGACGCGATCGTTTCGTCCAACACCTTTCCATCGATCCCATTGATCGACCCGGAGACGCTCGAGTTCGAGATCAATGTCGACGGATTCGTGTCGAGCGGTGGACTTGGCGGACCAGCGATTCTTCCGCTCTCCCTCGCGAAGATGGCGCAGCTGACGAAGGCATTCCCCGACAAGAACTTTTCGGGGATCGGCGGCATCTCCGATTTCAATCAGGCGCTCTCCTACTTTGCGCTCGGCTGCGGAACAGTGCAGGTTTGCACAGCCGCGATGCTCGATCAGGCAATCGGACCGAACGTGATCAGAAAGCTATTGGCTGGACTTGATCGATTCCTCGGGGAGCACGCCAAGGACGGCTGGAAGAACGTCGAAGATTTCCGCGGCATCCGGCGCGACAGGATCGTGCTTCAGTCGGAGATTCGTCGACCCGACTCGGCTGACTATCACTCTGGTTACGAAACCGTCGAGGGATACGCGGCGCCGCAGCCCGAAGTTGCGGTGCGGGTGTAGCTCGTGACGATCGCATCTACTTCCGCGCCGCGCGCTCGCACGGCGAGCGGCAAAGGAGCTGCTGCTCCTCGAGCACCGCTCCCGATGCCGCCTTCCGACCACGTTGCCATGCCGTACACCGGGCCATCGCGCGAGGAAGTGCTGGCGATGCGACGGAAGTACACTAATCCGGCAATCTTCACTCTGTACGGAGAGCCGCTGCTCATCGTCGAGGGATACATGCAGTGGTTGTTCGACGAGACGGGCCGCCGATATCTCGACATGTATGCTGGAATCGTTACCGTTTCCTGCGGACACTGCCATCCGAAGATCGTTGCGGCTATTGAGAAGCAGGTGGAGACGCTGCAGCACGCGACGACGATCTATTTGCATCCGAACATGGCGCTGCTGGCAAAGAAGCTCGCGTCGAAGATGCCGAAGGGACTCGACGTTACTTACTTCGTGAATGACGGCAGCGAGGCCAACGATCTCGCCGTCACGATGGCGCGGCTGTACACAGGCAACACCGACGTAATCGCGCTGCGCAATGGGTATCACGGTGGCTCGCCGAGCGCGATGGGTCTGACCTCGCACCACACCTGGAAGTATCCGCTGCCGAGCTCCGTCGGAATCCACCACGCGGTTTCACCGGATCCTTATCGGAGCCCATTCACGGGGACACCAGAGGAAATCGCAACGAGGAGTGCGGAAGACATTCTGGGAATCATCCGCTACTCGACACCAGGCAAGATCGCCGCGTTCATCGCCGAGCCGATTCAGGGAGTCGGCGGTGCGACATACGGGGCGCGCAATTATCTGCGCGAGGCGTACAAAATCACCCGCGACCACGGCGGCCTCTGCATCGCTGACGAAGTTCAAACGGGGTTTGGACGCACGGGCGATCATTACTGGGGATTCGAGAACTTCGACGTTGTACCTGACTTCGTCACCATGGCGAAAGGCATCGGCAACGGAGTTCCCCTTGGCGCCGTCACGACGCGGATGGAGATCGCACAATCGCTGACCCAGCGCATTCATTTCAACACGTTTGGCGGAAATCCGGTCTGCATGGCGGCGGGTCTCGCGGTGCTCGACGTCATCGAGGAGGACGGCCTTCAGGAGAACTCGCGCGCGTTGGGAAAGAGGCTGAAGGACGGCTTCAAGGAGCTAGCCAAACATCATCAGCTGATCGGCGATGTCCGCGGCATGGGCCTGATGCTGGGCGTCGAGTTGGTACGCGATCGCACGACAAAGGAGCCGGCTAAGAAGGAGACACTCGCGCTGC
>QHVA01000024.1 GCA_003223425.1 Gemmatimonadota bacterium
ATCGGGGCTGAGATCTCCAGCTCTTCGGTCTTGAGTGGCCTATCCATCATTGTGCTCGTTTGGGCCGCCATTGTGCTCGCGATTGCCGCATCGCTCGGCTACGCGACGCTGGTCCTTCGCCGGATCGTCAACCGAGCGCGGCCGCTGGACACCGAGGATTGGCTCACTCCGCTCTGGGAAGTTTCCGACAGGCTGTCGCTCGAGGAACCGCCACGACTTCTACGGAGCGAGGACGCGAAGATGCCGTTCGCGTGCGGCGTATTCAACGCGACGATTGTCCTTCCGGCGGAATGCGATTCGTGGTCGCTCGATCGTCGGCGTGCTGTCCTGCTTCACGAGCTGGCTCACGTTCGCCGTCACGATCTTGTTGGTCATACGCTTGGGCGTCTCGCCTGCGCAGTGTATTGGTTCCATCCCCTGGTCTGGACGGCGGCCAAGCAGCTCCGGTCCGAGAGTGAGCGCGCTTGCGACGATCTCGCACTTGCCTGTGGTGCACGGGCGACGGATTACGCCGAGCATCTCCTGGACATCGTGACGAGCGTGAGACGCGATGCTACTCCGTCGGTCGCGCTCGCAATGGCACGTCGCAAGGAATTCGAGGGACGCATGCTTGCGATTCTCGATCCCGAGCTTCGTCACTCGAGCCCGACCCGCAAGCAATCGGCGATTCTGATAGGATCGCTGGCGCTGATTTCTATATTTGTCGGTGCAGCAGCTCCTTCGCCGCGCACGTCGGTACACGTTGCCGCGAGTCCGATATCGAGGTCTGCGGAGCTGCAGCTCTTGAGCTCGCAAAAAACTCCCGAAGCGAAGGGATATCCGGACTCACGCGAAATCATCGGCGGCTCCAAGACTCATGAGAAGACTGAGACCGCCACGACCATTGCGACCGTCACGACGCAGGCAACGCAGACTGTCGCTAGCTCCATTGGGCAAGTGGTCGAACATGCGGTGGAGCAGGGCGCCACGATCATTCCCCAGGCGCTATTGCAGGCACTCAGTCAGCGTACCGGCAAGGCCGCAAAGGACACCGATGAGCGTCCAGTGCTTCTCGCTCGCATTCTTGCAACCGACACGAGCGCCAGTCTGCGCAGAATTGCCGCCTGGGGACTCTCGGAGTACGCCGACAGACAGGTTGCATCCGATGCGCTCGCAAACGCTCTTCGTCGCGATTCAGATGCCAGCGTCAGAGAAATGGCAGCGTGGGCATTGTCGGATGCGGACCACTCTTCAACTGCAGTGGAGGCGTTGTCCGCTGCGCTGCGCAGTGATGCGAGTACACAGGTGCGCGCGACTGCTGCCTGGGCGCTCGGCAACGTTGGCAACCGCTCGTCGGCGGAAGCACTCGCCGCTGCGCTCTCCGACGCGAGCGTCGAAGTCCGCAAGCGCGCTGCATGGGCGCTCGGGAATTCGGATCTCAAACAGGCACCCCCTGCTCTCATCGCGTTGTTGAGCGATAAGGACCCGGAGATGCGCGAGCTCGCAGCGTGGTCGCTGTTCCAGATCGAGGACCCAGCGGCTATACCGGCGCTCAACGCGGCACTAGCCAGAGAGACGAACAAGGAGCTGCAGATCGCGTACATCCGCGCGCTCGCCGCGGTTGGCGAGAAATCAGTGGATGCGCTGAAGAACTTGCTCGAGTCGAAAGACCCGGAGATCAGATCAATTGCAGTACGCGCGTTGGCGGGAGGGCATGCCACCGGTCCCTGGCCTCGACCCTGGCCCGAGCCGCGTCCTTTTCCGCATTGAGAATCGGAGAGGGCGCTTCGCAAAAGCGCCCTCTCTTTTGAAGGTTAGTGCTGATTTTTCAACTTACCCCGCAATCATGGGCGGGCACAATGAACGGAGCAATCATGCAGCGAGTAATTGGATTGGCGATCGCAACTTTCGCCTTCTCGTCTCTTGGTGGAGTGCCGACAGTCGCAAGCATGGCCGGGTTGCAAAGGGGTCGAATGATCAATTTCGATCAAGGCCGACATCGGGGCGCACCCATCGACGTCTCAGCACTACTGACCGCGGCGCGCGGGGCACCGCCAATGATCTGCTCGCTCGCGGCGAGAGCCGTAGGCGGCTGGGGATGGGGTGGCGGTAGCGACGCGCCCTACACTCCGCTCGCTGCCGTCACTTCGTCGTCGATGAATGATGATTTCGATTCGGGGCCGCTCCCTGCCGCTGACATCCAGCGTCTGCTCGCCGGTTTGGCTTCCGACGATGCGTGCGTGCGTGAGCTGTCGATCCGACTCATCGGAACTCAGAAAGCCGAGACTGTCGACAACGAGCTGGTCACTCGGCTCGGCTCAAGCAATGAATCGCTTCGCGCAGTAGCCGCGCTCGGCCTCGGACTTGTCGAGGCACGAAACGCGGTCGATCCTCTGATTCGTAGCTTGCGCGATGCGTCCACCGATGTGCGCGCCAACTCGGCGTGGGCGTTGGGGAGAATCGAGAGCGGGCGCGCCCTGAATCCGCTGGTGAACCTTTTCACCGACGGTGCGGAAAAGGTGCGTGAGGCCGCGGTCGCTGCGATCGGACACATGGATTCGACGAGCGCGGTTCCCGCTCTCATTCGGGTCCTCCGTCAGGATGACTCGCCTGCTGTACGCAGAGTCGCAGCCTGGGCTTTGGGAAATCTCGAGGCTCGAGAGGCTGTCGACGCACTTGGCAATGCGCTGGCGCATGACGCCGATGCGCGCGTTCGGGAGATGAGCGCGTGGGCGTTGGGCAACATCGAGGACCGGCGCGCAATTGCTGCCCTTGGTGCGGCAGCTCGTGGCGATGCGGAGGATCGCGTGCGCGAAACAGCGGTGTGGTCTCTCGGAAATATCGAGGACCGTTCCGTCCTGGATATTCTCAACGCTGCCACCAGCGATCGTAGTTCGAACGTGCGTGGAACGGCTGCCTGGGCAATCGGCCAAATGGACGAGAACGGCACGAAGGCACCGGCGGGATTGCTGCGGCTGCTGAATGACGAAAGCGCCGACACGCGTCTCAAGGCCGCGTGGGCGCTTGGGCAGCTCGAGGATCCGGGAGCGCTTCCCGCCATTCGTGACGCCCTGAAGAATGAAAAAAACGATCGCGTGCGCAAGGCGCTCATTCGCGCGCTGATGAAATCGGGCGAGAGCTCGCAGGCGACACTGACTGAGCTTCTGAGCTCGCCCGACCCACAGGTTCGCGAAGCAGCCGTGCGTGGGATCGCTGGCGCGCGCTCATTCGATCCGTGGCCCTGGCCGTGGCCCCGCCCGCGTCCATTTCCGTGAGATCGACTATGCGAACGATCAGAGCTTGTCTCGCCGTTCTCGCTTTCGCCTGCGCGGAGCCGACAATCACTGCACCGGCTCCCGCAACGCCGGCAGTTCGTGGAGAAGGTGAACCGAGTCGAAAGAATTCATACTCCATCAATGCCGCGGAGAACACGATATTCGTGAAGATCGTTCAGGTTCGCGGCGAGAGTGGCGAGCCGATCCACGCCTTCATCCGCAAGATGTTCGTGAGCGCTGACTCAGCCCGGGCAGAGCGGCTCGTGATCGACTTGCGGTCGATCTCGGGCAGTGATATCCGTTTAACGGTGCCGCTCATAAAAGGTGTCGCAACACGTCAGCGCTTTGCCCAACGCGGGGGTTTGTTCGTAGTTGTTGGCGATGAGAGTTTTTCGCAGAGTCAGAGCACAGCGACGCTGTTGCAGCGGTATGCGAATCCTATTTTCATTCGACAGCCACCGGGCTAGATGCGTCTAGCCTTCGTCTGGCTGTTGGCGCTGTTACTATTCGCCGACGCGCGGTCATCCTCGGCGCAGTCGCACGACCAACTGGCCTCATGTCGCGATCGCCGGCCGGCGATGCGGAATGCGCTTGCCGATATCCAGCGACGACAGCGCAATGTTGGCTTGAGCGCGGTCGTCATGCTCGGCGGCGAAACGGTGCTCGCAGAGAATCTGGGGTACGCCGATCTCGAGCATCGAGTGCCCGTAACTGGCGAGACGCGCTTTGGCGTAGCCAGCATTACCAAGGCGTTCACGGGACTCGCACTACTCAAGCTTCACGAAGCGGGACGCATCGATCTTGACGCGCCAATCCAACGCTACGTTCCCGCATTTCCGGTTAAAGCGGGCCGTGCTATCACACCGAGACTGTTAGCCGCCCACCTCGCTGGCATTCGTCACTGGGGCCAGGAAAGAAACGCCGCTCTTTACGCTCGGCATTTTGACGACGTTAACGAGATACTTGCACTGTTCAAAGATGATACTCTGGTCGCACCGCCGGGTACGAAGCCGAGCTACTCCAGCTACGGCTACAATCTGATCGCGGCGGCGCTTCAGTCGGCGTCAGGAGTGAAGTATCAGGACTTCGTCGGCCGCGAGATTATTTCACGACTGGATCTGAAGAACACCGACTTCGATGACGTCCGGCGCGTGCTGCCGAATCGCGCGCGAAGATACTCGTACTATGATCCGTGGACCTTCGCGGTCGATTCCACCGCAGTCTTTCGCGTGCCTGACTGGGACTACAGTCACAACATCGCCGGCGGCAACATGTACTCGACGGCCGCTGATCTGGTGCGCTTTGGGAGAGCGATCGAGCAACCCGGGCTTCTTTCGAAGGAATCCCTCGAGCTTCTCTACCGACGTCCAAAGGTTGGGTCAGTTGAGGCGACGATGAGTTTCGGCTTTTACGTCAGCGACTCGACCGCACCGCACAAGCTGCTGAACATCGGCGGCTCGAACGCTGGCCTGCAGGCCGGATTGTTCGTTTACCCAAACGACGATCTCGTGATTGCAGTTTTGTCGAACACCTGGGGAATCGGATCCAGCTCCGGAGAGATGAACGGCGTGCTGCTCTCGCGACTGGCGGCTATCTGCATGGGTTGGCCCGAACCCGCGCGCGTAAAGTGAGAACGGCGATTGGAACTGCCTCCCGCCCGTTCAGTTGCAATTATCAGTTTGACTTCAACGCTCGTCGAAGCACGACACCGTCGATCCTCTCGCTCGGCTTGACGCCCGCAATTTCAGCGAGAGTAGGCGCAATGTCGACGGTTCGCACGAATTCAGGGTAGCGCCCAGGCGCGAACCACGGACCCGCAAAGATGATGGGCACGTGGGTGTCATAATCGTACGGCGACCCGTGGGAAGCGACATTGCCGCCGAAAGTACTGAACGGCGTCAGCGTGATCACCATCTCGACGTTGCTCTGGGCGGGGAATTGGTGGACCCAGCGCCGAGCGATCGGATCATTGATGGTGTCGCCGCGAAGCAGATCCCGGAATCGGTCGATTCTCCCGATACCTGGGAGCGTCTTCGCCTGCAGCGCAAAAACAGCGAGCGCGCTATCGAGTCCAGCCGCGCGTTTTTGCAGCGCATTTCGATCCGCAAGCACGATCTGCTGGTCGAGATCGACGCGGGTCGTGTCGATCCTGGCAGCGGCAACCAGAGTTCGCAGGCCCGCCGCCAACGCCGACGCATTGACGCGTACCGGCGTCGGCTTTACGGACCTTGCCGCCAGCTCTGGAATCGTGCCGACTCCGTGATCGCCCGTGAGTACGAATGCGACCCGCGACGAATCACGGAGCTTGAACAGCGAATCGAAAAAAACGCCGAGGTTTCGGTCAAGACGCAGGACGTTGTCGTGCATCTCCCTCGAGTCTGGTCCGAAGCCGTGGCCTATCAAATCAGTCGCTGAGAGCGAGATCGCGAGCACGTCCGTTCTGGGGGATTGGCCGAGTGAGAGCGCGCTCAGCCCCTCGAGCGCAAAGTCGAGTGTGATCTCGTCCATCCACGGTGAGACTCTGATCAGGCTGGCGACAGCCGCACTGTCGAACACGTGTGGGAAGACGAAGCTGCGCCCGCCCATCTCGATGCTCACGCTGTCAGGCTCCTTGTAAGCCGAATCGGGTAGGAGCAGCGTCCACCTCTTTCCCGCGAAGCTCTGAGGCAACCGGCGCGCGTTGAATCGATTGACCCAATCCGGCAACGTGTCGCGGTAGTACCGGCTCGTTGTGAACGTGCCGTCGGGGTAGTACCAGTAGACGTCCGCACGCGACCGTCCAACGGGGAGGATCGCCGCGCGGTCTTTCATCGAGACAGAGAGCGCGTGCGAGTCAGAGTCCTTTTTTCGCAACCAGTCAACGAGTGTCGTCCCCTGAAATCTTTGCGGTGACGCGCCGGTCCCGGTGGGCTCCCCAAGCAAAGGAGCGGCGTCGTCCTCGACGCCCATTCGATTTGACGTGATTCCCGTCGATCGGGGGAAGCGGCCGGAAAGAAGTGTCGCGTGTCCTGGCGCTGTCTCGGTTATCGCGTGATCGTGGTGTGCGTTGGTGAACCAGGCGCCTGTTCTTGCGAGCCTACCCAGTCCTCCGCGCAGCTGTGGACCGAATCGGTCGAGATAATCCCAGCGAAACTGATCGATCGTAATCAGAACGATCAGCGAGGGAGCGGCCCGGGCGGGGCTGCTCGAAACGACGACTGCGTGCTCCGGCGCACCCAGCCGTACCGGCGCGGGCGTCGATTGACCTGCCGCGTTGCTGGAGAGGCAAAAGCCGAGAACAAGTAGCCGAACGAGTTGGCGCATACGCCAATCATACCCGCGGGGCCGCATACAGCAACTATGGCGGGAAACGCGCGACACCACGATATTGGAGCGCCCGTCTCACCTACGGAGACAGTCCTATGGCGGCTGAGACTGCCCGCCTGCGTAATGCGCCGGTAACGAAGGCGCTCGTGAAAGTCGCGGTGTATTACGTCATCCTCATCGCGATCGGGGCCGTGGTGTGGGATGCCCTTCCGCACGCCGGCGGCTTCGCCGAGTCCTTTGATCTCCTTAGCGGAACGGCCGCACCTCCTCCCGACGCATCGGCCAAGGCTGCGCACCTTCAGGTCGGAGAGCTGAACCTCGCTGTCACCGTCGCGTTGGCCATGATGTCCGCGATTCTGCTTTCGATTCCGATCGCCTGGGTGTATGTGCTGACGCGCGCCAAGAAAGGGTATCAGCAGTCCGTGGTGCACCTACTGATCGTGTTACCGCTGGTCGTCTCCGGCATCGTGGTGCTGGTGCAGTACAGTCTTGCGCTGGCATTCAGTCTTGCCGGCATCGTCGCCGCGGTGCGCTTTCGCAACACACTCGACGACAGCAAGGATGCGGTCTACGTCTTTCTCGCGACCGCGGTCGGACTTTCGGCAGCGGTCAACGTTCCAGTGGCAGCGGTAATCTCCATTCTCTTCAACATCACAGTCGTTACGCTTTGGTACAGCGACTTCGCACACTCGCCGATGGAGCTGGAAGGCAGCATCGCCGAGAAGAGACTGAAACGGGCCAGGCAGCTCGCTCGCACCGGTACTTTCGTCGCGCGCATCGATGACGAAGTGTTCCGCAACATGACGCGTCAGCAGCTCGAGGGAGTGGCCGAGCGTGCCTGGCGTCGCGCGAACGAAGCGCCGGGCGAGACCATCGATTCCGAGACCGAAACTCGAATCCGCATTCGCACCAACGACGTTGCCGCGATGAGGCTGAGTCTCGAGCCACGGCTCGAGGGTCATGTAAAAGGATGGCGACTTATGCGCCTCGCTCCCAAACCGGACGGGTCCGAGGTTGCCGAGTACGCGGTGCAAATGAAAAAAAAGACGACTCCAGAAGATCTACTCACATTGGTGCGGGCAGCGGGTGCTCCGCACATCACTGATGCGGAGCTGGCGTAATATGTTGCGACCAATCGTTCTTCTCACGGCGGGCGCCTTCGCGAGCGCCTTTGCCCAGGCGCAGGACGCCCCCAAGACACCGGCGGTAGCGAAAACACAGGATGCCCCCAAGGCACAGGAAGCACCAAGACCTCAGGAAGTGCCAAAGGCTCCGGAAGAACCAAAGCTTGTTCCCGCTCCAGCGTTTTTTGCATCGCAGGACCCCATCGAAGTCACGCTCACGACCAACATCGGGAACATTCGCGGCGACAAGGGAGCAGACCCACCATGGCGTCAGGCAGCTCTGTCCTACACGGCGCCTGAGGGCAATCTCGTCACTGTTCCGATCAAGGCGCGCACTCGTGGAATCTGGCGCCTGAAATGGTGCGACTTCCCACCACTACGTCTCAATTTCAGCGGCGACAAATCGAAGGGGACGATCTTCCACAAGCTCGACAAGCCGAAGATGGTGAGCTACTGCCAGGATCGGGATGGTTACGAGGAGTACATCCTTCAGGAATATCAGCTCTATCGCATCTATCAATTGCTCACCCCCGTCAGTCACAAGGCGCGGCTGCTCAAGTTTACCTATGTCGACAGCGGCAGCGGAAAGATTCGCGCGAAGCGATACGGTTTCCTCACTGAGGAGCCGTCGGCGCTCGGCCTGCGCCTCGGTGGAAAGGTGCTGGAGCAGAAGGGCGCGTTGCCAGGCGATCTTGATCCATATCAGGACGCACTGTTCGGCGTGTTCCAGTATTTCATCGGTAACACCGACTTTTCTGTTGCGGCCCTACACAACGTCGAGCTGTTCTTCGACAACGTAGGTGAAGTGCGGCCAATCGCGTTCGACTTCGACTTCGCCGGAGCGGTGAACGCGCCCTACGCCATTCCCGACGAGAGACTCGGTCTGCAGAATGTCCGGCAGCGATTGTTCCGCGGTTATTGCGATGATCCGGCTTCGTACGCGAAGGTCTTCGCGCTGTTCAATGAAAAGAAACCGGAGATCTACGCTCTCTACGCCGACACGGTCGGCAAGCTGATGGATCGCGGCACGGTGCGTCAAACGCTCAAGTACTTCGACGAGTTCTACGAGACGATCAACGATCCACGCTCCGCGAAGCGATCCATCATCGAGTCCTGTATCGGCCGACGCTGAACCTACGGCGTGCTGTTGTTGGTTCCTGCCTTGATTACTTCGTCGAGGTAGAAGCGAACCGCGTTCGGGTAGCCCGCGTCACACGGCTTGAGCCCGGCGAACTCCCCATCTGTTCCGGTCAGCTTGGTGATCTCGGCGATGGCAGCCGCGCGCGACATCGTAAGCTTTTTCCCAGCTGATACCTGAGCGCTGAGATACGCGCGCGCCACCGCCGGCGCAGCGGTGCAACTCTGCTGGAACGCGGGCGCTGAGTGCGATTTCGCCGGCGCGGCCCCGGCGGAAATCGTGAGCCCCGCTAAAGCGGTTACGACGGCGGCAACTGTGATGCGTTTCATCCGTTTATCCTCGGGTTGCGATGATCGCCTCTTCCATAAGCAAAATCCGCACACATGCACTCGCAGCGGCGAATCAATCGTGCGCTTTGTTTGCTTGCTCCGTCAACGGAACCCTCCGCGGCCACGTATTCACTGTTGAAGTCGGACCGCCAAGCAAACCGCAGGTCCGAATCATGATTACCGGGACGGACGTTGTTCGGATCTAGCCAGCGGTCGGAAAACCTTCGCACATCACTCGCGCGATACGCCCTGACGCTGATCGTCACCGCGATCGCGCTCGTCGCCACGCTGATCCTCCGGCGCGACGGACCCGCGCCGAGCTTCTTGTTCTTCGTACCAGCAGTGGCCATCTCCGCCTGGTATGGTGGGCCCGGCCCCGCCATACTGGCCACGATCGCGTCACTTCTTCTCATAGATCTGAACTTTCTCGCCCCCGGCGGCTCGCTTCGCATCGACCGCGTGGAGGCGCTCGAGATCATCGCGTTCATCATCGTCGCCGGCACGATCATCAGCACCATGGAGGCACTCCACCGAGCGCGCGCACTAGCCGAGTTACGTGCTGCTGAGCTAAAGCGCCTCAATGACGAAGTAGGACGGAGCTACGACGCCGAGCGCGAGAAACGCCACGACGCCGAGCTGCTGGCGCACGCACGCGAGGAGGTACTTG
The DNA here is from genome assembly GCA_003223425.1 of Gemmatimonadota bacterium. Classification (GTDB taxonomy): domain Bacteria; phylum Gemmatimonadota; class Gemmatimonadetes; order Gemmatimonadales; family Gemmatimonadaceae; genus UBA4720. The sequence continues at coordinate 9,819 of QHVA01000024.1, forward strand.
GAGTCGTCGCTCACGACCTCCGCAATCCACTGAACCTGATTATTACCAGCACTGACCTGCTGCTGGAAGAGAATCTGAATCGAGAGCGTCGAACGGAATTACTGGAAGTCGCGCTTCGAGCGGGCAAGCAGATGAACCGGTTGATCGGAGATCTGCTCGACAGCGTTCGCATTCATGCCGGCAAGCTCACTCTCGACCTCGAAGACGTAGCCGTCGTCATGATCTTCCATCAGGCCGAAGAAACCTTCAGACCCCTCGCGGAAAAGCGCAACATATCTCTCGAGGCCGTTCCGCCCGAGGACGGCGTGGCTGTTCGCGCTGATCCGCTGCGAATCGCGCAAGTCGTCGGGAACATCGTGAGCAATGCCATCAAGTTCACGCCGGAGAGAGGCAACGTGACGCTGCGAGCTTCAGCGGACGGGAATCACGTCGCGATCCACATTACCGACACCGGACCCGGAATCGCGCCTGCCGACCTCGAGCACTTGTTTGAGAATTTCTGGCAGGCGCGTCGCAACGATCATCGAGGCGTCGGACTCGGTCTCGCGATCGCGAAAGCAGTCGTCGAAGCACACGGCGGAAAAATCTGGTGCGAAAGTTCGCCCGGTCACGGAAGCACCTTCTCGTTCACGCTGCCGAGAGCGACGCCTAGTGAGCCTTACGCGGTAGCCTCCGGTGCGGGCCGATCGGTATCCGTCGTGTAGCCGCGTCCCGTCCTCGATCCCACCGTCGTCTCCTTCCCTCCCAACTCGGCGATGAATTCGTCATGGTCCATCGGCCGCGAGAACATCGGATAGTTCTTTTCGACCGCGAGGCGCTGCTCCTCTTCGCTCAACGCAGCGGTGCAATCTTTCAGCGTGATTACGTTGTAACCCTTCTCGTATCCGGTACGCATCGTCGACTCGACGCAGCAGTTGGTGAGAAATCCACCCAGCGCGATGTCGGTGATCCCCCGGCTGCGGAGAACGAAATCGAGATTGGTGCTCGCGAAGCCGTCCAGTCCGCGCTTTCCTTCGACGACGATGTCCTGAGGCTGCGGCTGGAGCTCGTCGACAATCTCCGATCCCCAGCTTCCCTTTCGGAAGGATTTCGAATCGACGACGCCCTTGAGAATTCCGTAGGGCTCCGGAGTGAGCTCATGATAGTCGTCGGTGAAGGTGATCGGCGCGTGCACGATCGTAGCGCCCAGCTCTCGCGCCTTCTTCACCGTCTCCAAAGTATTAGCGAGCATGTTGGTGGAATTCATCACCGGCTTTACCGCGTCGTGTAGCGTTCCGCCTTCGGAGGTGAAGTCGTTTTGATACTCGATCAGAACGACGGCAGTGTGCTTGGGGTCCATAGGAGCCTCCTCGTTATTGACAATGATGTAACCCCGCTCGCCCGTGTCAACCAGAGCGTGTGCCGCAGTTCAGGTTCGGACGGCGAGCTCGCTGATTCGCGGCATCTTCCCGTCGACGTACTCCCTCGACAGGCGCACCAGATCAGCGCGGGATTCACCCACGAACGGGCCACGCTGTACGATGGGAACACCCTGGCGCTCGCCGGCATAGAGGACGAGTCGCGCTCCGCGCTTACCGGCGTTGATACGCAACGCCGTGGCATTTGCCGAGTCCGTTTCCGCATTCGCAAGCCATCCCACCTGACCGACCATCAGTGGGGTCGCCTGCGCGCCGACCGAGACGTCTCCTTCCAGCAAATACAGAAACCCGTTGTACGAGGCCGGCAGCTCCTGCTCGAACTCGGCGCCCGCAGCCAGCCGCACGTCCACCAGTGTCACGGGCACATAGTTGTGCGTCGCCGCGAGTTCCGGTCCCGACCTGCCGCTGTAGACACGTGCTTCCACTCCCGGCTCTCTCCGCACCGGCGCGGAATCGCGCTCGATGTGCTCGAAACGCGGCGCGGCCCAGCGGGAGGCATGTGGCAGTGTGAGCCACAATTGCAACACGCGACTCTTTCCCAACGGAACAACGTGCTCGTTGTGAATCACGCCACTTCCCGCCGTCATCCAAAGCACGTCCCCGGTGCTGAGCGTTCCTTCATCGCGGTCGCGCAGCGCACCTTCCACCACGAACGTGACCGTCTCGAAGCCGGCGTGCGGATGTGCCCCGCCGGCCTCACGTCCCGCCGGAAGATCGACGCGATCATCCATCAGCAGGATGAAAGGATCGTTCTGCTCGAACTCACCCGGCTCGACGACAGGGACAGCGGTGTGGCCGTCGCCGATGAAGCCTGGCGCTGGCGGCGGAGTCGTGACGACCCGATCTATTTCGCGACTAGTGATCATGGTAAGGCATTCGCGGCGAGGTTCGGGGGACGGCGCAGCGAGAGATTGGCGATCCCACCGACTATCCCGAGTCCCAACACGATCGAAGTTACCATAGGCGTCCAGGGATCGGCGATGCCGAGCGATGCGTCGAGCGAATACTGACCCGGCCCGACGAGAGCCAGCGCGAGCGCAACGGTGGCGTAGAGCAGGGGCACCTCAATGCCGTTGGTAGCGGCAAACAGCCCATGCCCCCAATGTACACTGACCGCCGCGACGATCATGACCGAGATCATGAGCGCCGGACCGACAGGACCCAGCAATCCGAGAGCGACGAGCAGACCGCTCGCGATTTCGCTCAGCGACGCTGCGGCCGCGAAAGCGCGACCCGGACGAAAGCGAAGTTGCTCAAAGAAGCCACCGGTCTTTTCCAGCCCGTAGCCCCCAAACCACCCGAGCAATTTCTGCGTACCGTGCGCCGCCATCAGTAAGCCGATGATGACCCTCGCCAGCAAGAGTCCGATGCTCAACGTTTGTAAATCCAGCGCATTGCTACTCATGGTGCAGTTCCCTCCAACGATGTAGGTTACTCTTCGTAACTATAAGCAACCTATTGAGCTCCTTTGCGCTTCAAAAGAAGGCACGCGAAGGTGCCCCAGAAACACCGGAGTAACCAATGAGGAAAACCGCAACGAAGCGACCGCCGGAGCTGGAGTACACTCCCGAGAACTGTCACGCGCGCGAGATGCTCGCTCGTATTGGCGACAAATGGTCGGTGTACGTTATCCACGTACTCGGCGACGCTGGAACACTGCGCTTCAACGAGTTGCGCAGCGAAGTGGAGGGCATCAGTCAGCGCATGTTGACGGTGACGCTGCGCGGGATGGAACGAGACGGTCTGGTTGTGCGCACGGTTTATCCCGAGGTACCGCCGCGCGTGGAGTACGCGCTCACTCCACTCGGCGCAACCCTCCGTCAGCTCGTGCGCGGACTGGTCGAGTGGTCAGGCGCTCACCTCCGCGAGGTCGACGCCGCTCGCGCCGCGTACGATGCGCGGAACGCACGACCCCTGAGATCGACACGACTCGCGCGCGGCGGCGCGTTAATGAAGCGCGCATGACCCAGATGGCTTGGCGAGCTCGAGCTGTCTTCGTCGGTGCTGCGCTGACTGTCGCAACCACCACTTGTCGACGCGAGCAAGCATCGGTGGAAGATCTTTACACCACTCGCATGCTCGGACTCAGCTATCTCCAACGAAACCAGTTGCCGGAGGCTGAATCCTCATTCAAGAAGCTGACTGATCTAGCGCCTCGAGATCCGTTCGGTTACGCGAATCTTGGTCTCACCTTTTTGCAAGCCGGTCGGTACGACGACGCTGAGAAACAGCTGCGCCGTGCGAGAGAGTTGGATCCCGCAAATGCCGAAGTAGGTCTTGCGTTGGCGAAACTTTACTCACTTACGGGGCGAGCTTCCGACGCTCGCGCGACGCTCGAACGACTCCGTCGCGACAGCACTCGCAACGCTCGCGTACTGTACGCGCTCGCCGAGCTCGAGGGGGAGGGGGAGGGGGAGGGGGGAGCGGCGCAACGTGACAGCGCATCGGCTCGCAGATACGAAGATCGGCTTAGGGACGTACTCGCGGTGGCACCAGCGAATCTCGCCGTGCGACTGAAGTTGGTGGATGTGCTTGCGCGGCGCGGTGAAGCTGACAACGCCGTGAGCCAGCTCGAGGAAGTGCGGCGGATACCGCCCCAGCCTCCAAGAGAAGCAAGGGCTTATCTCGACAGCTCGATTCAGCTGCTGCGTACGGGAAGGCTTGCGCAGGCACGCACTACACTCGACCGTCTCTTCGGTCTCATGGAGGTGACTGCGCCGTATCAGGCGTCGCTTGACGACGTGAAATGGACAGAAGGTCCGA
>QHVA01000025.1 GCA_003223425.1 Gemmatimonadota bacterium
GAGGTTCATGTGACTGCTCCGCGAACGATACCAACCGCGATCCCGACTCCCGCACCGTCGGTTACGAAGCCCGCCGAGGAAGGCGGAACGGGTCCGCTCGTCGGTGGTGGCGGCCCGTCGCGCGGGGTGCGTCCGTCGTATTCGGATGGGCGTCTGTGGACTCCGCCCGCACCGATCGTCGGTCCGCCAAAGACCGTCGCTCAAACCATCGACAGCCTCATCGCCGATGCGCTCGCGCCGTACAACGATTCGGCCGCCGCCGCGGCCCAGAGACGGGATCCGACCGACTGGACAATTCAGAAAGGCGGCTACAAATGGGGGATCGATCGGCGCGCAATCCATCTTGGGCCGTTCTCAGTTCCCACCGCACTTCTAGCTATGCTGCCGCTGAACATTCAGGGCAATCCGACGACCATGGAGCGGGACCGCGCCTTCGCGGCGATGAATCGCGACATCAGCTGGCACGCGCAGCAGGCGATCAACGACGCTGATTTCATGAAGGCGGTGCGCAGCATCCGAGAGCGTAAGGAGCGCGAGCGGGCGGCAGCGCTTGCGGCTTCCACTCCCAAAGACGGGTCAGGGGATCAGCACGAATAAAAGAAAAAAGGCGCAGTTCGGATCAGGAGAACTGCGCGAATCCGACGGTATTCCCTCCCGGCTCGAGCACGTATATCTCCGTGCTCCCGTAAAACGTGTCGTGCCGCGGCTTGACGACCGGCGCGCCCGCAAGCGCTTTTTCAACGCTGTCGAGATCGGCGACGGTAATGAAAAGCGCGACCGAATGGCCTGTCAGATCGTGCGCTGATCCCGGCTGTTCGCTGATGACACTCGCGCGCGTTTGGTACATGATCTCGATGCCCTCTTTTTGCACGCTGGCAAAAATCAGCTTTCCGTCGGGGTCGGGCACCCGATTCGTGACCTCGAAGGCGAGGCGATCTGTCCAGAATTTGATGCAGGGCTCGACTTCCTCCACGATCAGCACCGGTGTCAGCTGCTTGAGCGCGGGAACAGGCATGCCTCGCGGATTTGTTCTCGCATCAACCATGGTTCACCTCTGGTTGACCCCAGCATAACAAAAAAACGGTCGGCCTGCGAGGCCGACCGTTCGAGTCAGTTATATCTGGCGCTACGACTGCATCGAGTTGCCGCCCAGGTTCGCATCGAAGCTGGGACGAAAAACTCCGCAGATCACGCCAAGGATGCCAAAATCCATTCCAGGCTGCACGGTGATGTCACGCTCAGCCGGGTTTGCCGCCTCGAGGACTACCGAGCCGGCGCGGCGAGCGTAAGTCTTTACCGTCGCCTCTTCGCCGATGCGCGCCGCGACGATGTCCTGGTCGCGCGGGTCCTGTCGCGGATTTACCATCACGTAGTCGCCGTCGTTGATGCAGCGGCCGATCATGCTGTCCCCCTTCACCTTCAGGAAAAACACGTCGTCAGATGGGACGAACCGCCGGTCTACGGTGATGAATCCCTGTCGATGCTCCGGCACGAGCGCAGGCTCGCCAGCGTGGATCCTTCCGTAGAACGGGACCGGCTGGGTGCGGAGCGCGGCACCAAAACCGAGGAGATTCACACCGCGTGATCTTGCGGGGTCTCTCTCGATATAGCCCTTTCTGGCAAGTGACTGAAGCAAGTCCGAGACGGTCTTCGTCGACTTGATCTTGAACTGCTTGCCGATGTCACGGATGCTCGGCTGGTACGTGTTCTCGGCGGTGAAGTCGAGAAGGTAGTGGTATACCGAGCTCTCGAGCTTCGTTAACTGCTCGGCCATCTGAGTAACCCTGGAAAGGTGAGGCCGGCATCAGTCCGGCAGGTCGCGTTATTTGGTAATTTGTGTACGGAAGCCTAGCTGGTCAACAGTTTGTTGGCTCCCGCACGATTTGGTTACGCTGCGAGTACTGCGAGTGCCTTGTCGATTCGCTTGACGGACAACTCGCGGCCCATTTGTATCAGCATCTCGAAGATGCCTGGGCTGACCGTAAGACCAGTTAACGCCACCCTGAGCGGCTGAAATACGTTCCCGGCAGTGACTCCGCGCGATTCCGCCAACGATCGGAGCGCCGCCTCAAGATCCTCTGTCGTCCAGTCGCGAACAGTCGCCAAGGCCTCGCGAGTTGCGCGAAGGAGCAATGCGGCTTCAGCCGGATCTTTCCAGTTCTTGGCGACCGCCGCCGGATCGTAGTCGATGTCCTCGAGGAAGTAAGGCCCGGCCTGCCGCACAATGTCGTCAATGGTGCGCGAGCGCACGCGCAGCAGATCGAGGAGCCGCAGGTACCAATCGCGCCGCTCCACCAGCGCTTCTTCGGTCGCGAGGCGCGCGGTCACGATAGCGGGCGTGACGCGCGGTTCCAGCTCCTCGAGTGGGACCATAGATAAATGCTGCCCGTTCATCCATTCGAGTTTTTTCGGATCGAAGATCGCCGCTTTTTTTTGGAGACCATCAACGCTGAACAGCTCGATCATTTCCGGAACGGTCATAATTTCGCGGTCGCCGCCCGGTGACCAGCCGAGGAGAGCGAGAAAGTTGAGCATCGCGCCGGGAAGAAGGCCGTAGTGCTGATAATCTCCAACTGCAGTCGCGCCGTGTCGCTTGCTCAATTTTTTTCCGTCGAGGCCGTGAATCATCGGCAGATGCGCGAACGTCGGAAGCGGTGCGCCGAGCGCGCGGTACAGAAGAATCTGCTTCGGCGTGTTGGAGATGTGGTCGTCGCCGCGCATCACGATGTTGATTCCCATGGCGATGTCGTCTGAGACCACGGCGAGGTTATAGATCGGAGTCGCGTCCGAGCGCAGAATGACAAAGTCGTCGATGTCCTTGTTCGGGAAAGCGATGCGCTCGTGAACCATGTCAACCCACTCGGTGGTGCCATCAGGCACGCGAAAGCGGATGACGTACGGCATTCCGGCGGCGACTCTCCGCTCAATCTCTTCAGATGGAAGGCGATCACAGCGGCGATCGTACTTGAACGCTTCCTTACGCGCTTCTGCCTCGCGGCGCCGCTCCTCGAGCTCGGCCGCAGTGCAGAAGCAGCGGTAGGCGGCGCCGATTTCAAGCAGCTTGCGAGCGTCGGCCTGATGACGCGCCAGATTGGCGCCCTGATAGACGACGCCGTCGTCCCAGTTCAATCCGAGCCACTGCAGTCCCTCGAAAATCGCACGCGTACTCTCTTCAGTACTTCTCGCCTTGTCGGTGTCTTCGATGCGAAGCAGGAACTCCCCGCCGAATTTCCGGGCGTAGAGCCAGTTGAAGAGCGCGGTGCGGGCGCCGCCAACGTGCAGATATCCTGTTGGCGAAGGTGCGAAGCGAAGGCGAGTCTTTGCTGACGAGGCGAGCGTGTCGGGCATTTGGAATCGAGAATGAAAAGCGGGTCCACACTGGACGCGCGGACCCGCCGAGCGGAGAGAGAGGGATTCGAACCCTCGATACGCGTTTCCACGTATGCCGGTTTAGCAAACCGGTGCCTTCAGCCTCTCGGCCATCTCTCCGGGAGAGTTTCGGAAGTTATTGGCCAGGTAAGACTTCGACAACCCGTCGCGTCTCTAACGGGTGTATGGAAGCTTCTAGCTAAACAGCTTCAGTGCCGTAGCTTGCGGCTCCCCGCTTCAGTTCTGTGGTTGCCAGTTACGGGTCAGGATCCAGACCCCGAGCGGGTGCTGGCGGTTTGCCCCGTACGCGTGCATAGATTTGGAAACGCACCGCCGGAGGGTAGTACCGTGACCTCGTATACTCGCAGTCTAACTACGTTGCTTCCTGCGCTCGGATTGATCTGTGTTGCGGCCTCGCCGCTCGCAGTCGTCGAATATCAGATCCCTCGCGAGCGGGCCTTTCCACACGATCCGGCTGTGGGCAAGGATGGGATCGTCTGGTACACGGATCAGCAGAACAGTTTCATTGGGCGGCTCGATCCGGCTTCGGGCAAAATCACCGACTACGCGACGCCCACTCCTGGTTCCGGACCGCACGGAATTGTCGTGGCCCCGGACGGAAGCGTCTGGTACACGGCTCAGCGCGTGACAAAGCTCGGTCGACTCGATCCCAAAACAGGAGCTATCGAGGAGTACTCACTTCCTGCTGCCGCACGCGATCCGCATACTCCACTCGTTCGAAAGGGAATGATCTGGTTCACGGTTCAGCAGAGCAACATGTACGGCCGTTTCGATCCGCGAACACGCGAGGCGAAAGTGTGGACGGTACCGACGAATCGTGCGCTGCCGTACGGAATGGTCAATGCGCCTGACGGCTCGATCTGGGTCGCGTTATTCGGAACCAACAAGCTCGGGCACATCGATGGCGAAACCGGAGAGCTTCGGGAGATAACTCTCCCCGCGGCTGGCGCCCGTCCGCGTCGACTCGCCGTCGATGAAACCGGAATGGTGTGGTACAGCGATTTTGCGCGCGGCTATCTCGGCTCCTACAACCCGAAAACCGGCGCGTTCAAGGAATGGCTGTCGCCGGGCGGAACGACTTCCGCGCCTTACGGGATCGCGATCGCCCCCGACGGACGGATATTCTACGACGAAGCACGCTCCGGAACTATCATCGCGTTCGATCGAAAGACTCAGAAAGCGGAGACGATTAAGATTCCTACTCCAGGATCGATCGTTCGCAACATGTCGGTCGACAGCACGCGAAATCGTCTTTGGCTGGCGCTGAGCGGCATAAGTCGCATCGGCAAGATCGAGCTCAAATAATCGTCAGCCACTCGTGATTCTTACCCGGACGCCAAAAAAATGACGCCCTCAGTACGCGCAGTCGCATCTGTGGCCGCGCTCCTGGTGAGCGCGCTTACACGCCTACAGGCCCAGACCACGGCGCGTCCGCTCGCGAGCGCTTCGCTGAATCTGCCGCCCTCCGCCACGCGTCCCGGGCGCGATCCCAATCAGCCGATCGACGAAGAGTACACGCGCAAGATCCGCGAGTACACGACAGAACCATTCTTTCTCTCCTCACTCGTCGACTATCTGCCCGCTTCGTCAACAGTGCCGACTCCGAAGGCGGTGCTCGGCGACATCGCTGGCGCGCGAAACAATCTGCCGTACTCGAAAGAGGTTTACACGTACATGCGGATGCTCGCCAAAGCGACTCCGCGAGTAAGAGTGTACTCGATCGGAACGAGTGAAGAGGGAAGGGAAATGATCGCGGTGGCAGTTGCCTCGGACTCGCTAATGGCGAATCTCGATGCGAACAAAGTGACTCTCTCGAAGCTCGCCGATCCGCGGTTGATCAACATGGACGATACGGAAGCGGCGCGACTCGTCACCCAGGCAACACCGATCTATTACATAACCGGTACGATCCACTCACCGGAATCGGGTGCGCCAACCGCACTGATGGAGCTGGCTTATCGGCTGGCGGTGGATGAGAGTCCGTACATCAAGAACATCCGCGACCATCTCATTACACTGATCACGCCTGTCGTCGAGGTGGATGGGCGCGACCGTCAGGTGGACCTCTTTCGGTGGCGGATGGCGCATCCCGGACAGACCGCGCCGCCACTCATGTACTGGGGTCACTACGTCGGCCACGACAACAACCGCGACGCGATGGCGCTCACGCTCAAACTGTCTCAGAACGTGCTCGACACCTATCTCGAATGGAAGGCGCAGGTGCTGCACGATCTGCACGAATCAGTTCCTTACCTTTACGACAACACGGTAGGCGACGGGCCGTACAACGCCTGGCTGGATCCTCTCCTCACCAATGAGTGGCAGCTACTCGGCTGGAATAACGTGCAGGAGATGACGCGGCTGGGGATGCCGGGCGTTTTCACGCACGGGAACTTCGATACCTGGTCGCCCGGCTACCTCATGTTCATGGCCGCGACGCACAACGGAATCAGCCGTCTCTACGAGACCTTCGGGAACGGAGGAACCGCCGAGACGGTCGAGCGCACGTTGTCACCGAATGAGACTTCGCGCACCTGGTACCGGCAAAGCCCGCCACTTCCCAAAGTGAAGTGGTCGCTCCGTAACAACAACAATTACGAGCAGACTGGTTTGCTCGTGTCGCTGAGCTATTTCGCGAACAACCGACAGCAGTTTCTGGAAAACTTCTACGAGAAAAGCAAACGCTCGATTCTCAAGGCGAGAGCAGAAGGCCCGGCCGCCTACATCTTTCCGGCCGACGACAGACGCCCGGGTGCGCAAGCCGATCTCCTCCGAATTCTTCAAAAGCAGCACGTCGAAATCTCACGCGCTACGGCACCCTTCAGCGCGATGGTTCCAATACCTCGGCCACGGCCAACGCCCAGTGCGCCCGTTCCGTCGCGCGTTCGTCCCGGTGACAGCGTCAGCCGCGCCGATAGCACGCGTGTCGCGGACAGCGTTAGGCGCGCGGATAGCACGCGCGCTCCCGACTCAGTCAAGCAGCAGACCACTCCGTTCGATACGTTGCCGCTTTCGGTCCAGCGGACGGAGCTGCGCCAGTTTCCCGCAGGAAGCTATATCATCAGGATGGACCAGCCCTATTCTCGAATCGCTGACGCTTTGCTCGATTATCAGTACTGGAGCCCGGACGATCCGCAGCGAACGCCCTACGACGACACGGGTTGGACTTTTCCGGAAAGCTTTGCAGTGCGCTCTGTCCGTGTGAGCGATCCCAAGGTGCTGGCCGTACCGATGGAATCGGTGAGCGGCGAAATCAAAGCACCAGGCGGTGTGACCGGAAGCGGAAGCGTTCTCGCCATCAATAACAACGCCGACAACGCGCTTGCGACCCTGCGTTACCGACTCAAGGACGCAGACGTGCAAATCGCCGAGCAGCCATTCGATGGCGCAGGGCAGAAGTTTGGCCGGGGCTCATTCGTTGTCCGGCGCATTTCATCGGCCGATTTCGACAAGGTCGCGCGGGAGTTGGGAGTCAGGGCATTCGCGCTGTCCGGCGCGCCTACTGTGCCTATGCACCCAGCGCGCGCGCCACGCGTTGCGATAATGCACACCTGGCTCAGTACGCAGACCGAGGGATGGTGGCGTCAAGCATTCGACTTTCAGCACATTCCGTACTCCTACATCAGCACCCAGGATGCTGCAGCGGATCCGAATCTCAACGCGAAGTACGATGTAATCATCTTTCCTCCGGGGGGAGGCGGTCCGCAGTCGATCGTCGCAGGATTGCCGATGTGGCGAAACCCCATGCCCTGGAGGAAGACCGAGCTCACGCCAAACATGGATGTCGATGAGACGGATGACATTCGTCCAGGTCTCGGCATGAAGGGCGTCGAGAATCTCACCGCCTTCGTGAAGAATGGCGGGGTGCTCCTCGCTGTCGAGAACACCGCCGAGATGGCCGTCACCTTTGGTCTCGCGAGTGGCGTCTCGGTTAACCATCCGCCGCGACTGCACGTGGTGGGAAGTCTGCTGCGGACGAGGGTATTGGACGATGCGAGTCCGCTCGCGTACGGCATCCGCGACAGCCTCGCGGTGTACAGTGACGACGGATCGAGCTTCAGCATCACGAACGTCCTCGGCACTCGCGGCGGCAGATTTCCGGATTCGGTGACCGAACGTCCAACCGGACGTGGTACTGCTGAAGATGTGGATGTGCCGCAAGGCAGGTTCCCGCTCGATCCGCGCAACGACGTCCCGCAGCGGAGGCCGTTGCAACCGTGGCAGGCCGCGCCTGTGACGGACGAGCAGCTTCGCAATCCGCTCACGATCATTCCGCCCCCGCTGAGACCGCGAGTGGTGGTCCGATTTGCGGATCAGCGCGAGTTGCTCGCGTCCGGACTGCTCGATGGCAACGACGTCGCTCAGCGATCGGTGGTCGTAGATGTTCCGCTGGGCAAGGGGCACGTCGTTCTCTTCGCCAATAACCCCATGTGGCGCGGCGAAACGATCGGCAGCTATTTCCTCGTGTTCAACGCGCTGCTCAACTTCGATCGTTTGGATACCGGCAGAAAACTCGATGCGCGATAACGCGTAATTCTCAAAATACGTACGTTTTCGAGTGAAGAATTCGTTGTTAAAACGGAGTGAATTAGACGTTTTTTGGCACCCGCCCTGCAAACCAGAAACTCGTCAGCTCGACCTTGGCGCAGAAACCGGCGACGGAGGATCGGCGTGAGTTATCGGACGTTTCTCGATTCGACGGGTAAGCGGTGGGAGGTTTGGCTGGTGACTCCGGCAGCAGCCGAAAGACGCAAAGTCGACCGTCGCGCGGCAGCAGCTGCGCGGGGCGAAGAACTTCAGGGCTTTGCCGATAGGCGTCGCACCCCGGAGCGGCGCAAGAGCCCGTTCAGACGAAACGTGGAAGTCGCGAGCGAGTACAGCAACGGATGGCTCTGCTTCGAGAGTGAGGGAGAGAAGCGGCGCCTCGCCCCGATGCCGCCGGGTTGGGAGGAGGCCGGACCTGATCGACTTTCGACGCTGCTTCAGGCCGCGAAGCGCGTTGTCAAATGCGGCCCGTGATATAGATTCAGCGATCCGGAGCCGCGCTCCGACCATCCCCAACGCTCCGTCCCAAACCATCTGAATGCGCCAGATCCTCCGCGAACGCGACGCGATGATTTGCCGGTCCTGCAGCAATGAGGAGCGCGCGTCCGAAGGATATCCGTGCACGAATTGCGGCACCTTCATCTGCATTATCTGTACGTTCCGCGGAGTGATCTACTGTCGGAAGTGCGAGGAGCAGATGGCTGACCCCCGCAACAAGCGGAGCGCCTGACTGCGCTTTTCGCGTTTTCTCGGACCTGGTTCCCCAACGAATCGAGAATGAAAAAACTTTCGAGGGTCTATTTCGTCGCGCTCGTCATTGGTCTGCCACTCGTTGCGAGCGCCCAGGAGAAGCAGCGATTCGCAACCATGGACGAAGCCTTTCAGGCGAGTGGAATCCTCATCGGACGTCAGGGCCCGCGAAACGTCAACTGGATAGAAGGGGGTAAGCGGTTCTCCTACACCGATCGGGATTCGCGCACCGGCGCACCCGTGATACGGGCTTACGACCCGCCAACCGGCAAGGACACGGTCCTTTTCACGAGCAGCGGTCTCACTTTTCCTGGTACGAGCCAGCCGTTCAGTTACGATTCGTTCGAGTGGGCGCAGGATTCGAAGCATCTCGTCTTTCAATCGAACTTTCAGCCGATATTTCGCCGCTCCGGAATCTCTGATTTCTACATCTACTCACTTGCCGATCGCTCCCTCCAACTGGCAACCAAAGGCGCGCGAACCAGCGAGCTCTCACCAAGCGGCGCACTGCTAGGCTTCGAGCGCGACGGTGACATCTACGTTACGAGTCTCTCCACTCACCAGGAAAAGCGACTGACCCGCGATGCGTCGGAACATGTCTACAACGGCCACTTCGACTGGGTGTACGAGGAGGAGTTCGGCATGGCGCAGGCGTGGAAGTGGTCGCCCGACAGTCGCTACATCGCCTACTGGCAGCTCAATGATTCGGCCGAGCCCGACATACAGCTGTCCGATTACTCCGGGCTCCATCAGGAATGGGAGAAGCTCCGCATTCCACAGGTTGGTGACACGAACGCCACGGTGCGCATCGGCGTCGTGAACATATCCACCGGAAAGAACACGTGGCTCGACACAGGCGAGAAAGGAGAGTTCTACCTTCCGCGTATTTACTGGACGAGCAGACCTGACACGCTCGCGGTGATCACGCTCAACCGTCCGCAGAACGTGATGAAGCTCTTTTTCTTCGACGTGAGCTCGGGCGGGCGTCGAGAAGTCATGACCGAAACATCCAAGACCTGGATCGACGTCTACGATTTCTACGCGGGCGTCGATGACATGATGACGTTTCCGTCTGACTCGCACGAGTTCTTCTGGCTATCTGATCGCGACGGGTTCCAGCATCTCTACCGCTACGACTATTCAGGTAAGCTCGTTAATCAGGTAACACGCGGAAGCTGGAGCGTGACACGCGTCGAAGGCAGCGACGCGAAAAACCAGACGATCTACTACACGTCGACTGAAGCCTCTCCGCTGCAACGTCAGCTCTATTCGATTCGGTTCGACGGTAGCGGCGAGCGCCGGATCACGACGGCGGAAGGCAATCACCACATCAACATGGCGCCGACAGCGACGTACTTTCTCGACAATTACTCATCGCTGCGTCAGCCAACCCAGGTCGAGATCTGGGCCGCCTCCGGGCAGAAGCTTCGTACGTTGGAGAACAACGCTGCGACAATGAAATGGCTCGAGACGCACGCGTATTCGCCCGTTGAGATCTTTTCCTTTACGACATCCGACGGCGCTCGTCTCGACGGCAGCATGATCAAGCCTGTCCCGTTCGATCCCAGTAAGCGCTACCCTGTCATCTTTGACATTTACGGCGGTCCCGGATCGCAACAGGTATACGACCAGTTTGCGTTCAGCGGGTGGCAGCAGTGGCTGGCGCAGGAAGGTTACGTCATCATCGGCGTGAACAATCGCGGCACCAACAATTACGGCAGCAGCTTCATGAAGGTCGTTTACAAGCAGCTCGGGAAATACGAAGCGCTGGATTTCGCCGAAGCAGCTCGATATCTCGCGCGGCAGACGTACGTCGATCCGAATCGCGTCGCAATAATCGGTACGAGCTACGGTGGCTACAGCACCGTCTTCACAATGGAGATGTATCCGGAGCTATTCCCGGTCGGAGTGGCGAACTCGGCGGTGGGAGACTGGCGTCTGTACGACACGATCTACACCGAGCGGTACATGGGCCTGCTTGGTGATAATCTCAAGGGTTACGTCGCAAGTGCGCCGATCGAACAGGCCGCCAAAATGCGCGGCCATCTTCTTCTGATCCACTCGATGATGGACGACAACGTTCATCCGCAGAACACGATGCAATTACTGACCGCCTTAACCAACGCAGGGCGGGACGCGGAGGTTCGCATCTATCCCCCGGGCCGGCACGGAGCGATGTATAACGGGACGAGTGCACGACTCGTAAGGCAGGTGACCGACGCCTTTCTCGCCCGGTATCTCAGGACTGCGAGTGCGCCGACGCTCGCGCCCGCACGCTGAGCGACGCCCCCCGGATGCGAAACGCCCGCCGGTAGACTTAACCACCGGCGGGCGTTTGGTCATAGCGAGGTCGATTTATCTGTCCGTGTCCTTGCGGAGGTCACGCACATCGTGGCGTCTGTCTCTACGATCCCGACGCAGATCCTTGCGATCCGCCTTGAGCTCCCTTGCGTCCTGCTTGGCTTCCTTCTTGTCGCCTGCTTTAATGTCCGCCCTTACCTCTCTACGATCGCCGCGAACTTCTCTGCGATCCGAGCGGACTTCCTTCGTATCGGCGCGAACTTCCTTGCAGTCAGCGACTGCGTTCGGATGACTCTTGCACCAGGCAACGAGTCTTGCTCGCGTCATATGCGGTGGGGCCTTCAGCTGGGCCTGGGCGGACTGCGCCGACGCTTGTGAGCTGACTGCCAGAACCAGAGCGGCCGCGAACGCCGCAAGCTTCGCATTCGACATCTCTTTTCTCCTTCCTCTGTTCGAGGATCTGTTTTCGGGTGGGCGCACTCGCGCACCGTTCAGCTTGAGAGACGCGCCACCAGGGCGGATGTTAACGGCGAAAGCCGATCGCGAAGCTTGCGGGGTGTGTTCGGGTTACCAAAAGGTCACAAGTACATATAGGTGCACCCGTGCATTTGGGCCTGGTTGACGGCAACCACCATAGCGGGCACCAGGTAAACACCTGGCAGCATATTGGCTTCGAACTCCTTTCGGAGATCAGCTGACTTGTCGCCGCCAAGCAGTCCCATCCAGATGTTGAACGCGTTGTTGCAGAGGATGAACACTGCACCACGCTGCTGTAGCGCCGAGATGGACGAATCGGCAGGAATCGGAATCGGTGCCCCTGAAAGCGAGAGCGCCGCGGCGCCGCCGGGCGCGTTGTAGAAAACGTTGCTGGTCGCCGCGACTTTCGATGCGTCCATCACTTTGAGCGGATTGGCGAGTCCGTACTTCTGCCACATTGCATCATTGAACCCGAGCATCGTCGTCATTCCATACAATCCGACGACAGCGGTGACGTCTGGATGCGTGACGTGATAGGTGTCGCGCATGGCGTTGAGATAATTCCGAACGTGCAGCAGGCCCATCCCATTTTCGTGGTTCGGCATGTCAAAGAATTGACGATGCTTACCGGTTATCGCGGTGAGCCATTTGTCGCTGGGCTTTAAGTCGTAGCGAATCCTGCGGTCGGCGGCCAAAGCGCTCGGGATGGAGCCCGTAAGTCCAAGTGCTACTGCGCCTGCAGCGAGTCGTCCGAGGAATTCTCTGCGCTTCGGGGTTGTTTCTTTGCTCATCGTGATTTCTCCTGTGGACTGGTGGGTAGAACGTGATAGTCTGCATCGGCCGGTTTTCCGCCCCGCGGCCAGTCGCGCACCTTCGCTGGGAAATCGGGGCGCGGGCGAGTGTTGACATATGTTGCCACGTCGAACGCCTGCTGCGGAGTGAGAATTTGCGCGCGATCGATCGGCATGAGAGCGTGGATGAATGATGCGGCCGTGTTGATCCTCGCCATTCCAGCTCCAACGTTGTAAGAGCGTCGGCCCCAGAGAGCAGGCGCGAGCTGAGTGCCCTCGCCATTTGCTCCGTGACAGCGTACACAGGTCGATCTGAAAACCGCGATGCCACGGCCTGCATCTCCCTTCATCGCCTCCAGTCGCGGGAAGCCCTGACCCTCCATCTCGGCACCGACGGGAATTCCGCTCGAGAGAAACGCGAGATAAGTGACAATGTCGCGCATATCCCTGCCTGTGGCGTCGAGCGCTCTGCCATTCATGCTGCGTCGGAAGCAGTCGTTGATTCTGTCTTCGATGAGATCAACTTTCCCGCTTCTGGGGCGGTACTGCGGAAATCTCACGTAGCTGCCGACCCACGGCATCGCGTCGCGACGCAGGCCGCCATCGATGTGACAGCTCGCGCAGCGAAGTGAGTTGCCAACGTTGCGCGGAAGGCTGTCACGCGTTGCCAGAAGAATTGCTCGCCCGCGCAACGCCGAGGCGCGGTATACGCTATCCCTTAATTCAGCGTCCGACGGTACTCGAAACGGCACCCGCTGCTTCGTCGCCTGTCCGGCAACGAGGTGGGGGCGCGCAAGTGCCTGGTCGAATGCGACGAGCAGCAGTGCGGCAATGAAAGCTTCTCCAACACGTATGCGGGGAAACAGCATTGCCTCCGGGTGGGCGAGAGCGGGACCGGATTGGCCCGCACGCGAGCACCACGGATTTAGAAGCTGGCGGCGATCAGCGCAAGCTCAATTGCGTCTGCGCCGATCGCCGTGGGAGGTCAATCTGCCCTTATCGGTACGTCCGCCGCTCTGTCGGCGATGCCGATGGTCTTGATTCGGGGCGGTGACCCGCGGATAGAGGTCACGACTTCGTTGACCATTCCGTCGATTCGGGAATGGAACGCCTCGGCAACACCCGCGATAAGTGCGGCGACGACGCCATCCAGTGCTTCGCCGAGCTTGCTGCTGGTTTCCTTGGTGGCGTCGGCGGTCACCTTCGCCGCTTTGACGTCGGCGCGGGATACGCTCAAGGCGATTCCTGCGCCAAATGCAACCCCGACCGCACCCCACGGATGCTCCCGAACCTTTTGGGTCAGGTCGACTTTCCTCTCGAGCTCGGAAATCGCGTCCGACATGCGCGCCCGAGTCTGCTCGATGTCTGCTCGAACTTCCGTCGTAGTCTCAGCCATCCTTGTGTCTCCGTAGCGTGGCCAATGTCTGCTCGGGTTTGATGTTCTTAGGCGAAAGCAGCGCCGTCCCGCGTTTCAGGAGGTAAAACGCGACTCCGCCCAGAATTGCAGTCAGGATGAACGCCGCGATCCAGTAATGCCCGCGAAAAAGCGCATCGCCCATGAGCAAAGCAAAACCGAAGACGAGCATTTGCACTGTCAGCAGTCCCAGCATCGCCGCAGCAACAGCGAACACGGTGCCTTTCCCGATGTCGCGCGCGATCTGAGCGAATTCGATGCGCGCGAGGTTTACTTCCTGGCGCGCCAGATGCGCGCCGTCCTGCGCGACTTCGCGGAGGAGCTGCCCGACTCCACGATGACCTTGTGCTGCGCTCGCGATTTTCATCGCTACCGCCGGAAGGCCTTTCCGATCAGATAGCCGGCACCGAGGGCGACGAGAAGTGACCGGGCTGGATGTTCCTTGACCTGCTTCTCGACACCTGCCTTCAGTTGGTCCAGATCGGCATCACGAAGCCAGTCGGCGCTGGACTGCATTCCGCTCGCGAGCGTATCGGTAACGGCGGCGATACCGGAATCGTTGGCGACCGCGACCGATGATCCGGCCGTCGTCTCACTCGTTGCCGGTTGGCGGTGACGCAGCGCCTGTGCGCCTGCCTCGAGTCCGTCGGCAAGCATCGCTGGTATGTTCGAAGCTTTTTCCTTGACCGTGGAAGCGACGCTCTTCACACGGCCGGAGACTCCGCCGTCGAAGGTAGTTTGATCTGCCGCGACACTCGGGTTGATGCTTTCGCTGTCACTTCGTTCCATGGACACATCCCCCAACAGTTGTTTGCCACTCGCACCCGCTTTTTTCTCTGAGGACGCGCTTTACCCGCTGGCGGATCGGGTTGCCAGAAGTCTGATAGCGTCGAGATCCGACGCTCGGCGCTTGAGGGCGCGCTGACTTTGCTCGATCGGTATCAGCACGAAGCGGACTGTCTCACCGGGGCGGCGCTGAGCGAGGATTGGAAGATCTGCCTCGCTGACGACTGCGATCTTCGGGTATCCGCCCACCGTCGGCGCGTCAGCCATCAGGGCGATCGGAAGCCCCTCTCCTGTAACCTGGATTGCGCCCGGGCAGCCAGCCTCGGAGGGGAGAGTGCCCGATCGATTCGAAAGCGGAGGTCCCTCGAGTTTATAACCCGTGCGATCCGACGCGGCGGAGACCCTGTACTCGCTTTCGCTCAGAGTCAGCCAGGCCGCTTCGTCGAACAAGTCCTCTTGCGTGCCTCGGGTCGCGTGAACGATTCCGGTATCGTAGCGCGGCATCAGGTCCGCAGCGCAGTGAAATCCCTCAGCCGGCGGTTCGGCCTTTGGTTCGCCCAGCGGAACTGTGTCTCCGCTTTTCACCGACCGCCCCTGGTATCCCCCGAAGCGACCCGGGAGATAAGTGGAGCGGCTTCCGAGCAGCAACGGAACATCGACCCCGCCGTGGCATGCGAGATAGAGGAAGCGACCGGTGATGATTTGGTCGATCGAAAGCTCGTCACCGGCTCGCGCATAAGTGGTCGTGCACGGCGCAACTACCCTTCCCGAAAGTGTCGCGCGCGCAGTCGCACCGCCGATCGCGAAAACACAGTCTCGCTCGAAACGCACAGTGCCGCCGCCGAGCGCCCACTCAAACGCCGCTGCATCGACGCGATTGCCAACCATGGCGTTGGCAGCCTCGAGCGCGAAAAGGTCCATCGCGCCTCCCGGAGGAACGCCGGAGGAGCGCGAACGCTTTCGCCCGCCATCCTGCACGGTTAGGTATGGTGGCGCTCTCGTGATGGTGATCATTCCACGCGCTCGAAGAGAACCCGGTCGCCGGGGTAGAGCAGGGCGGGCGGATCGCGGGCCGGGTCGAACATCGCGATATCGGTGCGCCCGATAATGTGCCATCCGCCCGGAGTATCGAGAGGATACACAGCGGTCTGCGCGGCAGCGATTGCAACACTGCCCGCCGCAACCCGTGGTCGGGGCTGAGCACGCCGCGGAAGCTGTAGCAACGAGTCGAGCTCGCTGAGATACGCGAACCCGGGTACGAAGCCCAGCAAGTCTACGGTGTAGCTCCTCGCCGTATGCCGCGCGATGACTTCCTCAACCGACAGACCTGTGGACGAGCAAACCCACTCGAGATCTGCGCCATCGTATGTCACCGGGATTCGGTGCTCGCTCGGCAACGCAACGTGGGCGATCGCGCGCGCGCGATGCTCACAAGCGTCGAGAAGTGTCGCTGCCATCTCCTCGTACGAGGCGTGAAGCGAATCGTAGAACACCGTCAGTGCGAGATATGCCGGAACGATGTCCTGAACGTGCGGAATGTTTGCCGCCTCGAGTGAACGCGCCGCGGAATGAATCAGACCGAGCAGCTCTGAAGTGCGCTCTACACCAAACGCAATGGTGACAGCGGAATCGCCGAGTGGATGTGGGCGAAGCCGGGCGTCGGTCAAGCGGCGAAAGGCGCGATGACCACGCCGGCTTCTTTGAGTCGAGCCCTCAGCGCGCCCAGGATCGCGGCCGCTTCTGCGTTGTCACCGTGCACACAAAGCGACTGCGCCGTGATGTGGAGCTCCGAGCCGTCGTCGGCGGTGATGGTTTGTCCTTTGACCAGCATCACCGCTCGCTGCGCGGTCCCTTTCACATCGCTGATCACCGCTCCCGGCTCGTTACGCGGAACGAGAGTCCCATCGGGCTTGTATGCTCGATCGACGAACGCTTCGCTCGCAAAGGCGATCCCGGCGCGATCTGCCGCGCGGGCCATTTCGCTGTCAGGCAGTCCAAGTAAGGTGAGCGATGCTTCGACATCGCGAATCCCTTTTACCACGGCGTTGGCGGCGTCTGA
>QHVA01000184.1 GCA_003223425.1 Gemmatimonadota bacterium
TCGACATGTTCGGCGTAAATCTCTCGGACCTGCTCGAAGGACAGAGAGAAGCCATGCACGGGGACGAAGTCGACACTTCAATCATGCTCTTTCTGGCACCCGAGATGGTGAACCTGGATCAGGCACAGGATTACATGATGTCGCGCGAACAGCTCAGACGGTACAGGCGCGGCTGGCTCACAGTTCCAAGCGGGAGCGCCGGATCGATCGGAAGACCCTCGCTCGCGTCAGCAGAAAAGGGGAAGCTCATTTACGACCGGATCTACTCCAAGATCAGCGACCGAATCTTCCTGGCGCCCGCGCCGACTGAATAGCGCGTCTATTCGCGCGCGGCTCGCGGTCACAAGCGCGCTGAGTACAGGGAAATCCACTTTAATTCAATCTTAAGGAAACTCGTTGTGTTCGGCGCTGAAACTCTGTTGTATAGTTGCCCGTACATATTCCAAAAGCCCACCTCTTCTATAATGATGCGATCACTGCTTTTCATATGTCTCGCTGCAGGGGCCGTGCAGGCATCCGCCCAAGGCGTTCCGCGCGATACGACTGCCGCCGCCACACTGACAATCGATCAAGCCATCGAGCTCGCACGACGCAACAACCCCGAGCTTCAGCAAACCCTCAATAACCGGATAAATGCCCGCGCCGCGGTGCGAAGCGCGTACGGCGCTCTGCTTCCGAGCGCGGACGCGTCGTTCAGCGTGCAAAGGCAGCAGGGTGGTCAGCAGATCTTCAGCGGTACAAGTTTGGGCGCGAGTTCCGACGTCAACCAGTCCAACTATCAGATTGGACTCAATTACCGAATCAACAGCGGGACGCTGATTACGCCGAGCCTACAGCGCGCCAATCGGGACGCGGTGGAAGCTGACATCACTGGCGCGAGCGAGACGCTGCGGAACAACGTGCGTCAGCAATATCTCTCCTCACTACAGGCCGAGGCGAACGCGGACCTGCAGGACTCGCTTGTGGTTGCATCGCAGCAGGAACTTATTCTCGCGCAGGCGCGAGAGATTGTCGGCTCCGGCACGCAGCTCGACGTCCAGCGCGCCGAAGTTGCGCTCGGTCTTCAGAAAGTGCAGGCGCTGAAAGCAAGAAATCAGGTCGATATCGAGAAGCTCCGGCTGTTTCAGTTGATGGGTACTCCTCAGCCCGCGCACGTTAAGCTCGTAAGCGAGTTTCCGGTTACACCGATGAACTTGAGTCTCCAGGACTTGATCCAGTCGGCGCATCGTGAGAATCCCGTCGTTCTCGCGCTGCGATCGCGCGAACACGTGGCGGATTTAAACGTTCGGCGCGAGAAGGGCGAGTACTCTCCCACACTGACGCTGTCGACGGGGGTCGGCGGCTACACCTACGGGTACGCCAACTCCAACTTCCCGGTGCAGCAGGCAGCGGCCCAGCTAGACGCGTCGCGCGCTAGCTGCATCAGGACTGAAGAAGTGCGCGCGGCGCTCAGCCTCTCGAACCAGCTGGCTGAGTGCAACGCAATGGCATTCACGAGCGCGGAAGCGCAGGCGATCCGTGACAGCAACGCAAAATTCCCCTTCAATTTCACCAAGTCACCGCGTTCAATATCAGCAACTCTTTCGCTTCCGCTCTTCGACGGATTCGCGCGCGAGCAGAGGTTGCAGGAGGCGATGGCCAGCAGGTCCGACGCGCGCTACAGCGTGAGAGCGCGGGAGCTAGCGCTGACCGCTGATGTCACCGCTGCTTATCTCACTCTCGTCACTGCGGAAAAAACTGTCGCGCTCCAGGAACAGAACGGCGCCAAGGCAAAACAGGAGCTCAAGCTGGTGCAGGACCGTTACAGAATCGGGGCGACTACATTCGTGGACCTGACGGAGGCGCGTGCGACGTACGAGCGCGCCGAGAGCGATCGTATCACTGCAGTGTATGACTACCATAAAGCCTTCGCCGCTCTAGAAAGCGCCGTTGGTCATCCCCTTCGCTAAATCGGATCGACCTATATGAAGAAACGCACCAAGTGGACTGTAGCCGGCGCGATCGCACTCGCGATCGTGATCATCGGTGTCACCAGCGCAATGAAGGGCCGCAACAAGGCTACCGAAGTCCGCATGGAAAAAGTTCAGCGGCGTGATCTCGTTGCTTCCGTAACGGCGAGCGGGCAGGTCCAGCCGCATACGAAAGTGGACATCAGCGCCGACATCAGCGGTCGAATCGTGCGATTGGCGGTCAAGGAAGGCCAGATGGTCACCGCCGGCCAGTTCCTGCTGGAAATCGATCCGTCGCAATACAGGGCCGCTGTCGAGAGAGCAACCGCCGCTGTCGCATCGGCGAAAGCACAGGCCGCGCAGGCGAAGCCCGCCCTCCTTCAGGCTCAGCGAAACTTCGACCGGCTGATGGCGCTCAAGAAGGCAAACCCGACGCTCGTCTCCGACGAACAGATCGAGCAGCTGCGCACTCAGGTCGAAGTAAATCAGGCCTCGCTGGAAGCGGCGAACCACTCTATCGACCAGGCGACTGCTTCGCTGCGCGACTCGCAGTCGCTACTCAGTAAGACAACGATTGTCGCTCCGATGAGTGGCCGAGTGACGCGTCTCAGTATCGAGCAGGGTGAGACTGCCATCCAGGGTACGTTCAACAAGGATGCGGCGACGATGCTCACCGTCAGCGACATGAGCGTGCTCGAGACCAAGGTGAAGGTCGACGAGACGGATGTCTCTCGAATAAAGATCGGCGATTCGGCAGTGGTTCAGCTCGATGCTTTCCCGGACACGACTTTCATCGGTCGTGTCTCCGATATCTCGAACAGCTCTGTAAAAGCCGCGGGCACCGGCGGCACCGGAGGCTCGACCGACCAGGCAATCGACTATGAGGTGACCATTCAGCTATTGAATGCTCCGCCCGACACGCGCCCCGATTTCTCGGCGACCGCGAAGATCATCACCTCGACCAGAAACAACGTGTTGTCGATTCCAATTATCGCGTTGACCGTGCGCGAAGACAGCGTGAAGCCGGACACCGCGCTCACGCTCGCCAAGAAAGCCCCGGCGAAACAGGTCGGGAAGCGCGACGTCGAAGGAGTCTTCGTGGTGGGTCCGAACAACAAAGTGACCTTCCGTCCCGTAAAGGTTGGTATCGCGGGTGAGAAGTATTTCGAGGTGGTCAATGGCCTGAAGGAGGGCGAGCAGATCGTCGGCGGCACCTATCAGGCAATCCGCGAGCTCAAGGACGGCGCAACGGTGCGCGCACAGAAGGAACAACCGAAGAAAGCCGGCGAGCCGGCGAAGACATAATGCATACTGATGAAATCCCGCTCAGCACTACCGCTGAGCGGCACATCGTTACCCAGGAGGCCGGCGGTACCCCCGAGAAAGACTGGGTAATCGTTACGCGCGGACTGAAGCGTGACTACGACATAGGAGGCGAAGTCGTCCACGCCTTACGTGGAGTCGACATCGCGATCCGTCGCAACGAGTACGTGGCGATCATGGGTCCGTCCGGGTCGGGAAAATCGACACTGATGAATCTCATCGGCTGCCTCGACACTCCAACAGCCGGCGAGTACTGGCTGAGTGGCGCTCTCGTTTCCGACAAGGATGAGGACGAGCTCGCCCGCGTCAGGAACCGCGAGATCGGCTTCGTCTTTCAGACCTTCAATCTCCTCCCACGCGCGACGGCGTTGCACAACGTCGAGCTTCCACTCGTCTACGCCGGCGTCTCGGCAGACGAACGACGGAAGCGGGCCGTCGAGGCTCTCGAGCGCGTTCAGCTCGGCGACCGTGTTCAGCACCGGCCAAATGAGCTTTCCGGTGGTCAGCGTCAGCGCGTCGCGATCGCGCGCGCACTCGTAAATCAGCCGTCGATTCTTCTGGCCGACGAGCCCACCGGAAATCTGGACTCGACTACGTCGGAAGAGATCATGCGCGTGTTCGAGGGTCTGGCGGAACAGGGCCAGACTGTGATCATGGTCACCCACGAGTCAGACATCGCAGCTCACGCCTGCCGCGTCATCCTTCTGCACGACGGAATGGTCGCCAGCGACGAGAAGCGCGCGACATTCATCAAGGCTGCAGGTATCGCACCGCCCAAGATTTCCTCAACGAAGGAATAGCAATGCCGTTCGTCGAGGCAATCTGGCTCGCTCTGGCGCAGATCCGCGTCCAGAAGCTGAAAAGCTTTTTCACGCTACTCGGCGTTTGCATCGGCGTGATGTTCCTGATAGCCGTCATTTCCATCGTGCAGGGCATGAGCAGCTACATGGAGAACGACTTCGCGGCGAAAATGCTCGGCGTGAATACGTTCACACTCA